>CAZSXA010000037.1:12186-17493 GCA_964611195.1 uncultured Bauldia sp.
TCGTGCTCGCCACCTTCGGTGCGCCGCATGGCGTCCGCGGCGAGATCCGGCTGAAGGCGCATACCGGGGACCCGGCGGCGGTGGCCGACTACGGGCCGCTCGAAGCGCCCGACGGCAGGACATTCGTCCTCACCAGCATCCGCGCGGCCGCCGGCCGCTCGCCCGATATGCTTGTCGTGCGCGTTGAAGGCATCACAACGCGGAACGCCGCCGAAGCCCTCAACGGCGTCGAGCTGTCGGTCCCGCGCGAGCGCCTGCCCCAGCCCGAAGAGGACGATTTCTACCACGCCGACCTGATCGGCCTCTCCGCCGAGACTATCGCCGGCGAGCCGGTGGGCTCGGTGGCGGCAATCCTCAATCACGGCGCCGGCGATCTCCTCGACATCGCCCGCCCCGGCGCGCCGTCCGTGCTTGTCCCCTTCACCCACGCCGCGGTGCCGACGGTCGACATCGCCGGCGGCCGAATCGTCATCGACCCGCCGGCGGGCCTCTTCGACGACAGTGGCGACGGGGAAGCCGTCGATGAAAACTGAGGCAACGCGCGATCCCTGGCGCGCGACCGTCCTAACGCTCTTCCCGGAGATGTTTCCCGGCCCGCTCGGCGTCAGCCTCGCCGGACGCGCCCTCGGCGAGGAGTGGACGCTCGACACCCGCGACATCCGCAACCACGCCACCGACCGCCACCGCTCCGTCGACGACACGCCGGCTGGCGGCGGACCGGGAATGGTGCTGCGCGCAGACATCCTCGCCGCCGCGATCGACTCCGCCAGCCCCGAAGGCGACGCGAGGCCGCGCTGGCTGATGAGCCCGCGTGGCGAATTGTTCGATCAGGCGATGGCCGAGGAACTCGCGAGCGGCCCCGGCGTCATGCTGATCGCCGGGCGCTTCGAGGGCATCGACCAGCGCGTCATCGACGCCCGCGGCCTTCGCGAAGTCTCGGTCGGCAGCTATGTCCTCTCCGGCGGCGAGATCGCCGCGATGGCGGTGCTCGAGGCCGCGGTGCGCCTTCTGCCGGGCGTCATGGGCAATGCCGAATCGGCGGAAAGTGAGAGCTTCTCCGGGGGTCTCCTCGAATATCCGCACTACACGAGGCCGCTCGATTTCGAGGGCCGCACGATTCCGGAGGTCCTTCGTTCCGGCAATCACGAGGAGATCGCCCGGTGGCGGCGCGAGCAGGCGCTGAAGCTCACCCGCATCCGCCGGCCCGACCTCCTGGCTAAGCCGTGAGATTGCGGGGGCCCGAAGCGACAAAGGGAATCGACATCGGCGCGATCGTCCTATAAACACCGCCGCCAAGCCAATACTCGCCAGCGGCAGCATCACGGCGTCAGTTCCACGCCGCGCCGCGCGCCCGTAAGGATTGTCCGAGATGAACGTGATCGACGAGCTCGAGAAGGAGCAGGCTGCGGCCATTACTGCCCAGCGTCCCGTACCGGAGTTCGCGCCGGGAGACACCGTGCGCGTCAATGTGAAGGTGACCGAGGGCACCCGGACCCGCATCCAGGCTTATGAAGGCGTCTGCATTGCGCGGGCCGGCGGCGGTCTCAGCGAGAACTTCACCGTCCGCAAGATCTCCTATGGCGAGGGCGTCGAGCGCGTCTTCCCGGTCTATTCGCCGCTGATCGATTCCATCAAGGTGATCCGCCGCGGCAAGGTCCGCAGGGCGAAGCTCTATTACCTCCGTGGCCGCCGCGGTAAGTCGGCGCGCATCACCGAGAAGACCGAGCAGCGCCCCGGCAAGACCGCGGGTGCCGGCGCTCCGGCGGAAGCCGAAGCCTAGCGTTCCACGACGCCGACGATCGGACCGAACCAGCCGAAACCGCGCCGATTGAGTTCGGGCGAGTAGATCTCCGAGACCGACCCGTCGAGGAACAGCGCGTCGCGAACGCCGAGGCGGTCGCGGAAGAGCAGCGCGAACTCCCAGAACGTTACCGGCTCCTCCGAGAGCACGAAGGCGACCGTGTGCGGATCGACGATGCCGACGCCGTTGCGGATCTTCCGCGAGTCGCTGTCCGGCAGGAAGCGCGGATGCACCTCGCCGTCGATGAGGAGCATCGGGCCGGACTGGGTTGCGAACTCGGCCGGCGGGTCGGCGGCGAGGAAGGCGTTGGTCTCCATGATCCCGGCCGTGTCGCCGGACCAGTAGAAGACGCCGTTGGGGAGGAGATGGAAGTTCCCCGGCCCCTCATTGGTGTTGGCCTCTTTCAGCGTCTCGCCGTCCTCGACATAAAGCCCGATCGGCCCGTAATCGAGGTCGTACATGCCGGCATTCATCGCGAAAGAAAGCGCGGCGTCCTCCTCGCCGAGCGCACGGTCGATGGCCTGGAACGTCGTGTAGGGGGCTCCGTCGTCGTTCTGCCAGAAGAGGCGGAGCTCGCTTTCGCGGAGATAGACGATGCAGAGCGTGTAGCGGTTGCCGGCGTCCTCCACCTCGTCGCAGTCGGGAGCAGCGGCGGCCGGCGTTGCGAAGGCCAGCGCCGCGGCCAGGACGGCAGCCGCCGCCGCAAGCATCCGGCCGCCTTGACCGGCTCCCTTGCGGTACCCCATATCAGCCTTCACGAATCCGACGATTGCGAGCACGAAAAAGCCAATGGCTGGAAAGACTCTGTACGACAAGATCTGGGCCGAGCACCTTGTGGACGAGGCCGAGGACGGCACGTCGCTGATCTATATCGACCGACATCTTGTTCATGAGGTGACATCGCCGCAGGCCTTCGAGGGCCTCCGCCTCGCCGGCCGCAAGGTGCACGCGCCGCAGCGGACGCTGGCGGTCGTCGATCACAATGTCCCGACCACCGACCGCTCGCAGGGCATCGAGGACCCGGAATCGGCTATCCAGGTGAAGACGCTCGCCGATAATGCCGCGGAGTTCGGCGTCGAGTATTACAACGAGCTCGACAAGCGCCAGGGCATCGTCCACATCGTCGGGCCCGAGCAGGGCTTCACTCTGCCCGGCATGACGATCGTCTGCGGCGACAGCCACACCTCGACCCATGGCGCGTTCGGCGCCCTCGCCCACGGCATCGGCACCTCCGAGGTCGAGCATGTGCTCGCCACCCAGACGCTGATCCAGCGCAAGGCCCACAACATGAAGGTGCAGGTCGACGGCAAGCTCCCCGAGAACGTCACCGCCAAAGACATCATCCTCGCCATCATCGGCGAGATCGGCACCGCAGGCGGCACCGGCCACGTCATCGAGTATGCCGGCGAGGCGATCCGCGCGCTGCCGATGGCCGGCCGCATGACGATCTGCAACATGTCGATCGAGGGCGGCGCCCGGGCCGGCATGATCGCACCCGACGAGACCACCTATCAGTACATTGCCGGCCGGCCGAAGGCGCCGAAGGGCGCGGCCTGGGAAATGGCGCGCCAGTACTGGGAGACGCTCCGCTCCGACGACGATGCCGAGTTCGACAAGGAAATCCGGCTCGACGCCGCGGCGCTGCCGCCGATCGTCACCTGGGGAACCAGCCCGGAGAACGTTGCCACTATCGACGGCCGCGTGCCCGATCCGGCGACGATCGCCGACCCCAACAAGCGCCGCGCCATCGAACGCGCGCTCGACTATATGGGCCTTGCCGCCGGCACGCCGATCAAGGAGATCGGCATCGACCGCGTCTTCCTCGGCTCCTGCACCAATGGCCGCATCGAGGACCTTCGCGCCGCCGCCGCGATCGTCGCCGGTCACAAGGTCAAGGAGAACATCGACGCCATGGTCGTTCCGGGCTCCGGGCTGGTGAAGGAGCAGGCCGAGGCGGAAGGGCTCGACAAGGTGTTCATCGAGGCCGGCTTCGACTGGCGCGAGCCGGGCTGCTCGATGTGCCTTGCCATGAATGCCGACCGGCTTCAGCCGGGCGAGCGCTGCGCCTCGACCTCGAACCGCAATTTCGAAGGCCGTCAGGGCCACAAGGGCCGCACCCATCTGGTGTCGCCGGCAATGGCTGCTGCGGCCGCGATCGCCGGCCGCTTCGTCGACATCCGCGAATGGCCGCAGGCAAGCTGACGGACTGGGCTTCGGCGTCGGCGCCGACCCTCGAGGATTTCGAGACGCTGGGGCGCGAAGCGCTTGCCGGCCTGCCGGACGAATTCCTGCGCCACGCCGGCGAGATCATCATCCGCGTCGCCGACTTCCCGGACGACGACGTCCTCGTCGATCTCGAGGCCGAGACGCCGTTCGACCTTCTCGGCCTCTTCCACGGCACCGGCATGGCGCACGATTCGGCGACGCCCTTTTCCGGCGAGATGCCGAACCAGATCTGGCTCTACCGCCGCCCGATTCTCGACTACTGGGCCGAGCACGAGGAAACGCTCGGCGCCATCGTCACCCATGTCCTGATCCACGAGATCGGCCACCATTTCGGCCTCTCCGACGACGACATGGAAGCGATCGAGGACGCGGCGGGCTAACGGCCCGTCAAGTATCAGCCGCGCGCGGGCCACCGCTGCAAGACTTGATCATGCAAGTATGAGTAGATGCTCCTAGGGCCATGACAGATGATGTCGGGCGATTTCGAGGTACCCTGAACTTCGTAGAACGCGATGCCCGCAAATCTGGATTCGAGAACCTCCCGCCTATCGTCAGAAACGAAGAAGCGCCAGAGGCCGCCACCGCTGACACCCCCGAAGCTCTTTGGAGCATCAACGACAGGCGCGAGTTCAGGCCGAGACAAGGCGAGGTCGTAATCGCCAACTTGGCGTTTTCCTAGGGTGTAGCCGGGCCCAAAAAGCAAGGTAAAATCCTTGTTCCTGTAGCCGGGCGGCGATGAAGGTGAGTCGGCTGTCCACTCACCCACCATTCCGCAAACCGCGTCTAAGACAGTGTTGCTCTTGGTCGGATTGCCAAGCTCAGCGCGCCTCTTGTCCAAGTCAACAAATGAACAGATGGCTGCCAACTGTGTTGCTTTGTACTCGGGCAGAGCGAGGAACCCCAGATCGGGACCATCGGCGCCTCTGTCTTCGGCGTAGTCCAACACCCGGTTGGTATGACCCAGATCGATCTTAAACGCTTGGCGCCGCTTCTTCTCTGGGAACACCATCAATCCGACCTCGCCCATTTCAGGCAGGTTGCTCAAGACATGTCCAGCAGTGAGTACTCCTTGCTTGCCTCCTAACTTCACGAGCGTACCGGACCCTGCCGCGAATCCATCTCCGTCAACATGCTTCACAAAGCCAACTGTCGAGTCTGCTGCACGCCGACTCGAAACAAAGTTCGTTTGCTGGGGAACGTCAGCCATTCAGCCCTCTCCCGATCAAAACTTGACCCCGCGCCCGCGCCGGCACATCTAACCGTCACCAAGGACGGAGCGA
>CAZSXA010000038.1:0-16043 GCA_964611195.1 uncultured Bauldia sp.
CCACTCCACGAGTTCGTTGGCCCAGTCGGCGATCGGGCTACCGATGTCGGGGAAGTCTTCGTCGTTGACCGGCAGGTACCACTGCATGGAGCGGTCCTCAAAGGGCACCTCCGGCGGCACATATGCCGCCGGAGGTCATCTTTCTCACGAGCAAGGGCGCTACTCGGAAAGCGCCGCCTGCACGCGCTCGGCGACGTCGGCCGGCACCCACTCAGTCCAGACGTCTTCGCGCGTGCGCAGGAACTCCTCGGCCGCCTCGTCGGCGGTAGCGCCGGTATCCTGCATGAAGGCGAGCGACTGCGAGACCATCATGCTGGTGGTCTCGTAGGCGTCGAGGAAGCCGATCACGACAGGAGCCCCGGCCGCCATCTCGGCATTGGCTGCGATGATGACGTTCGAGACCGGATAGGCGGTTGCCGCCGTCGGTTCGTCAGCGGCCATCATGGCGTCCCAGACCTCCTGATCGAAGGGCTCTTCTTCGAGCTGATAGAAGTCGAACTTGCCCATCAGCCAGGTCGGGCTCCAATAGTAGAAGAGCACCGGCTCGCCCTGCAGCACGGCCGACTCGGCCGCCGCGACCAGCGCCTGACCCGAAACGCGGAAGTTCACATAGTAGTCCTCGAGGCCGTAGGCGATCAGCTTCTTGGAGTTGACGCCCTCGCAGACCCAGCCCGCCGGGCAGTTGTAGAAGCGGCCCTTGTCGGGCTCCTCCGGATCGGTGAAGAGCTCGATATAGTCGGGCAGATCGGCGACCGAGCGGAGACCCGGCGCGATCGCATCCGGTCCTTCGACGACATAACGCGGCACGAACCAGCCCTCGGTGGCGTCGGGGAAGTTGCTGCCGACCGGAACGACTGTGCCGGCGTCGACGGCGTCGACGAACGCCTGAACGGGGTTGCCCATCCACACTTCCATGATGACGTCGATATCGCCGCGGGCGAGACCGTTATTCAGCGGAATCGTCTCGCCTGGAATGGCGTCGGTCTCGCAGCCATACCCGTTCTCCAGAATGAAGCGGGCGACGCCATTGTGGAACTGTGCCGAATCGTAACCGAGATCGCCGAAGACGATAGCGCGATCGACATCGCAAGTCGTCTCGTCTTGGGCTTCTGCTGCGCCGGCGAATGCCGGCACGGCGAGCATTGCGCCCGCCGCTAGGGCGAAGTTTCTGACTCTCATCTGGGTATTCCTCCGATTATCGGATGGGTGAGGCTTCAAGCCTCGGCGAAGTGTCGCTGCAGGGCAGTCCGGCAGACGACGGCGCTCTCATTGATCGGAAAGGCGGGAGCAGCGTTCGGCGCGTGCTACTCCGTGAGCCAAGCGTTGAGGGACTCCTCGGAGTCGAAGGTCGCCGACTGGAATGACTGGCCGTCATATCGGTCCGGCGGGCTCGGAGGCGGACCGCTTCCGGGAGCGGCCAAAGTCGCCATCTTCGAAATCTCTGCCTTGTTGTATCGCGGGATGATCACCCCGTCGCGCCAGGAACCAACGGTTTCGGCTGAAACGTTACCATGGAACTGCCGGACATCAACAACGAGGTGGCGGGGCCGGTACTCGATGGCGTAGCCGGCATAGTTGCTGAGCCCTTCCTTGAACGCGTCGTCGTCGAGCGATGCGGTTTCCGGCTTCCACTGGAACCACAGGGCGTTGTGGTCATGGTCGAGTGCGAAATCGTAGAAGCGGCTCTCGTATATGGTCCGCGGCTTGCCCACGCGGCGCCCCCTGCTGATCCCTTTCCCTAGAACTTAACAGGAGCGTTAAGCGGGTCAACGACCAGTCCGCCGTCTCACCCGTTGTTGATTTCCGGCCCGCTCCACGCCCCGCTTAGATAGGCTCATCCCGAAGCGCCGGAGACGGCGGCATTGCGCCAACCGCATGACGACGCCGACCTTTCAGCCTTGATGGCCGCCGCGCAACGCGGTGACACGGAAGCCTATCAACGACTGCTCGTTGCCATTATCCCGGTGCTTCGCCAGACCGTTCGCCAACAGAACCGTGGCATGCAGCCTTCCGATGTCGAGGATTTGGTGCAGGAGGCGCTGCTGTCGATCCATCTTGTCCGCGCCACCTATGATCCTTCGCGGCCATTCCTGCCCTGGGTGAAGACGATCGCTCGCAACCGCGCCATCGACTGGGCCCGGCGCGACACCCGCAAGAAGGCCAACGAGATGGCCGACACCCCCGCGGCTGAAACCTTTGCGGCGGAGGAAACGAACAGCCCGGATAACGCCCCCGGCGACCCGGAGACATTGCAGCATGCCATCAGGCGGCTGCCGAGCGGTCAGCGCCGGGCAGTTGAGTTGTTGAAGTTGCGCGAGATGAGTTTGCGTGAAGCCTCCGAAATAACGGGAACGAGCGTTTCGGCGCTGAAGGTCGCCTGCCATCGCGGCATCAAGGCGCTTCGCGCCGCGCTTGCCGGGGGGCAATAGTTGGAGAGCGAGCGTTACGCGGCACGTCTGGCCGCCTCGTCACACCCGATCGATCCGCTTCCGCCGCCCGGTCGCCGCGCCGCGCTTTGGCTGACGCTGTCGGCGGCCTGGGTCGCGGTGGTCCTGCTTGCGACGGGCCCTGGTGAGGGTCTTCTGCGGACCGACAATGCGCGAGCCGTCGTCGAGTTTGCCGCCGCGTTGGCGACCGCAATCCTCGCGGCCCTTGCCGCCTTTCAGTCGGTGGTCCCGGGAACGCGCCGGAACTGGACGTGGCTGGCTCTGATACCGGCGGGTATCTGGTTCGCCGTGATCGGCCAGGGCGTAGTTGCCGATTTCGTGGAGGAAGGGCGCGCCGGCATCGCTCTCCATTTCGACAGCGCCTGCATTCCGCCGATGATTCTGGCGGGCCTCGCACCAGCGCTCGCGATGGTCCTGATGCTCCGCCGCGGCGCCCCGCTGCGGCCCCGCGTCACGCTGATGCTGGCGGCGCTGGCGACGGGCGCGCTGGCAAATGCTTCACTCCACACAGTTCACGGGCCGGACGCGTCAATCATGACGCTCGTCTGGCACTTCGGCCTCGTTGCCGGATTCGCGGGGTTGTCGGCGATGATCGCGCCGCTCCTCCTGAGCTGGCGTCGCCTCGCAGCATGAAGCAAGTCGCTCAACGCGAGCCGGTCGACTTAATGAATATTTGAGGTTGTCCCTCTTACTCGTCGGGCGTGCGCAGGGTCCCGGGCGGGAGCGCACCGAGAGGGATGCCGACGGATGATTGCAAATGCGAAGCGGCTTCTCGGCCGCCTCCGGGTCCAGTTCACGCTGTATATCGCGTTGCTGCTGGTGGCATTCACCGTCCTCGTTCTGGCGTTCAACTGGCGTGGCCAGACCGAAATTGCCATCGATCGCCTCCAGGCCCACGTCGAATATGTCGCGACCCTGACGGCGCGGATCGCCGCCGACCGGATCTCCGAGGGCGACGGCTTTGGCCTGCCCCAGATCGTCGAGGACATCGTCGAGCTTGAGGAGTCGATTGCGATCACGCTGACTGACCTCGACGGCAATGTTATCGTTTCCGCCATGGGCGCCGAGGCCGTCGAAGCCGAAGCCTCGCTGGCACTTGACCACGCCGAGGTCGCCGACGACCGCATTCACGCCGATGCCGAAATCGTTCTCGACGGCGAAAGGATGGGCGTCGTTCGTGTCGTGCGGTCGATTCAGACCGGCGCCACGACGCTGGGCGGCGCGATTCTCGGCGGCGTGGCCGCCGAGGAATTCTCGTCGGTACGCGAAGTGCTTGTCCGCAACGCGCTGATCGCCCTCACCGTCTTCCTGTTTGCGATCCCGATCGCGGCACTAATGGTATGGCGCGTCACCCGCGGGATGACGGCCGTGACCGAGGCGGCCGGCAAGGTCGCTGCCGGAGACCTCGACGCGGAGCTTCCGAAGACGGGAACCGGCGAGGTGGCCGATCTGCAGGCGGCCTTCCGCACCATGCAATCGCGCCTCCGAAACAGCATCGACGGGATGGAGACGCTCGCCTACACCGACACCATCACCAGACTTCCCAATCGCTCCGGTTTTCAGCGGCGTCTCGAATCGGTCGTCGAGAACGGATCGCGCCATGGCGGCGCATTGATGATGATCGACCTCGACCATTTTCAGGGCATCAACGACACATTGGGTCACACTTTCGGCGACGAGGTCCTGCGCGCCGTTGCTGCGCGGATAGAGGCGGTCCTTGCAACGAGCGCGGCCGAGCGTTGGATCGGCGAATGGTCGCTTGCCCGTTTCGGCGGCGACGAGTTCGTCATTCTCCTAGTCGGCGACATCACCGACGACAGCTTTGCGGCGCTGGCCGAGGCGGTGATCCGATCGATGGACGATGCGCTCCGCATCGGTGAGACCAGCGTCCATATCGGCTGCTCGTTGGGTGCCACCCGGTTCAGGCACGGACAGCCCTGCGACGAAATCGTTCAACGGGCCGACCTTGCGACCTACGCCGCCAAACGCTCAGGCCGTCGCGCGGCTCGGTTCTTCACGCCCGAGATCGGGGTGGCCGCGCGCCGTCGTGCCGAGCTCGAAAACGAGCTCCGTCAGGCCATCAATCTCGGTTCGCTTGCGGTCCACTTCCAGCCGGTCATCAGCACAGCAAGCGGTGCGATTGTCGGCGCCGAAGCCTTGGTCCGCTGGCCTCACGCCACGGAGGGCTTTGTCGCGCCCGGCGAGTTCATCCCCATTGCCGAGGAATCGGGGCTCATCGCCGAGATCGGCGAGTTCGTCCTTGAGGAGAGCCTGCGATGCTTCCGGGAACTGGCACACCCGACGCGGCCGCTTACCCTGTCGGTCAACATCGCGCCAGCCCAATTGCAGCAGGAAGGCTTCGCCGAGAAGGTCGCAGGCGCTCTCGATCGCAACGCGCTACCGCCCGAATGCCTCGAGCTTGAGCTCACCGAGACTTCCGCCATCCTCATGTCGGATGACCCTGGACGTCCCATGCAGCGGCTGCGCGATCTCGGCATCCGCTTCGCCATCGACGATTTCGGGACAGGGCACTCCCATCTCATCCGCCTGCCGCAACTGAAGTTCGACCGGTTGAAGATAGACCGGTCCTTCATCGACGGCGTTGCCGGCAACGGCGACAACCAGAAGATCGTCGCCGCGATCACGACGCTGGCGCGTAGCCTTGGCCTTGCCATCGTCGCCGAGGGCGTCGAGCGCGAGCAGGACTACGAATTCGTCCGCGATCTCGGTATCGAATTCGCACAAGGCTTCCTGTGGTGCCCGGCGCTGCCCTTTGCGGAGTTCGCCGCGCTCGTCCGCGCTTTGCGGGGCGAAAGCGAGGCGGCGGAACCGCCCCGCGCCGTCCAGCCTGCCTAGCCGCGCCGAGCGCCCAGCCTAGAACTCCGTGATGTAGAGACGCGCGGAGAGGCCGCTACCCGGCGCCCAGGTGCCGATCCACACATCGTAGAGCCCCGACATCGGCGCGTTGAAGGTGATCGCCGGGTTGAGGTTGCCGGCCGAATCGTCGTCGAAATACCAGCGGCCGTCCGGCGCGTTGATAAGGAGCACGGTGTCGTAGGATGAGTTGACGTAGAATGTCAGCGGCGAGTTGCCGGCGTCGTAGTAGAGGTCGAAGTCCGGCGCGCGCGCGACAAAACCGGCCCAGTTGAAGCCGCATTCCTGGAGGTCGTAGGCGCCCCCGGCCGTCACGTTGCGCTGATAGGGATCGGGAAGGAACCCGACCGACAGATTGACCGCGCCGAAAGGCGGCTGCAGTTGCCAGTCCGGGCAGGCCTGAGCCGACCCGGTCGCCAGACCGATCGCAATCGCCGACGTACCGGCGAGAACAAGTGCATTCCTGATCATCGTGAGTCCCCCTGATAGCTACGAAGCCCGCCCCCAGGCAGAATGGTGCCGCACGCCGGACTCGAACCAGCGACCCACGCATTACGAATGCGTTGCTCTACCAACTGAGCTAGTGCGGCAGCGCCTTCCGGCGGCGCCTTGATACAAGGCGGCTCAAGGGCCCGCAAGCACGGGCGGGCCCTTGTCTTCGCCGGCTAGAGGCCGAAGCGAACGAAGAGTGAGTACTCGTTTCCGGTCTCGCTCATCAGGTCCAGCGTCGGGATCACCAGCGTGGCCGTGTTGCCGTCGACCTCGCCATTGGTCTCGATGATGTTCGGCGCCGTGACGAAGAACGTGACCGTACGATCCTCGAAGAGCGCCATGATTTCCGGATCGCCCATATCGCCAAGACCGGCATCCTCGGATGTGAGCGTCGTATTGAAGACGTAGACGCCGTTGCCTTCGGCGACGAGCGTCGTCTCCTGGCCTTCGTCATCTCCGACCACGACCGCCATGGCATCGACCAGTTCGTCGATCGGACCGACAGCCACCGTGCGGCAGACCGTGTCGTTGTCGCGCATGAATTCCTCCGAGGTGACCTCGAAGCTGTCCGGCAAGTCGTCGGCGTCGATATCGGTGCACAGCGGCTCGGCTTCGCCCTCGCCCATCGCTGCGATCATGTTCATCGTCTCGGTATCCATGGCGATCTCCGAAACGAAGGTCGCCGTCCCGTCGCTTTCAACGCTGAGCCCCTGCTCGAGATCGAAGCAGCCTGCGAGGAGCGGCAACGCACCGACGACGGCAATGGCACTGAGCTTCTTCATGTTCGGACTTCCTTTGCGGCGGGAGAGGTGGTGTAGGAGGTTTAGCCAATTCTGGCATGAAGTCCATAAACGCGCGACGACGGACAAGGCGGATGTTTAACCGCTCGTCACGCGCCGCGCCGACCGGAAGCGAAACGACAATGCCGACGATCAACAGCCTTGCCGACACCCTGCCGGAGCTCGTCGAGTGGCGCCGCGACATCCACCGCCATCCGGAGCTTCTCTACGAGGTGCACCGGACCGCGGGCCTTGTTGCCGGGCGGCTGCGCGATTTCGGCGTCGATGAGGTCGTCACCGGCATCGGCCGCACCGGCGTCGTCGGCGTCATCCGCGGCAATCGCGGCGGAGGCAGGACGGTCGGCCTTCGCGCCGACATGGACGCCCTGCCGATTAAGGAACAGACCGGCGCCGACCACGCCTCCGAGGAGCCGGGGCTGATGCATGCCTGCGGCCATGACGGTCACACCGCGATGCTTCTGGGCGCAGCGCGCCATCTTGCGGAGACGCGGAACTTCGCAGGAGCGGTGGCCGTCATCTTCCAGCCGGCCGAGGAGGGCGGGGCCGGCGGCAAGGCGATGATCGACGACGGCCTGATGGAGCGCTTCGCGATCGACGAGGTCTACGGCATGCACAACATGCCCGGCCTCGCAATAGGCTCGTTCGCCATTCGCGCCGGACCGCTGCTCGCCTCGACCGACGAGTTCGACGTCGAGATCGTCGGCGAAGGCGGCCATGCAGCGCTGCCGCATCGGACCCGCGACCCGATCCTTGCCGGCGCGGCGATCGTGCAGAACCTGCAGTCGATCGTCTCCAGGGGCGTCGATCCGCTGAAATCGGCCGTGGTCTCGGTCACGCAGTTCCATGCCGGTACCGCCTCCAACATCATTCCGGGCACGGCCCGGATCGGCGGCACCGTCCGCGCCCTCGACGAAGGCGTCCGCGAGTTCCTGGAGGAGCGGCTGCGGGCGATCACGGCGTTGACGGCCGATGCCCATGGCGTCGAGGCCTTTGTCGATTTCCGCCGCAAATATCCGGTCACCCGCAACCATCCCGAGGAGACCGGCCACGCCCTCGCCGCAGCCGAGGCGGTGGCGGGCGCGGAGCGTGTCGACCCCGAAGCCGCACCGATCATGGGCGCGGAAGACTTCTCCTACATGCTGGAGGAACGGCCCGGCGCCTTCATACTGCTCGGCAACGGCGATTCCGCGGGCCTTCACAGTCCGCATTATGATTTCAACGACGAAGCCATCGCCCACGGCGTCTCCTATTGGGTGCGCCTCGCCGAGGACAGGCTCGGCGGACAATGACCGGCGGGGCGGACATCGGCCGCCATTTCGCCTATAAGCGCGCCCGACCCAACCGCTAGCAGCTGATTCATGGCCTGGCGCCTGCCGATCTTCTCACGGCTCGAAAGCGGCGACGTTCTCCTGATCCGCCGATTGTTCAGCGAGAACGCCCGCGGCTATCTCGGGCGCTACATCATCGCCATGGTCGCCATGGCCGTGTTCGCCGCCACCACCGGCGGCACCGCCTGGCTGATGCAGGACGTCGTCGACGGCATCTTCCTGGAGGGCGACAGCCGGCTGGTGATTCTCGTGCCGCTGGCGATGGGCGGGCTCTTCGTCCTTCGCGGCCTTTCGAACTATACCGCTGCCACCAACGTCGCGAAGATTGGCAATGGGGTCGTTGCCCGGCTTCAGCGTCGGCTGCACGACAAGGTGCTTTCGCTCGAGACCGGCGTCTTCACCGACACCCATTCCGCCGATCTCGTCACCCGCATCTCGCATCATTCGCTGGCCGTCCGCGAGGCGATGCAGATGCTGACGCGGGTGCTGATTCGAGATTTTCTGACGCTGATCGTCCTGCTCGGCGTGATGGTCTATCAAAGCCCGGTGATGTCGCTGGTGGTCTTCACCATCGCGCCGATCGCGATCGTCTTCATCACCCGCCTCGTCCGCTACACGCGGCAATCCTCGAACGCCGAGTTCAGCCAGGTCACGCGGTTGTCGACCTTCCTGCAGGAGACCGCGCTCGGCATCCGCATCGTCCGCGCCTTCAACCTCGAGGACACGATGCGCGAGCGCATGGACGAGACGGTGAACAATGCCGCCGAGAGCGCCAATCGCGTCGCGGTGCTGGGGCGCGGGTCAATCCGATCATGGAGGCGCTGATCGGCGCTGCCGTCGCCGGCATCCTGCTGTGGACCGGCTATTCCGTGGTCGAGCAGGGGGCGAGCCCCGGCGCCTTCATTTCCTTCGTCACTGCCTTGCTGCTCGCCTACGAACCGGCGACCCGTCTGGCGACGCTCAACGTCCAGCTGGCCGGCAAGATGGTGGGCGTCCGGCTGATCTACGAATTGCTCGATTCGCCGTCGGTCGAGCAGGAGGACGGCGACACCGACTTCGAAGTGACGCGCGGCGAGATCGCCTTCGACAAGGTGGTCTTCTCCTATCGACCCGACGAGCCTCTCTTCCGCGGGCTTTCATTCGTTGCCAACGCCGGCGAGACCACTGCCCTGATCGGCCCGTCAGGTGTCGGCAAGACGACCATCATCTCCCTGATCGAGCGCTTCTACGACCCGCAAGCCGGCCGCATCCTTGTCGACGGCCGCGACATTGCGGAGATCCGCCCCTCGGCGATCCGCCGCCACATCGCGATGGTCGGGCAGGAGGTCCGCCTCTTCACCGGAACCATCCGCGACAACATCCGCTTCGGCCGGCTCGACGCCAGCGACGGGGACATCGAGTCGGCGGCGCGGGACGCCATGGCCGACGATTTCATCCGCGCCCTTCCGGCCGGATACGATACCCCGCTCGGCGAGCAGGGCGCCTCGCTGTCGGGCGGCCAGCGCCAGCGGATCGCGATTGCCCGCGCGCTCTTGCGCGATGCACCGATCGTCCTCCTCGACGAGGCGACGTCGGCGCTCGATTCGGAATCGGAGACCAAGGTTCAGGAAGCGTTCGAGCGGCTGAAGCAGGACCGGACGACCATCGTCGTCGCCCACCGCCTCTCCACCATCCGCAACGCCGACAAGATTCTGGTCTTCATGGACGGCGACATCGTCGAATCGGGAGCCCACGCAGAACTCCTGGCGGCGGGCCGGCACTATGCCCGCTTCTACCGCCTCCAGAACGCTTCCGGTGGCCCCGACTTCGAAATAGCGGCAGGCAGTTAGCGAAAAGCAGTGGCACGCGCCGCACACTGTCACCGGAATAGCACGCTTTTGCCGCAAATCGGGGCTATAAGGGACCTCTCTGGGCTAGGGGAAAACTGCCATGCGTTCACTCGCCGTTCGTGCTGTCCTGTTCTTTACGGCGACGATCCTGATGGCGGCGATATTCGCGATCCCCTATCTGACGATCCAGCCGAGCTAGGACATGGCACTCCCGTCAAGCGGGTAGTGCCGTCGCCTCGCCTCTAGCGCCGTGCGCTCACGGCGTCGGTCCGGCGCCGAAGGATCGCAACTGTCCCTTCCGATTCACCAATCGGCAGGATTCCAAGGCTAAAGGTACCGGAACGACCTCTCCCGGGAGCCGGCCCCTTGGATCAGTTTTGGCAGTCCGTCAGCTCGGTAGGCCATGCTATCGGACTGATGGCTCTTCTGGTTATCACCTATGGTGAGCTCCACAAGCGCATCGCCGGCAATCTTTGGTTGTTCCAGGGCGCGGTCGGCGTGCTCTTTGGCCTTGGCGCCGTGCTCGCTATGGTCGACCCCATCGAGATTGCGCCGGGCGTCATCGCCGATGTGCGGAACGTCATGGTGGCGCTTTCCGGGCCGTTCGGCGGCCCGGTCTCGTTGGTGATCAGCGCGGCGATATCGGCCGCCTATCGCATCTCTCTTGGTGGTCCGGGCGTTGGCCCCAGCCTGGTGTCGGGAGTGGCGGTGGTGATTGCCACATGGGCCTTCATGCGCCTGACGCTGCGGCTTCCGGCCGACTATCGTCCTCGCGATCTGGCGACGCTGGGCGTCGCTGCCTGCGCGTGGATTGTCGGCATCTACGCCCTTCCCTGGGAGTTCGCCGCTCCGTTCCTGAGAGATGCGGCGGGCGCCGCTCTGGGTGCCACGTTTGTCGGCGTCTTCATTCTCGGTTTGATGCTGAAACGCGAGCGTTGGCGGATGCGCGCCGAGGAAAGGCTTCGCGGCTGGGCCATGACCGACGCGCTCACCGGCCTTCCCAACCGCCGCGCCTTCCGACGGGCGCTGGAGCAAGATGCGAGGCTGGCGCGACGGGACGGGTCGCGACTCGCCCTCTTGATGATCGATCTCGATCGCTTCAAGGCCATCAACGACACGTTCGGGCACGAGGCGGGCGACGACGCCCTCGCCATGGCCGGCGGAGTGCTTCGCGATCAGATCCGTCCGAACGATTTCGTCGCCCGGCATGGCGGCGAGGAGTTCACGGTGATCCTCCGCGATACCAACGTCGACGAGGCATTCGCAGCGGCCGAGCGCCTGCGGCGGTCGCTGGAACTCAACGTGACGCTGGGCGGCAAGGGACCGATTCCCCTCAGCGCCTCGATCGGCGTCGCCGCCGCATCGGGAGACGAGGTCGACGAGGCCGGGCTCCTCAAGCTGGCCGACCGCTCGCTCTACGAGGCGAAATCCGGCGGCCGGAACTGCGTCAGGGCGGTTCAGCTCGGGGCGGGCGACGGACCGCCCGAGGCGGACGACGCGAGGTCTCACCCGGAGCGGTTCGAGCGCGGCGAGCGTCAGCGCGCCTGACGGCATCATTCCGCCCCACGGCGGTGGTGCCCCTGGCCCGACTCGAACGGGCACTCCCTTTCGGAAAACAGATTTTGAGTCTGTCGCGTCTACCGGTTCCGCCACAGGGGCCGCCGGGCGCGACTATAGGAAGCCGCCTTACGCGGTCAATCACGCGGCGCGCTTAATGGTCCTGCAATGGCTTTGAAGCTAGAAGCGCCGCCATGCTGAGGCGCCTCTACAATTGGACGATGTCGTTGGCGAGCGGGCGCTATGCCGAGCCGGCCCTTGCCGGCGTCTCGTTCGCCGAGAGCTCGTTCTTCCCCATTCCGCCCGATGTCGTCCTGATCCCGATGGTTCTGGCGGACCGGAGCAAGGCGCTGCGCTACGCGCTTATCGCGATGGTCTCGTCGGTTCTCGGCGGGCTGCTTGGCTATGCGATCGGGGCGCTCCTGTTCGCCGCCATCGCCGAACCGATCCTCGAGTTCTACGGCGCCATGCACGAGTTCGACGAGTTCAGCGGCTGGTTCGAGGACCAGGGCGCGTGGATCGTACTTTTTGCCGGGGTTACGCCATTTCCCTATAAAGTGATCACGATCGCGTCCGGCGCGGTTGGTTTGTCATTGCCTGTCTTCATCATCGCTAGCATCGTCGCGCGCGGCGCCCGCTTCGCGTTGGTTGCAGGACTGCTGTACTATTTCGGGCCTCCGATCCGTGATTTCATCGAACGCCGCCTCGGCCTCGCCTTCACCATTTTCATGGTGCTTCTCATCGGCGGCTTCCTCTTGATCCGCTATGTCATCTGAACATGTTCTTGACGTTTCCCGGGCCCGCCACGACAGGCGGGCGATGCTTGCCATTGGCGCCTTCGTCCTCGGCCTCGCCACCATCGCCGGCGCCTGGGGCTTTCAGCTGATCGGCGGCTACATTCCCTGTCAGCTCTGCTACGCGCAGCGAATTCCCTATTATGTCGGCCTGCCGATCGCAGCGATCGCGGTCTATGCGGTACTGACCGGCCGCATCACCCTGAGCCGCCTCGCGCTCGTTGCGGTCGGCGGCGTCTTCATCTGGAGCGCCTATGAGGGCGGCTTCCATGCCGGCGTCGAATGGGGCTGGTGGGAAGGCCCGGCAAGCTGCGCCGGCGGCGGCGGCGGCGAAATCAATCGCGAGGCCGGCAACCTCATGAATCAGCTCAACCAGGGCAAGACGGTCGTCTCGTGCTCGGAGGCGTCCTGGCGCTTCCCCAACGCCGACTGGGGCCTCTCCTTCGCCGGCTGGAATGCGGTGATCTCGGTGATGATTGCGTCGGCGGCCTTCGTCGCCGCCGCTCTGCCGCGTCGCGCCTCGGCCTAGGGGTCGAGCTCGGTATCCCAGTAGAGGTAGTCGAGCCAGCTATCGTGGAGATAGTTCGGCGGGAACAGCCGACCGTTGCGGTGAAGGTCGGTAATCGACGGCTGATAGGGCATCTGCCCCGGCCACATCCCGGCTCTCGACGGCGGCAGCCCGCCCTTCTTGAGATTGCAGGTCGAGCAGGCGGTGACGACGTTCTCCCACGTCGTCTGGCCGCCGCGCGAGCGCGGGATCAGATGATCGAAGGTGAGGTCGTCGTCGGCGCCGCAATACTGGCACTCGAAGCGGTCTCGCAGGAACACGTTGAACCGGGTGAAGGCAGGGCTGCGCGCCGGCTTCACGAAGGTCTTCAGCGACACCACGCTCGGCAGCGGCATCGAGAAGCTGGGGCTGCGGACGGAGAACTCGTATTCGGAGACGATGTTCACGCGGTCGAGGAAGACCGCCTTGATCGTGTCCTGCCAGGACCAAAGCGAGAGCGGGTAGTAGCTCAGCGGCCGATAGTCGGCGTTCAGTACCAGGGCCGGGTTGGCGCCGGCGGTCAAGGCAGCGGTCAAGCGACGCTCCGATGCACCCTCTGGCGAAATGTGGTCCGTTTCAGCGCCCATAGTCTACATGGAGTATGTCGGCCTTGTGAAGCGAGCGGTGTGGCCCGTCATCGCGAGGCTCCCGCCGCATCGACCGGACTAAGGGCTTCGGCCAGAAACCGGCTGCCGCGCTGGACTTCCGCCTCGTTGATGCCGTGGCCGAGGCCCACCTCATGCATTGCTTCCGCAGCAATGCCCACCTGTTTCAGCGCGGCCTCGGCGCTGGCCAGAGCGGCGGAGGGGATCAGCGAATCATCGGCGCCATGGCCGAGCAGCACCGGCGGATAGCCCTCGGCGCGCGGTTTCGGCGGCCGCACCAGAACCCCTGAATAGGAAATGATCCCGCCGATCGGCTCGGGCCAGCCGAGCCCGATATCGAGCGCGATCATCGCGCCCTGGCTGAATCCGACCAGCGCAAGGTCACGCGGCGTCAGACCGTAGCGATCGAGTTCGGCTTCGACATAGCGCCGGATCGTCGGCGCGATCGCAACGAGGCCCGAGGCGATCTCCTGCAACGACAGCTGCGCCACCGGAAACCATTGCCGCCCCATCGGATAGCCTGGCACCTCATCCGGCGCATCGGGCGCCAGGAACAGCGCCTCCGGCAGCGTTTCGCGCCAGGCAGCAGCGAGCGGGATCAGATCGCTGCCCGACGCTCCGTAGCCATGAAACAGCAGAACGAGTTGCCGCGGCACACCGTTGGCCGGCGGCAGAGAAGGTCCTTCGAGGATGGGCGGACCGGACATCGCGACGTCTTGTTATCCCGTCGGGACGCCTCCAGGCAATCGGCCCGCACCGCCGGAGCGCCGTGCCCGGTAATAGGCCCAGAAGAGCTTCGCGGCGACCCCGCGCCAGGGCGACCATGCGCCAGCGATCTCGGAGAGGTCGTCAGGGCCCGGCACCGGCTCGAGTTCGAGCGCCTCGGCAACGGCATTGCGCAGCGCCAGATCGCCGACCGGAAAGACGTCGGCGTGACCGAGGCAGAAGAGGAGATAGATGTCGGCACTCCACGGCCCGATCCCCTTGATGCCGGTGAGCGCGTTATGCGCCTCCTCGGCCGGCCGCTCGGCGAGGCCGTCGAGATCGAGGCCGTCGGCGGCTGCGGCTGCGACCGCGCGCAACGTGCGGATCTTCGGCGCCGACAGGCCGGCGGAGCGGAGCGTGGCGTCGTCGCTCTCAAGGACGACGGCCGCGCTGACCTCGGGCAGCGTCGCCATCAGCTTGGCCCAGATGGCGTCGGCGGCTGCTGCCGAAACCTGCTGGGAAACGACGATATTGGCGAGGCCTTCGAACCCGGCAGGCCGGCGTCGCACCGCAACCGGCCCGGCGACCTCGATCACCGGCGCAAGGCGCGGGTCGGCGGCAACGAGATGGGCGAGGCCCTCGGCGATATCGGCGTCGGTTTCGATGGTACGCATCGGCCGAACCGGTTAGCACCGGGAACGCATCATGACGACACCGGTCTTCCGTTTCGCACCGAGCCCCAACGGCCTTCTCCATCTTGGCCACGCCTATTCGGCCCTCGTCAACGCCGACATGGCCGAGCGCCTCGGCGGCCGTCTTCGGCTCCGCATCGAGGACATCGACGCCGAGCGCTCCCGGCCCGAATTCGAGCACGCGATCCTTGCCGATTGCGAGTGGCTCGGCCTTCGCTATGAGCAACCGGTCCGCCGCCAGTCCGAGCATCTGGAGGCGTATCGCGCGGCGCTCAAGCAGCTTCGTGCCGAAGGGCTGGTCTACCCGTCCTTCATGAGCCACCGCCAGATCGCCGAGACCGTCGCTGCGGCGGAACGCGCTGGCGTCGTCTGGCCGCGCGATCCCGACGGGTCGCCGCACTATCCGGATTTCGATCAGCAGCTATCTCGAAACGACGTCGATGCGCGGATTGCGGCCGGCGAACCCTTCGCCCTCCGCATCGACATGGCTGCGGCGATCGAGCGCGCGGGACCGCTGCACTGGCAGGAGATCGATGCCGAGGGCAACGGCGCCATGGTCGAAGCCGATCCGGCCGCATGGGGGGACGTGATGCTGGCAGGTCGCGGCGCGGTCGCCGGCTATCACATCGCGGTCGTCGTCGACGACGCGGCCGAGGGCGTGACGCATGTCGTGCGCGGCGGCGACCTCTACGCTGCAACCGCGATCCATCGCCTGCTGCAGACGCTCCTCGAACTGCCGCAGCCGGTCTATCACCATCACCGGCTGGTCCTCGACAAGGGGGGCCGCAAGCTCTCCAAGTCGGACGGCGACACGGGCCTTGTCGAGCTCCGCGAGCGCGGCGTCACGCCAGGAGAGATCCGGCAGATGCTGGACTTGCCGCCGAACGGCTAGTCGTCACTGGCGTGCCGCTCGGGGAGCGGCCGGCGCGGCTTGCGCTTGGTCCGCCTCGTCGACGGGTCCAGCTTCTTCACGTAGTCGTTCACCCTGTCGTGGGTTTTGGCCATGAGACGCTTCAGGGCGCGGCGTCTTGCCTGGTTGTCCTTGCCCGCGTTGGAGGTCTTTGCCTGGCGAAATTGCACCGCGGCTGACACAAACTCCTTGTTTGTGGCCGACGCGAGGGTCACGGTGGACTTGCCCGACGTGGTGTCCTCCGCCAGTACCTTGGTCTTGACCTTGTGCCGCTTGGCAATCAGGCGGTACACCACGTGGGCGAGGACCTCATCGGTGCGCAGGGGGCGGTGGAACGCCGGCAGGGCGCGCTGGGCGTAGGCCTTGCGCGGTCCAACCCACCGCACTTGGGGTTCCTCTGGCACACCAATCAGGGCGTTGACCTGCGCGGGGTCCTTCGGGTCGGGCAGCTTGAGCGCTGCGA
>CAZSXA010000039.1:0-15988 GCA_964611195.1 uncultured Bauldia sp.
GACAAGGAACGGGCGATGCGGCTCGTCCTGGAGAAGCCCTTCGGCCGCGATCTCAAATCGGCGAAGGAGCTGAACCAGATCCTGCACGAGGCGTATCCGGAGGACTCGATCTTCCGGATCGACCATTTTCTCGGCAAGGAGCCGGTGCAGAACCTCATCGTCTTCCGCTTCGCCAACTCGATCCTGGAGCCGTTGTGGAACCGCTATTTCATCGACTCCATAGAGATCACGATGGCTGAATCCTTCGGCGTCGAGGGTCGCGGCGGCTTCTATGACGGGATCGGCGCGACACGCGATGTCGTGCAGAACCACCTCCTCCAGATGGTCGCGCTGCTGGCGATGGAGCCACCGGTCAGCGACGCGCCCGATGCGCTTCGCGACGAGCGTGCCAAGGTGCTGACGGCGATGAAGGCGCTCGAACCGGACGACGTGGTCCGCGGACAGTATGACGGCTATCGGCAGGAGAGCGGCGTTTCGGAGGACTCCGACACCGAGACCTTCGTCGCGGCGCGCACCGAGATCGACTCGTGGCGCTGGGCGGGCGTGCCGTGGACGATCATTGCCGGCAAGCATCTGCCGGAAACGCTCACGCAAGCGATCGTCCGATTCAAGAAGCCGCCACAGGCCTTCTTCGCCGACCCCGCCAACGCGCCGAGCCCCAATTTCCTCCGCTTCGAGATGAAGCCGAAGGACCAGATCACGCTCAGCCTCCAAACCAAGCGGCCGGGCAGCGCCCTCGTCTCCCGCCCCGTCGGCCTGCAGATCATCGAACCGGAGAATCAGCCGGCGCGGCGCGACGCCTATGAGCGGTTGCTCGACGATGCGCTCAGCGGCGATTCCCGGCGCTTCGCCCGGCAGGACGCCGTCGAGGCGGCGTGGCGGATCATAGAACCGGTGCTCAACGATCCCGAGCCCGTGCACCCCTATTTCAAGGGCAATTGGGGGCCGCCCGCGGCCCGCCATCTCACCAAGGGTCTGACGGAGTAGCCTTGGAAGTCATCTCCGCCACCGACGTCGCCGGCAGCGCTGCAGCGGTCTTGGAGGCGGCCCTTCACGAGCGGTTGGCCTCGGCCAGCCGAGCGAGCCTCGCCCTTTCCGGCGGCAGCACGCCATGGCAGGCGGTCGAACGGCTGGCGGGCGTCGACCTCGCCTGGGACCGGGTCGATGTCTTCCAGGTCGACGAACGGGTCGCGCCTGCCGGCGACCCCGCCCGGAACGCTGTCGAACTCGAGGCACGCCTCCTGTCGCGAACGCAGGCGATGGCGCATTTGATGCCGGTCGAGCGCACCGACCTCGACCAAGCCGTCGCGGACTATGCCGCTCGGCTTCCGCCGACGCTCGATGTCGTTCAGCTCGGGCTCGGCGCCGACGGCCACACCGCTTCGCTGGTGCCGGGCGATCCGGTGCTCGATGTCGAAGACGACGATGTCGGCGTAACGGGTGAGTATCGCGGCAACCGGCGCATGACGCTGACCTATCCGGCGATCAACCGGGCCGGGCTCATTGTCTGGATCGTCACCGGCGCCGAGAAGCGTGAGGCGGTTCGCGCCCTCCTTCGCGGCGACCCGGATATCCCCGCCGGCCGCATCCGCGCGGACCGGGCCGTTCTCGTCGCCGACCGCGCCGCCCTCGGCGAGGACGCGTAGATGTTACCCACAAGCGCGGCGCACTCGTCTAAACCTTAACGATCCGTTTCCTGATTGCCTGCAATACCGATTGCCACGCGAGGCAATCCCAGGCAACGACAGGCGAGATGACAGGCGATCCGAGCAGACGAGACTTTCTGAGACTTGGCGGCGCGGCACTGGCGACGGCGGGTTTCAGCCCGCTCCTAACGCGACCGAGCGCGGCAGCGAGCCCCACTAATATCGAGATCGTCGATACCGGCCACGGTACGAACGCGACGTTCCTGCGGGCGCTCGCCGACAATGGCGTGAAGACGATCTTTCGCTACTACGCCCAGGAGAACAACATCCCGGGCAAGAACATCACGCCGAACGAACGCGCCATGATCCACGATCACGGGCTGTCGCTGGCGATCGTCTACCAGCACCAGGCGTGGCGTCAAAATCGCTTCTCTCGCGCGACCGGCATCGAGGACGCCAATTTCTGTCTGGAGCGTGCGATCGAGATCCAGCAACCGCAGCAGAGCGCGATCTTCTTCGGCGTCGATTCCGATACCCACACCGACGCCGCGGTGATCGAGTATCTGACGGCGGTGAAGAGCGTGCTCGGCCGCTATTTCGAGATCGGCTGCTACGGCTCCGGCGCGCACTGCAAGGCGGCGATCGACGCGGGCGTGGCGACGCTGTCATGGGTGGCCGAGGCGCCGGCCTGGGGCGGCACGCGCGACTTCATCAATTCCGGGCGCTGGACGCTCTACCAGAACAAGACGCAGATCGAGCGGAGCCCCCATATGAGCGCGGGCGGCGTGCCGATCGACACCAACGTCCTCCACCCGAACTACACCTCGATCGGCGCCTTCGACCGCCAGGGCTATCGCGTCAGCTACGACCCGGTGCGGGTGCTCCTGAACTATCAGCGGCGGATGTTTGTCTCCGCGACCCAGCTCAATGTCCGCGAGCATCCCGGCGGCCGGGTCGTCTCGCATCTCTGCATCGCGCGGACGGTGCATGTGCTGGGCATCGACGACGGCTGGGCGATGGTCGACACCAACGAGGACGGCCGCGCCGACGGCTATGTCTCGGCCGAGTATCTGAGACCGCTGCATGAGATGCCGGCCTATGTACGCGGCTGTATGCCCGAAGCGCTGTGACCCGTCTTGGTCGCATTATCGCCGCGATGGCATTGCTTGCGTCCGGGTTCGTCCTTTCCGGCACCGCCTTCGCCAGCGTTGATGCGGCAGCCGACGGCAAGCCGGCCGCCGGGATCTCCCTTGCCGATCTCCGCCGCTTTATCGGGCTGGAGAGCCAGACCAAGCCCGCCGACACGACCTATCGCGGCGACGATTCGTGCCAATGGGCCAATGATGGCGAGTGCGACGACCCCGGGATTGGCACCGGCGCATGCGTTGCCGGCACGGACTATTCCGATTGCTGGCGCATTGCCACCGGCGTCGAAGACGATAGCTGCCGCTGGGCGAATGACGGCGAGTGCGACGAGCCGCATCTCGGAACCGGCGCATGCCTGCAGGCGACGGACTTCTCCGATTGCGAGGCTCTCATCTATCTCCGCTTTCTCGACGACAGCTGCGCCTACGCGTTCGACGGCGTGTGCAACGAGCCGGGCGTGGGCGACGGCACCTGCGAAGCGCGCACCGACCGGTCCGACTGCGTCGGCCGTGAGCGCCCGATGGCGATCGACGATCACTTCCACGGATTTGATGATCGCGTTCTGTTCGAAACCGCCTCCGAGCCGTGGATGGCCGTCGGTTGGATCGAACCCGCCGCGGGCGGCTTCTGCACGGCGACATTGGTGGCCGAGTCCGTGGTTGTAACTGCCGCGCATTGCATCGAGTTCGGCGGGACGAACGCGGCCGCGGGAACGTTCCTGGCCGGTTTCGACCGATCCGGCGGGCCGCTTTCGGCGGGGATTGAGGCCTATGTCGTTTCCGACCGGCGCAGCGCGTTTTTGGAATCGCCGTCGCACAACGATTGGGTCCTCCTGAGATTGGACCGACCGATCGGGCGCGAGCTCGGTTACGTCGCGGGCGCCACGCTGAAGGCAGTAGGCGGCGACTGGCGGAGCTTCGAACTCTTCCAGGCCGGCTACAGCTGGGACACCGACGACTACCTTTCCGGCCATCTCGGCTGTCGCATCCTGGCTGTCCGCGGCGACGGCGCCATCGAGCATGACTGCGACACGACGCACGGCGATTCGGGCTCGCCGCTCATGGTCGTTGTTGACGGCGATTACAGAATCATCGCGACGGATTCAGCGTTCGATCTCGACTTCGAGCCGGCGGTTTATCTCGCAACACCCACTCATGAATGGGTGCCGCTGGTCGACGACTTCGCCGCCGGCCTGATCGGCACGGCGGTGACGGCGAATCGATAGTGACGCGGTGACTGGCGCTCAGGAGGCCGCCGCGGCCGGCGTCGCGAAGCGTTCCGCAGCCTTCGCCCGTGCTTTCGCAGCCTCTTCCTCGCGGTCGCGCGCGGGCGCATGGGTGACAAGCGAATCGATGAGCGTCCTCGCCACCTTCGAGAAATCCTCGACCGCCCGGTCGAAAGCCTCCTCGTTGGCCTTGGACGGTTTGGTGAAACCACTGATCTTGCGCGTGAACTGAAGCGCGGCGGCCCGGATTTCCTCGTCCGTTGCGGGCGGATCGAAGTTGAAGAGCGGGCGGATGTTGCGGCACATCGCAGTGTCTCCTTTAGCGGCACGTGCCCGGAAGCGTGTTGCGCGCGGCCGACCAGGTCAAGTGGCGCCCTGAGTTCGACTCCGTGCCGTCTCTCACGTTAGCATCGGGGGTGAGCTCTACCGAGAGGACCGACCGAGGCAGTCGATGATCAAGGTGACGACGATCGACGACGGGGATCCCGCGCGTTTCGAGGTGACCGTGAGCGATGGCGGGGAAAGCCGCCACGAGGTGACGGTGTCCCGGACCGACCTTGCGCGTCTGACGCCGAACGAGGAATCGGGCGAGCAACTGGTAGAGGCCGCGTTTCGATTCCTGCTCGACCGCGAGCCGAAGGAGTCGATCATGTCGGCCTTCGACATCACGGTCATTTCGCGTTTCTTCCCGGAGTTCGAGCGGGAGATCGGCAAGTATCTGGCGGGCTGATGGTGCGGGGCTCGTCGATCGGCTTTCTTGGACGATTCGGCCGATCGGGCGACCTCAGGCAGCTCGACGATGCGCTGCGCGCCGTCGACGTCCATCCGCGCCTCATTACCGAGGCGGTGAAGCTGACGACCGCCAAATTCCTCAAGGAGGCGCATGGAACCGACGACCCGCCGGCGCAGGCCTATCAGCGCGCCGCCGAACTCATCGGCTATTGCCTCCTCGGCGCCAACGCATTTGCGACCGCCAATGGCGATGTCGCCACCACGGCGGCCGAAGCGCGGATCGATGCCGCGCTGCGCGCTGGCGACAATCTCGACGCCCAGCTCGTCCTGCTGATGCTCCACGCCAAGGCGATCCAGCCGAGCGTCGTCGAGCGATTCGGCCTCGAGGCCGGCGAGTAGCCGAAACGACAAGGGCCCCGCAATGCGGGGGCCTTGAAGCGTTTCAAGAATGTCCCCGGCTAGTCCTCCCAGCCCAGCGCCTCGATCACCGACAGCATCGTGATGATCTTGAAGTTCTGAGGCTCGTCGCCGTTGAGCCCGTCCTGGGCCACCATGATTCCGAACTCGAGGTCCTCGTCGTCGAGCGCGATCGAGACGACCTCGATACCATCAGTCTCGGTCGCACCGTCGATGCCCTCCGCACGATCGGCAATGATCCGGAAGGCACCGGCGAACGACCAATCGGCCCGGTCGATGACGATGTAACGGTCGCTGCCCTGGCTGGACGCCACGAGGTAGCTCACGCCGTCATGGTTCCACAACGCCAGGCCCTCGACATCGGGAACCAGCGGGCCGTCGTCGCTCGCCTCGAACACGAGCGTACCGGTGCCCGGATCCTCCGCCGCGAGGTCGAACAACCAAATGCCGCGCGCTTCTTCGCCAACGAAGAGCTCGCCCGTGGCGTCGTCGACGACGCAGCCTTCGGGCTGTGTCTCGATCTGCCAGGTTGCCGCCGTCTCGCCGCTGACCATGCCGTCCGCATCAAACGACAGCGGAATGTGCGAGACGACACCGGCCTTGGTGTTGGCGTAGGCGTGGAGGGCGCCCTCGGGATCGAGGTAGAGGCAGAAGCCGTAGGCCTCCCCGCCCTCGACGGGGATCTCGGCGGAGCGGATATTCACAAGCTCGGAATCGACCAGTTCGAGCACCTCGATTGTCTGATCGACACGGTTGGTGGCCGCCACGATCACCCGGCCGTCGACGGTACGAAGATCGACATTGTTGACCTGACCGAGATCCGCGAAGCTCAGGAGCTCGCCATCGAGATCATAGACGCCGAGGCCTGCCTGCTTGTCGGTACCGATGATCAGCGAGTCCTCAGGATCGTCCGGGTTGACCCAGATTGCCGGGTCGTCGGCGGCATCGCCGCGTGAGCCGACCGGCTGGGTCTCGGCGATCGGCAGCACGCCGGCCGCGATCGCGATCGGTGTCCGCGGATCACGCGGCTCGATGGCCGGTAGATCGAGGGCCGCGAGCACCTCGTCGAGCGCGACGAGCTTGAAGGTGAGGTTCTCGCCGTCCTCGTCGTCATCCTGCGAGACGAAAAGGCCGCCCGGAAAGGCCTCGCCGAGCGGCAACGCCATCACCGCAATGCCGTGCGGATCGTCTACCGCGTCGACAACACCTTCGCCGATCTCAAAGGCTCCGAGATAGGCATAGCTCCGGGCGTCATAGACAAGGATAGCCTCCGCACCTTCGTCAGCGACAAAGAGATAACCGGCTTCGCCGCCGGCGGCAGCGGCAAGCGCAAGCCCCTCGACCTCGGTGAGACGGGTGTCTTCGGGGAGTTTGGCGTCGACCAGGAGCCGCGGCCGCGAGGCCTCCGGTTCGGCGGCATAGGACCAGACGCCGTTGTCCTCCTCACCGATATACAACGTCGCCTCGGCGTCGTCGGCGACGAAGATTGACGTCTCGCCGCCGACATCGAAGACGCGAAGCTCTTCGAGCTCCGGCTCGGGTCCGAAGGTCACGGCGTATTGCCCGACAAGGCCGTCGCCATCCATCGCGAAGAGATTGACAAGGCCGGTGATCGAAGAGCGATAAAGGCAAACGAGGCCGGCGTGAACGCTTGCCTCCACGGGCTCGCCAAGGTGGGCGAGTTCGCCACCGGGCGAGATAGTGAAGAACTGCGCAGTGCCCGCCTCATCATCGCCGACGACGGCGATGTCCGAGAGCGCGCCGTCGACCTCGACGTCGTAACGAACGTCAATGCCGGTCGGCTCTTCGCTTTCGAAGACCTGGTGGATCGCACCGTCCAGGCCGAAGCTGACAAACGCGCCATCCTCGTCGGTTCCCAGGATCAGACTCTCGGCCGGCTCGGTCGGGTGAAGCCAGACCCGTACCAGCGAGGCGTCACCATTCGGAACCGGCTCGGTCTCGGCGACCGCCGGAACGTCGACCGGTTCGGCCATGGCCGTGCCGACGCCGAGCGTCAGCGACGCCATGCCGGCAACAGTGAGTGCAAGCGTGATGCGCATGAGTGCCCCCTTCGATGTGAGAAGGGCGTTCATATCGTCGGCCCATGACATGCCGGTGTCGCTTCAGCTACCGCCCGCAACACCCGCTTCGCCGAGGACCATCGTCCCATCGCGCACGGCCACCGGAACAGGATCGAGCCAGCAGCCCTTGGCCTCGCCTAGGAAGCCGTAGCCGTCCTCGATGCGGAAGGCGGATTGGTGGAGCGTGCAGCGGATATGCTCGCCGTCGTCGGTGAGGAAGGAATCCGTGCCCTGATTGAGACGGCTGCCGAAATGCGGGCAGACGTTGAGATAGGCGCGAAGGTCATCGCCGCGGCGGACGACGAACATCGAGAACCGGCCGCGACGGCCGAAGCGGTATTCCAGCGATTCGCCGTCGGCGAGTTCCGACAGCGGGCCAAGCTCGGTGCCCGGCGGCGGCGCGTCGAGCTCGTCCCGCCAGCGGTCGCGGTCCGGTCCCTCCTTTGTCATGGATGTTCCGGCGACGCCCTAGGTCTCGCCCCCGCCGACCGAGCCGATGACGGCGCGGAACGGATGGACGGCGACGGACTCGTAGACGCCCGCGATCCAGTAGGGATCGGTGCCGACGAAGGCGCGGACGTTTTCGACCGTGTCGGACTCGATGAGGAACAGCGAGCCGATCACACGATCCTCGTCGCCGAGCAGGGGCCCTGCGAAGATGATCCGGAGCGGGTATTCGTGGTTTTCGAGCCGGCCGCGATGGGCGTCGCGATGGGTCGCGCGGAGTGACCCGGTGCCGGGCTTGTCGAGCGCATAGACAACAAACTGCATCGCTAATTCCTCAAGCGCTTATCGAGTTTAGGGCGACCCTAGCGCCCGACCGATCACACGTCGAGATTGGCGACGGAGAGCGCGTTGGACTGGATGAATTCGCGCCGCGGCTCGACGTCGTCGCCCATCAGCTGGGTGAAGAGAGAATCGGCCTCGTCGCCCTCGGCGATCTTGACCTGAAGCAGCGTCCGCTCCTCCGGGTCGAGCGTCGTCTCCCAGAGCTGGTTGGCGTTCATCTCGCCGAGGCCTTTGTAGCGCTGCATCGAAACGCCCTTGCGGCCGACCGCGAACACCGATGCCAGCAGCCCGCGCGGACCGTAGACGATGCTGTCGGTGTCCTTGCGATGAAGGACCGCCGGCTCGGTGAAGATCTCTGCCAGGCGCTCCTTGCGCGCATTGAGGCGCCGCGCATCGGCGGAGTCGACCAGAGCGAGATCGAGCCAGGCGGCTTCGCGGACGCCGCGCACCGTCCGCTCGAAGAGGAGCCCGCCATCGGGCGAGACCGCGCCGCTCCAGTCGCGCTCGGTCTCCTCGGCGATAACGTTGAGCCGATCGGCGACGCGCTCCGCCATCGCGGCAGCGCTGGCCTCGTCATTGTAGACGGCCGGGTCGAGCGCGCCGGCGATGGCCGCCTGCTCGACGATGTCGCGGGTGTAGCGGGAGTGGAGGCCGTCGAGCATGTCGGCGACTTCCTTGGACGCGTCGACAATGGCGCGGAGATCGGCGCCGGCGCGCTCCTCGCCGGTGCCGAGCGTGAGGCTGGCATTCTCGAGGCCGGTCGTGATCAGGAACTCCTCAAGCGCCGCCTCGTCCTTCAGATACTGCTCGGACGAGCCGCGCTTGACCTTGTAGAGCGGCGGCTGGGCGATGAAGATATGACCGCGTTCGATCAGCTCAGGCATCTGACGGAAGAAGAAGGTCAGGAGCAGCGTGCGGATATGGGCGCCGTCGACGTCGGCGTCCGTCATGATGATGATCTTGTGGTAGCGGAGCTTGTCGGCGTCGAACTCCTCCGGGCCGATGCCGGTGCCGAGCGCGGTGATGAGCGTCCCGATCTCCTGGCTCGACAGCATCTTGTCGAAGCGCGCGCGCTCGACATTGAGGATCTTGCCGCGGAGCGGCAGCACGGCCTGATATTCGCGGTGACGGCCCTGCTTGGCCGAGCCTCCGGCCGAGTCGCCCTCGACTAGGAAGATCTCCGACTTGGCGGGATCTCGTTCCTGGCAATCGGCGAGCTTGCCGGGCAGCGATGAGACGTCGAGCGCGCCCTTGCGGCGCGTCAGCTCGCGGGCCTTGCGCGCCGCCTCGCGCGCCGCCGCGGCCTCGACCACCTTGCCGACGACCGATTTCGCGATCGCCGGGTTCTCCTCGAACCAGGTGCTGAGCGCCTCGTTGATGACGCTCTCGACGACGGGTCGAACCTCGGATGAGACGAGCTTGTCCTTGGTCTGCGAGGAGAATTTCGGGTCCGGCACCTTCACCGACAGGACGGCCGTCAGCCCTTCGCGACAGTCGTCGCCGGAGAGCGAGACCTTCTCGCGGCGGCTGCCGCCATTCTTGTCGGCATAGGACGTCACCTGCCGCGTCAGCGCGCTGCGAAAGCCGGCGAGATGGGTGCCGCCGTCGCGCTGGGGGATGTTGTTGGTAAAGGCGAGCACGTTCTCGTGGTAGGAATCGTTCCACCACATGCCGAGCTCGACGACGATGGCGCCCTTCTCGGCGTGGACGACGATCGGCTCGGGCATGATCGGGTGCTTGGCGCGATCGAGCCAGCGCACGAACTCGGCGATGCCGCCGTCATAGTGCAGCGTCTCGACCTTGTCCTCGACGCCGCGCTTGTCGACGAGAAGGATGCGGACGCCGGAGTTGAGGAATGCGAGCTCGCGCAGCCGGTGCTCCAGCGTGCCGTAGTCGAAATCGGTCTTCGAGAACGTCTTCGACGACGGCAGGAAGGTGACTTCGGTGCCGGAGCGGCCGTCCCAGTCGCCCACCATTTCGAGCTTCCCTTGCGGCACGCCGTCGGCGAAGCGAAGGCTATGCACCTTGCCGTTCCGCCAGATCGTCAGCTCCAGCGTTTCGGACAGCGCGTTCACCACCGAAACGCCGACCCCGTGAAGGCCGCCGGAGACCTTGTAGGAGTTCTGGTCGAATTTCCCGCCGGCGTGGAGCTGGGTCATGATGACTTCGGCGGCGGAAACGCCCTCGCCCGAATGAATCTCCGTCGGGATGCCGCGACCATTGTCCTTCACCGTCACCGAGCCATCGGCGTTCAGCGCCACCAGGATCTCGTCGGCATAGCCGGCGAGCGTCTCGTCGATGGCGTTGTCGATGACCTCGTAGACCATGTGATGGAGGCCGGAGCCGTCGTCGGTGTCGCCGATATACATGCCCGGGCGCTTGCGGACGGCGTCGAGGCCCTTGAGGACCTTGATCGACTCGGCGCCATATTCGGGGGCTGCGGACGAGGCCGGTGTCGGTGGGTTCATCTCGTTCGATTCTTGGCGTGTCGGTCGCCCGCCGAACTGGCTGCGAGGGCGGGGCGAAAAGGCTGACCCGCGCCGATTCGCACCGGCGCGGGAATCACTGCCTCAATATAGTGCATCCCGCCCCGGATTTCGCCCCTATCGGCCACTTTTCCCGCGGGAGAAATCGTTTTGTCAGAACGGGTTACGAGGAAGGCGAAAGCTGCTCGCCTTTTGTCGCGGCCCCGTCGCGGACAATCAGGTGCTGGGCGCGGTCGCCGAGGCCCTGAAACGGGGCGGGCTCGGTGCCGGTGAGCCACGCCTGCGCGCCCATTTTCACGAGGATTTCAAAGAGATCGGCGCGGCGGTCCGGGTCGAGATGAGCGCTGATCTCGTCGAGGAGGAGGAGCGGCGCGGTGCCGGTCAAGCGCGCCACCAGGCGGGCATGCGCGAGCACGATGCCGGTCAGCAGCGCCTTCTGCTCGCCCGTCGAGCACTCGGCGGCCGCCATCTCCTTCGGTACATGGACGACGGTGAGGTCGGAAAGGTGCGGGCCTGTCAGCGTCCGTTTCGCCGCGCGGTCGGCGCGACGGCCGTCACGGAGCGCGGCCTCGAACATCGCTTCGACGCCGGAGGCGCTGGCATCGCCAAAGGCGTCCTCAAGCACTCCGGCGACAGCCAGCCGTGTCGATGGGAACGAGCCCTCGCCAGCGGCGGTTCCGGTCGCCTCGGTCAGCAGCGACAGGCATTCCCGCCGAGCCGCGGCGATGGCGGCGCCATGCTCGGCCATCTGCGCCTCGACGGCGTCGAGCCAGGCCGGGTCGGCGCGGCCGTCCTCCAGCAGCCGATTGCGCTCCCGCATTGCCTTCTCATAGGCACCGACACGCTCGCCCTGGTGGCGGTCGATCGCCAGCACCAGGCGGTCGAGAAAGCGGCGGCGGTCGGAGGTCGGCCCGGTGAAGAGGCCGTCCATCGCCGGCGTCAGCCAGACGACGCGGACGAGATCGAGAAGGTCCTGGCTCGACGCGGCGGGCGCGTGGTTGATGCGGACGGTGCGCTGCGCAGGGGCGTCGGACGCGACGAGCCCGGTGCCGATATCGGTTTCGCCCTCGGGGTCGGTCAGCGTCGCCGCTACGGCCCAGTTGCCGAGGCCGCCCTGCCGGGCGACGTCGCCGAGGCGGGCGCGGCGAAGGCCGCGGCCGGGCGAGAGGAACGAGATCGCCTCGAGGAGGTTGGTCTTGCCGGCGCCGTTGGGCCCGGTCAGCACCACCGGCCGGTCGTCGAGATCGAGCGCCAAGGCGGCGTAGTTGCGGAAATCGGTGAGCCGCAGCCGCGAGACCCAGACCGGGCTCGGCGCCGGGTTCCCCTGCTGTGATTCGAACGGCGGCATGCCGCCCTTATAGTCGCGATGCCGAGAGATTGATGTGCGGCTGCCCAAGATAGCCCCTTGCGCGGCGGCGCGAACGGGCCGATCCTGACCGTCCCATCAACAATCGAAAGGAGGTGATCCAGTGTCTCATTGTCTTACGCCGCGCCGAGCGGCTTCGACCGGGATGCGCGCCTCTTCGGAGCGCTTCTAGGCAAGCGCGCCAAAGGTCGAGCCGCGCCCACGCGGCCGGACAATGGAAGGGCCGCCCAAGGGCGGCCCTTCGCATTTCAGCTCCATCCAACGGCGCTGTCAGACGCGCATCGGCATCAGTACGAACAGCGCGTTGGCGTCCTCGTCGTCCTGGATCAGCGTCGGCGAGCCGGGGTCGGCGAGCTTGAATACCGCCGAGCCCGACTTCAGCTGAGCGGAAATGTCGAGAAGATACTTGGCGTTGAAGCCGATCTCGATCGGCTCGGCATCGAAATCGACGCCGAGCTCCTCGGTCGCGGTGCCGGAGTCGGGGTTGTTGACCGAGAGCACGAGATTGCCGTCGGCCAGGGCGAGCTTGACGGCGCGGCCGCGCTCGGACGCCACGGTCGAGACGCGGTCGACGGCGTCGGAGAACGCGCCGCGCTCGACCTTCAGGATCTTGTCGTTGCCCTGCGGGATAACGCGGACATAGTCGGGGAAAGTGCCGTCGATCAGCTTCGAGGTCAGCACAACCTCGCCGATGCGGGCACGGATCTTGTTGTCGGAGACCTCGACGGCGACGTCGCCCTCGGCGCCATCGAGAAGCTTCTGCAGTTCGCCGACGGTCTTCCGCGGCACGATGATGCCGGGCATCGTATCGAGGCCGGCCGGCGCCGGTAGCTGCGCCTGCGCGAGACGATGGCCGTCGGTGGCGACGGCGCGCAGCATCTTGGCGTCGCCGACGGTGACAAGATGCAGATAGATGCCGTTGAGGTAGTAGCGCGTCTCCTCGGTCGAGATCGCGAACTGGGTGCGATCGATGAGGCCGCGAAGGTCGTCTCCGGCGATGTGAAAGGAGACCTGGAACTCGCCGACCGTCAGGTCGGGGAAATCGACCTCGGGAAGCACCTGCAGCGAGAAGTTCGAGCGGCCCGATTTGACCGCGAGCGTCCGCCCCTCGGTGTCGGTCTCGAGCGAGACTTCAGCACCGTCGGCGAGCTTCCTGACGATATCGTAGAGGGTCTGCGCGGCGACCGTCGTTCCGCCCTCACTCCCGACCTCGGCCGGAACCTTCTCCTGGATCTCGAGGTCGAGATCTGTCGCCTTCAGCATTAGCCCGCCGGCTTCGGCACGCAGCAACACGTTCGACAGGATCGGAATCGTGTTGCGCCGTTCGACCACGCGGTGAACGTGATTGAGGGCCTTCAGGAGATTGGAGCGCTCGAGCGTTACCTGCATCACCGCCACGCGTTCTTGCTGTCGGGAGTGCTTCCCGGACGCCCGGACGTATTGCGCGACCGGGGCCGAGAAGCTAGCGTGAATGGCGTGGAAAGCAAGTGAGGCGCCTACTGAATTGGCTGATCCTCGATCATTTTCCTCAGCAGTTCGACCTCGTCGCCCAGCGACCGGTCCCCGGCGATAAGCTCTTCGATCTTCCGGACGGCGTGGAGGACGGTTGTGTGGTCACGACCGCCGAATCTGCGCCCGATTTCCGGGAGCGAGCGCGGCGTCATCGCCTTCGACAGATACATCGCGATCTGACGCGGGCGGACGATCGTCCGAGTGCGGCGGCTCGACAGCAGGTCCGACTTCGAGACGTTGAAGTGACGGGCGACAACCCGCTGGATGTCCTCGATCCGCACTCTGCGCGGCTCGCGGGCGCCGATGAGATCGCGAAGCGTGATCTCGGCCGAGTTGATGGTCACCGCGACATTGGTGAACTGCCACTGCGCAACGAGACGGTTGAGCGCACCTTCAAGATCGCGGCCGTTCGAGACCACCGACTGCGCGACGTAATCGAGCACCGGCTCCGGGATATCGAGGCTCGGCAGCCCCGCCTTCGCGGTCTGATAGCGCCGCTTCAGGATGCTGCGCCGCAGTTCCAGATCGGGCGGGCCGATCTCGAAAGCGACGCCGCCGCCGAGGCGGGAGCGCACGCGCTCGTCGAGCGACTCGAGCTCTGTCGGCGGGCGGTCGGCAGCGACCACCACCTGGCGCGCCCCGTCGATCAGGACGTTGAGAAGGTGACAGAATTCCTGCTGCGCCGACTTGCCCTGGAGGAACTGCACGTCGTCGATCAGCAGCAGATCGATGTCGCGAAGGCTCTCCTTGAAGGCGACGCCGGACTGATTGCGGATCGCGGCGACGAAGCGGAACATGAAGTGCTCGGCCGTCAAATAGACGACGTTGCGGTTGCCGCCATCGGCGCGGGCGCCATGGGTGATGGCGTGCAGGAGGTGCGACTTGCCGCGCCCAACCCCGGCATGAAGAAAGAGCGGGTTGAAAGACGCGGGCGTGTTGCCCTCGGCAATCATCTTGGCGGCTGCGAGCGCAACGCGGTTCGCCGGCCCCTCGCAAAAAGTCTCGAAGGTGAAGCGGTTGTCGACCGGCGAGCCGCCAAGCGGCCCCGACGCGGGCGGCGGGCGCTTGTTCGGCGTGCCGGCGCGCGCAAATGCCCCGTCTGCCTCGCCGTTCTCGGCCGCTGCGGCTCCGGTGGCGGCGCCATTGCCGTTCGGCTCTGTGACGGCGCGCGGCCGTACCGCGCTGCGAACCGACAGCTCGACGCGCGTCACGGCCTTCATCTCAGCCTGCAACGCCTTGAGCAGCGCCTCCTTGTAGTTGGTCAGGATCCACGATTTCAAAAACCGCGTCGGAACCGACATGTAGGCGGTCATCGGCTCGCCACGGACGAACTCCGCGCTTGCGAACCAGCTCGAATAGACGTCGTCCCCAAGCGCCTTGCGAAGACGCTCCCGGGCGCGCTCCCAGTGGGCAGCGGCCGGCGTATCCGTCGCCTTGCCGCTACGCTGGCGAGACGGGGTATCCTCAGAAGGCATGTCTGAGACGGTCCTGAGGAAAGGGTCGGCGCCGAGATCGTTCGACGCCGCGCGGGCGAGTTTGTCCAAAGTGGTTCTCCCTCACGTTTGAGACCAGGGAAGACCGGCGGCGCGCCATCCGGCGATAGCGTTGCGATGCCGGTTCTCGTCGAGCGGACCCTCGAAACCGGGCCCGATGTTGAAGCAGTTCACATAGCCGGCGGCACCGGCCGCCATTGCCGCCGCGCGACTGCGCGACCCGGAACGACAAAGGAAGTAGATCGGTGCGTCCGTTCCGACTCCGCGAGCCGCCAGTTCCTGTCCGAGCAGGTCGACAAAGTCCGTCGCCTGCTCGCCGCCGGGAAAGGTCTGCCACTCGACAAAAACGGGCGTCTTGCCGACATCGTCGAGCGACGGCACGCCGACATAGTGCCATTCCGCCATCGTGCGGACATCGACGAGAACGGAGTCAGGGTCGGCGCTGAGCGCCTTCCAAGCCTCCTCTGCCGACACGTCGCCGCGAAATCCGGCATCAGACAATATTCGACCTCCCCTGCAGCAGCGTGCGAAGACGCCGCGTGCGGTTGTGTATCCGACTATTTCAGTTGGTGGCCGGCCGGGCTGAAAGGCAGTTCCGTCTTAAATCAAAGCCCAGCAAAGCTCACAGCTCCGCTCCCTCGTAGGAGCGGTTCTACGCCACGCGTACTACGACAGTTCTTACAACAATCGGGTTATACTCAGCCCCAACACTCGGCATGGCACCCCGAAAACTGTGGGGGCCGACGCCGCCGATGAGTGGAAACTAAACAGCGCCGATTGGCTCTGCAATGGTCGAATTGATCGAATCTCGTGCGCGACGAGCCATGAGTTGGGGATCGGTCGGTTAAACCGTTGAGCATCAGTTCGAATCACGACGACATCCCCACCCCCGATTTTTTTTCGACGTGAATGTAGTGGTCTCGGCGTTGCCGGAATGACACTGTCTTGCCAAGCGGGTTGTCGCGCCCGCGCGCCTACCGCTGCCCAAGCGCCTGATCGGACAACCTAAACTCTGTCACGTTGATGTCATTGCCGCGTCACAACGGGCGTGGTCCGCAGCAGTTCTGCTGCGCAAATTTCCTTATCCGTCTATGG
>CAZSXA010000040.1:0-15353 GCA_964611195.1 uncultured Bauldia sp.
AACTCGGAGACCTGGAGCGCGGCGTTGGCGACGACGAGCGCCTGCGGGTCGGCGAGGCCGATATCCTCCACCGCCATACGGATCAGCCGGCGGCCGAGATAGAGCGGGTCTTCGCCGGCGACCAGCATGCGCGCAAGGTAGTAGAGTGCGGCGTCGGGATCGGAACCGCGGACCGATTTGTGCAACGCCGAAATGAGGTTGTAGTGGCCGTCCTGGCTCTTATCGTAGATCGGGGCGCGGCGCTGGACGACCTCAAGCAGGCCCTTTTCATCAAACACTTCGTCACGTCGAGCGGCACGCCAGACTTCCTCGGCGAGCGTCAGCGCGGCCCTGCCGTCGCGGTCGGCGAGGCGGATGAGGAGATGCCTTGCCTCCTCCGTCACCGGCAGCGGCTTGTCCTCGGCGATCTCGGCACGGGCGAGCAGCTGGCGGATGGCGTCCTCGTCGAGTGCGTGGAAGGTGAGGACACGGGCGCGGGAGAGCAGCGCGGCGTTGAGTTCGAAGGACGGATTCTCGGTCGTCGCCCCGACGAGGCTGACGGTCCCGTCCTCCATGACGGGAAGGAACGAGTCCTGCTGGGCGCGGTTGAAGCGGTGGATCTCGTCGACGAAGAGCAGCGTCCCCTGCCCTTGCTCCCGCCGGGCCCGAGCAGCAGCGAATGCCTTTTTGAGATCGGCGACGCCGGAGAAGACTGCCGAAAGCTGCTCGAAGTGAAGGTCGGTCTCTGTCGCGAGCAGCCGCGCCACCGTGGTCTTGCCGGTTCCCGGTGGTCCCCAGAAGATCAGCGAGCCGAGCGTTCCTGACGCCAGCATCCGCGTGATCGCGCCTTCGGAGCCGACGAGATGCGCCTGGCCGAGCACATCCTCGAGGCGCATTGGCCGCAGGCGATCGGCCAGCGGGCGTGCCGGGCCGGCTTCCTCCAGATGCGCTGCCTCAAACAGGTTGGCCATTGTGGGCGAGAATCTGCCACGGAACCCCGATAATAACAAAAAGGGCGGCCAGAGCCGCCCTTTATTCGTCGGAAGCGATTGAGCGGCCTAGGCGGCCGCCTCAGCGGCCTCGGCGCGCGCGCGGTCATCGGCACCCTTGGCGTCACGGTCGCGCTCGACGAGCTCGATCACCGCCATCGGAGCGGAATCGCCGTAGCGATAGCCGGCCTTGAGCACGCGCGAATATCCACCTGCGCGGCTCTCATAGCGCGGCGCAAGCGTCTCGAAGAGCTTCTTCACCGCGTCCTCGTCGCGAATGCGGGCGACGGCCAGCCGGCGGGCATGAATATCGCCGCGCTTGCCGAGCGTGACGAGCTTGTCGACGATCGGCTTCAGCTCCTTCGCCTTCGGCAGCGTCGTCGTGATCTGCTCATGCCGGATAAGCGCCGCCGCCATGTTGGCGAACATCGCCTTGCGGTGGCTCGAGCTGCGGTTCAGCCGGCGGCCTGATTTGCCGTGACGCATTGCCTACTCCTTGGGGCCCAGCCTAGCGCCGGGCGCGCACTCAATAGTGGTCTTCGTACCGCTTGGCCAGATCTTCGATATTCTCCGGCGGCCAATTGGCGACTTCCATGCCGAGATGGAGCCCCATCTGCGCCAGCACCTCCTTGATTTCGTTCAAGGATTTCCGGCCGAAATTCGGCGTTCGGAGCATTTCGGTCTCGGTCTTCTGAATGAGATCGCCGATATAGACGATGTTGTCGTTCTTCAGGCAGTTGGCCGAACGGACCGAGAGCTCGAGCTCGTCGACCTTCTTCAGGAGCGCCGGGTTGAAGGCGAGCTCCGGAATCTCCTCCGGCGCGACTTCCTTCTCCGGCTCCTCGAAGGTGATGAAGATCGAGAGCTGGTCCTGGAGGATGCGCGCCGCATAGGCAATCGCATCTTCCGGCTTGATCGAGCCGTCGGTCTCCAGCGACAGCGTCAGCTTGTCGTAGTCGAGAACCTGACCCTCGCGGGTGTTTTCGACCTTGTAGGAAACCTTGCGGATTGGCGAGAACAGGCTGTCGATCGGAATGAGGCCGATCGGGGCGTCTTCCGGCCGGTTGAGGTCGGCGGCGACGTAGCCCGAGCCGTTGTCGACGGTGAATTCCATTCGGATCTCTGCACCCTCATCGAGCGTGCACAGCACCAGCTCGGGGTTCAGGACCTCGACATCGGCAACGGTCTGAATGTCGCCGGCGGTGACGACGCCCGGGCCCTGCTTGCGGACGACCATCCGCTTCGGCCCCTCGCCGTCCATCTTGATGGCGATTTCCTTGATGTTGAGGACGATGTCGGTGACGTCCTCACGCACACCTGCGATCGAGGAGAACTCGTGGAGCACGCCGTCGATCTGAGCCGAGGTGACGGCCGCGCCTCGCAGCGACGACAGCAGGACGCGGCGGATGGCGTTGCCGAGCGTCAGCCCGAAGCCGCGCTCGAGCGGCTCGGCGACGATCGTCGCGAGACGGGCCGGATCGGAGCCCGGCGAAATATCGAGGGCATTCGGTTTGATGAGTTCTTGCCAGTTCTTGCGGATCACGAGCGTGAGTCCTTTCGGTCAGAGGTCGATCGCGTCGGGCGGCCCCACGACGCGAGACGGGCAGTCTGAAATCAGCCGCTAGACGCGCCGGCGCTTGCGCGGGCGGCAACCATTGTGCGGGATCGGCGTCACGTCGCGGATCGACGTGATCATGAAGCCCGCCGACTGAAGGGCGCGGAGCGCCGATTCGCGACCTGAGCCGGGACCGGACACCTCAACCTCGAGGGTCTTCATGCCGTGCTCGGTCGCCTTGCGCGCAGCATCCTCGGCGGCCATCTGCGCCGCGTAGGGGGTCGACTTGCGCGATCCCTTGAACCCCATGGTTCCCGCCGACGACCAGGAGATCGCGTTGCCCTGCGCGTCGGTAATGGTGATCATGGTGTTGTTGAACGTCGAATTCACATGCGCGATTCCGGTCGCGATATTCTTGCGCTCGCGGCGCCGGACGCGCGTCGTTTCCTTGGCCATTTGCTGTTCCGTCTACGATATCCACGCCGCCGTAACGCCAGCGGCTACACCGGGCTCGAAAGGCCCAAACTACTTCTTCTTGCCGGCAATCGGCTTTGCCGGGCCCTTGCGGGTCCGCGCGTTGGTATGCGTGCGCTGGCCGCGCACCGGCAGGCCGCGACGATGGCGAAGACCGCGATAGCAGCCGAGATCCATCAACCGCTTGATGTTCATGGCCGTCTCGCGACGAAGGTCGCCCTCGACGAGATAGTCGCGGTCGATCATCTCGCGGACCTGGATCACCTCGGCGTCGGAGAGTTCGTTGACGCGCCGCTCCGGCGGGATGTTGACCTTCTTGGTGATCTCGGCGGCCTTCGATGCGCCGATGCCGTGAATGTACTGCAACGCGATCACCACGCGCTTGTTGGTCGGGATGTTGACCCCTGCGATACGAGCCACTTAGACTTCTCTCCTCGTTCGGCGGCCGCTCCCGGCGCAACGCACTAAATCGGCGCCCCGCCCGCCAAGGCGACCACGCCGTTCAATCTCCATGAGATGTGAACGGTAGATAGCGACCGCACCGGGCTCCGTCAACCGCCACTTCTCCCTGCCTGTGCGGTTTCCGGAGCTTCCAGAACCGCCTCGATCTGGGCCGAGACCTCGTCAATCGGCTTCATGCCGTCGACGGCGTCGAGCAGGCCCTTGCTGCGGTAATAGTCCGCCACCGTTGCCGTCTGGCCGCGGTAGACTTCGAGCCGGCGCTTCACCGTCTCCGGCGTGTCGTCGGCCAGAGCACCGCCCGATTCTTTCGCCCTACCCTCGATGCGGGCAAGCAGCGCTGCTTCGTCGACGGTCAGTTCGACGACGCCATCAAGCTGAAGCTTCTTGTCGTCCAGAAGCTTCGACAGCCCTTCGGCCTGGGGCACGGTTCGCGGAAAGCCATCGAGGATGAACCCCTTGGCGCAATCGGGCTCCTCGATGCGATCGGCGATGACGCCGATCACCACCTCGTCCGGCACCAGGTCGCCGCGCTCCATGATCTCGGCGGCCTTGAGGCCGACCGGGGTCTTGGCCGCCACCGCGGCCCGGAGCATGTCGCCCGTCGACAGATGCGCGATCTCGTGGCGCTCGGCGAGCCGGACCGCCTGTGTGCCCTTGCCCGAACCGGGAGGCCCGAGAAGGATAAGCCTCATCGCTGACGGCCCCGGAGCTTCGCCTTCTTGACCAGGCCCTCATACTGGTGCGCCAGCAGGTGGCCCTGGATCTGGGAGACCGTGTCCATCGTAACCGACACGACGATCAGCAACGACGTGCCGCCGAGATAGAACGGGATACCGGTCTGGGCGATGATGAATTCCGGGATCAGGCAGACGATCACCAGATAGAGCGCGCCGACCGCCGTGATCCGTGTCAGCACGAAATCGATGTATTCAGCCGTCCGCTGACCCGGACGGATGCCCGGAATGAAGCCGCCATGGCGCTTCAGATTGTCGGCGGTGTCCGACGGATTGAACACAATCGCGGTGTAGAAGAAGGCAAAGAACGCGATCAGCGCGCCGTAAAGCACCATGTAGAGCGGCTGGCCGTGGCCGAGAACCGACGTCAGCGTCGTCATCCATTCCGGGCTATCCGACGAGGTGAAGCCTGCGACGGTCGCCGGCAACAGCAGCAGCGCTGAGGCGAAGATCGGCGGAATGACGCCGGCGGTGTTGAGCTTCAGCGGCAGGTGCGAGGACTCGCCCTGGAACATCCGGTTGCCGACTTGTCGTTTGGGATACTGGATCAACAGCCGCCTTTGCGCTCTCTCGACGAAGACGATGAAGGCGATGACCGCGATGCCCAGAACGGCAATGCCGAGGATCGTCGCGGTGGAGATGACCCCGTCGCGGCCGAGCGCCAGCGTGCCGGCGATCGCGGACGGGAAACCGGCCACAATGCCGGCGAAGATGATGAGCGAGATGCCGTTGCCGATGCCGCGCGCGGTGATCTGCTCGCCCAGCCACATCAGGAAGATGGTACCGCCGGTCAGCGTGACGACGGTCGAGAAGCGGAAGAACCAGCCCGGATCCTCGACGATGTTGTCGCCGCCCTCCAGCCCCGCCGCGATGGCAAAAGCCTGCAGCGCCGCCAGAATGACGGTGCCGTAACGGGTGTACTGGTTGATGATCTTCCGGCCCTGCTCGCCTTCCTTCTTGATCGCCTCGAGGCGGGGAATGAGCGAACTCGCCAGCTGCATCACGATCGATGCGGAAATGTAGGGCATGATGCCGAGCGCAAGAATCGCCATGCGCTCCACGGCACCGCCGGAGAACATATTGAAGAGCCCGAGAACGCCGCCCGCCTGGTTGGCGAAGGCGTCGGCGAAAGCATCCGGGTTGATGCCCGGCATCGGGATATAGGTGCCGAGCCGGTAGAGGATCAGCGCGCCGAGCGTGAACCAGATGCGCTTCTTGAGCGCGTCAGCCTTGGCAAAGGCGCGAAAGTTGAGGTTGGCTGCGAGTTGTTCGGCCGCCGATGCCATTCAAGTCTCTCCGTGGGCCGGCTTCCGCCGACCGTTAGGGTGTCTTCAGCGACCCGCCGGCCTTCTCGATCGCCGCCGCCGCCGGCTTCGATGCGCCAGCGACCTCGAAGTTGACGGCAGCCTTCAGCTCGCCATTGCCGAGGATGCGGACGCCGTCCTTCACCCGGCGGATGACGCCGGCTTCCTTGAGGCTCTCTGCCGTCACCGCAGCCTTGGCGTCGAGCTTACCCGCATCGATCGCCGCCTGGATACGGCCGAGGCCGACCTCGTTGTAATCCTTGGCAAAAATGTTCGTGAAGCCACGCTTCGGCAGGCGCCGATAGAGCGGCATCTGGCCACCCTCGAAGCCCTTGATGGCAACGCCCGTCCGCGACTTCTGGCCCTTGACGCCACGGCCGCCGGTCTTGCCCTTGCCCGAGCCGATGCCGCGACCGACGCGCTTGCCGGTCTTCCTGGCACTCTCGTTGTCGGAGATCTGATTGAGCTTCACGTCGGTCCCTTCCGCCCCGCCTATGTGGGGCACCTATTCCTAGTCTTCAACAACACGAACGAGATGCTGCACCTTGGCGATCATGCCACGGGTGGCCGGATTGTCCGGCAGCGTTGAACGGCGGCGGATCTTGTTGAGGCCAAGGCCGATCAGCGTCTGGCGCTGGTCAACCGGGCGCCGGATCGGACTGCCGATCTGTTCGACCGTGACGGTCTTGCCGTCTGCCTTCTTGGTGTCAGCCATTTCCCGCTCCTAGCCGTCGACCGCGGCGCTGTCGTCGAGCTCGCGCCGTTTGGCCTGAAGCGCCGACACCTTGATGCCGCGGCGGGCCGCAACCGAGCGCGGGCTGTCTTCGTGCGTGAGCGCGTCGAAGGTGGCGCGCACCATGTTGTACGGATTGGACGAGCCGAGCGACTTGGCGACAACGTCCTGAATGCCGAGCGTCTCGAACACGGCGCGCATCGGGCCGCCGGCGATGATGCCTGTGCCCGGAGGCGCGGCACGAACGTGCACGCGGCCCGCCCCGTGACGTCCGTCGACGTCGTGATGGAGGGTGCGGCCTTCGCGCAGCGGCACGCGGATCATCGAGCGCTTCGCGGCCTCGGTGGCCTTGCGGATGGCTTCCGGAACCTCACGGGCCTTACCATGGCCGAAACCGACCCGGCCCTTCTGGTCGCCGACGACGACAAGAGCGGCGAAGCCAAAGCGTCGGCCGCCCTTCACCACCTTGGCGACGCGGTTGATGTGGACCAGCTTGTCGACGAATTCGCTGTCGCGGTCGTCGCGGTCTCTGTCTCTTTCTCGTGCCATCTGCGTTCCAATCCCGGGTCGTCCCGGATCAAGTTCCTAGAAGTTCAGGCCGCCCTCGCGGGCGCCGTCGGCGAGCGCCTTGACGCGCCCATGATAGAGATAGGGACCGCGGTCGAAGACGACATCGGTTACACCGGCCGATTTCGCCCGCTCCGCAACCAGGGCGCCGACGGCCGTTGCCGCGGCGGTGTCGGCGCCGTTCTTGCGGTCCTTCTTGATATCGGGGTCGAGCGAGGACGCGGCGGCCAGCGTGTGGCCTTTGCTGTCATCGATCACCTGCGCATAGATGTGCTGCGAGGAGCGGAACACCGACAGCCGGGGCCGCGTATAGCCGGCGCGCCGCAGCGAGCGGCGGACGCGAAGCGAACGGCGAAGATTGGTCGACTTGGCCATGGCTATTTCTTCTTGCCCTCTTTGCGGATGATCCGCTCGTCGGCGTATTTGACGCCCTTGCCCTTGTATGGCTCCGGCGGACGAAGTTCGCGGATCTCGGCGGCGATCTGCCCTACCTCCTGCGCATCGATTCCCCAGATCACGATCTCGGTCGGCTTCGGGCACTCGATCTTGATCCCTTCCGGGATCGGGTACCTCACGTCGTGGCTGTAGCCGAGCGAGAGCTGAAGGTCCTTGCCCTGGACGGCCGCACGGTAGCCAACACCGTTGATCTCGAGGCGCTTTTCGAAACCGTCGGTAACGCCCTTGACCAGATTGGCAACGCGGGTGCGCGACATGCCCCAGGCAGCGCGCGCCTCCTGGCTCTCGTTTGCCGGCTCGACCTTGATTCCGTCGTCACCCATCGAGAGCGCAACCCAATCGGTGGCAGTGAAGGCGAGCTCGCCTTTCGGGCCTTTCACGGCCACGCTCTGTCCGTCCACCGTTACGGTGACGCCGCTGGGAATCGCAACAGGCCGCTTACCAATCCGAGACATCAGTTCCTACCGTTCAAACCGTCGGTCAGGCCTAGAAGACCTGACACAAGACCTCGCCACCGACATTGTTCTCCCGCGCGTCGGAATCCGACATGACGCCCTTCGGCGTCGACAAAATCGCGACGCCAAGGCCATTCGAGACGCGGGGCAGATTGCGAACCGACGCATACACCCGCCGACCGGGCCGGGAGACGCGCTGGATCTCGCGAATGACGGGCTCGCCGTCGAAATATTTCAGCTCGATCTCGAACTCCGAGTGACCCTGGAAGTCGATCGCGGAGTAGCCGCGGATATAGCCCTCGGACTGCAGCACGTCGAGGACGCGCTGACGCAGCCCGGAGGCGGGCGTCGAGACCTTGCTCTTCGAGCGCATCTGCGCATTGCGGATGCGGGTCAGCATGTCGCCGAGCGGATCGGACAGAACCATCTTCTTCGCCCTTTCCTACCAGCTCGACTTGACCATGCCCGGGATCTTGCCCTGGGCACCGAGATCACGCAGCGCGAGACGCGACATGCGCAGCTTGCGGTAATAGGCGCGAGGCCGGCCCGTCATCTCGCAGCGATTGACGATGCGCGTCGGCGACGCGTTGCGCGGAAGCTCTGCAAGCTTCAGCTGCGCCTGGAAGCGCTCTTCCAGCGACAGACTCTCGTCCCGCGCGATCGCCTTCAGCTTCTGGCGGCGCTCGTCATAGCGCGCAGCCAGCTGGCGGCGGTTCTTGTTCTTTTCGATCTGGCTCTTCTTCGCCATTCGTTGCTCCAGTCAGTCCCGTGCGCCGCTCTGGCGGAACGGGAAGTCGAAAGCGCGCAGAAGCGCGCGTGCTTCATCATCGGTCTTGGCGCTGGTGCAGACGATCACGTCCATGCCCCAGACCTGGTCGACCTGGTCGTAATTGATCTCCGGAAAGATGATGTGCTCCTTGACGCCCATGGCGAAATTGCCGTGGCCGTCAAAGCTCTTGGGATTGAGACCGCGAAAGTCGCGTACGCGCGGCAGCGCGATATGGACCAGGCGGTCAAGAAAATCGTACATGCGGCCGCGACGGAGCGTGACGAATCCGCCCACGGGCATGCCCTCGCGCACCTTGAAGGTGGCGATCGACTTCTTGGCGCGCGACACCACCGGCTTCTGGCCGGAGATGAGTGCAAGGTCGCCGAGAGCCGACTGGACCTTCTTGGAATCCGCGACAGCCTCGCCGATTCCCATATTGATCACGACCTTCTCGACCCGCGGAACTTCCATCGGGTTCTTGTAGCCGAACTCTTCCACGAGCTTCGGCTTGATGTCCTGCTCGTACCGGGCCTTCAGGCGCGGCACATAGGTAGCCGCCTCAGCCATCGATCGTCTCTCCCGAGCGCTTCGCGTAGCGCACCTTGTTGCCCTTCTCGTCGGTCTTGAATCCGACGCGCGTCGGCTTGTCGTCCTTGGGGTCGACATGAGCGATGTTCGACAAGTGAATCGGCATCTCCTTGGAAACGATGCCGCCTTCCTGGGAAGCCGTCTGACGCTGGTGACGCCGGACCACATTGATGCCCTGGACGATGGCGCGGTTCTCCTTCGGCAGGACGCCAAGGACGTCGCCGGTCCGGCCCTTGTCGCGGCCGGTCAGGACCACGACGCGATCGCCCTTCCTGATGCGCGTGCCCATCTAGAGGACCTCCGGAGCAAGCGAAATGATCTTCATGTGGTTGCGGGCGCGGAGCTCGCGCGGAACCGGGCCGAAAATGCGCGTACCGACCGGCTCCTTCTGATTGTTGATCAAAACGGCCGCATTGCGATCGAAGCGGATGACGCTGCCGTCCGGACGGCGGATGTCCTTCGCGGTACGAACCACCACGGCCTTCATCACGTCGCCCTTCTTCACGCGGCCGCGCGGAATCGCTTCCTTGACCGAGACGACGATGACGTCGCCGATCGAGGCGTATTTCCGCTTCGAACCGCCCAGCACCTTGATGCACATCAGGCGGCGCGCGCCGGAATTGTCGGCGACATCAAGGTTGGACTGCATCTGTATCATCGGCTACCGCCAACTCTTCTTGGGCGCCTCTTCGACGCCGGTTTCACTTCAAACGGTCTGTCGGGCCCGCTGCTCGATCACCACCCAGCGCTTGGTCTTCGAAATGGGCGCCGTCTCCTGGATGAAGACGGTGTCGCCGACCTTGCAGGCGTTCTCGGAATCGTGGGCCTGGTATTTCTTCGAGCGCCGAACCGTCTTGGCGAGCACCGGGTGGGTGAACCGGCGCTCGACGCGCACGACCACCGTCTTGTCGGTCTTGTCTGAGACGACGATGCCCTGCAGCACGCGCTTCGGCATTGTCTAGTCCTTCTTCGCTTTGGCGGCCTGATCCTGCCGCTGGATTGTCATTACGCGCGCGATGTCGCGCCGAACTTCGCGGACCCGGGCCGTGTTCGAGAGCTGGCCCGAGGCGCGCTGGAAGCGGAGGTTGAACTGCTCCTTCTTCAGCGACGCCAGTTCGTCGGTCCGCTCGTCGGGGGTCATCCGCTTGATGTCTTCCGCCTTCATCATCGTCTTCCCTAGTCGACCACGCGCTGCACGACGCGTGTGCGCACCGGCAGCTTCGCCGCTCCGAGACGGAGCGCCTCGCGGGCAATGGTGTCGCTGACGCCGTCGATCTCGAACATGATCCGGCCCGGCTTCACCTTCGCCGCCCAGTATTCCGGCGTGCCCTTGCCCTTACCCATGCGCACTTCAGTCGGCTTGGAGGAGATCGGCACGTCCGGGAAGACGCGGATCCACACCCGGCCGGCACGCTTCATGTGGCGCGTGATGGCACGGCGGGCGGCCTCGATCTGCCGCGCGGTCACCCGCTCCGGCTCCATCGACTTCAGACCATAGGCGCCGAAGTTGAGCTTCGTGCCACCGGTGGCGTCGCCGCGAATCCGGCCCTTGTGCTGTTTGCGGAACTTCGTCCGTTTCGGCTGCAGCATCCTTCAGTCCTCAGGCTGCGGCTTCGCGCCGGCGTCCGGCCGGCTGCTCGCCTTCGGTGAGCCGCTTCTCCGATGCCATCGGATCGTGCTCCATGATCTCGCCCTTGAAGATCCAGACCTTCACGCCGCAGGCGCCATAGGCGGTCTTCGCGGTGGCCTGGCCGTAATCGATGTCGGCGCGCAGCGTGTGCAGAGGCACGCGGCCTTCGCGATACCACTCCGTCCGCGCAATCTCGGCGCCGCCGAGACGACCGCCGCAATTGATGCGGATGCCGCCGGCGCCAAGGCGCATCGCCGACTGCACGGCGCGCTTCATGGCGCGGCGGAAGGCCACGCGGCGCTCGAGCTGCTGGGCGATGCCCTGCGCGACGAGCGTTGCATCAAGTTCGGGCTTGCGCACCTCGACGATGTTGATGTGCACCTCTGAATCGGTCAGCGCGCCGATCTTCTTGCGCAGCTTCTCGATGTCGGCGCCCTTCTTGCCGATGACGATGCCGGGGCGCGCCGAGTGAATCGTGACGCGTGCCTTACGATGCGGGCGCTCGATGACGATCTTCGACACGGCGGCCTGCTTGAGGTCCTCCATCAGCGTGTCGCGGATCTTCATGTCCTCGAGCAGCAGCTGGCCGTATTCGCTCTTGTTGGCGAACCAACGCGAATCCCAGGTGCGGTTGATGCCGAGCCGCAGCCCGACGGGATTGACCTTCTGACCCATCAGGCAGTCTCCTCGACTTCGCGGACGACAATGGTGAGGTTGGAGAACGGCTTCGTCAGCCGGCCGACACGACCGCGGGCGCGCGGCGTCCAGCGCTTCATGACAAGCGCCTTGCCGACATGCGCCTCGGAGACGACGAGCGAGTCGACGTCGAGGCCGTGGTTGTTCTCAGCATTCGCCACTGCGGACTCCAAGAGCTTGCGCACCGGACCGGCGATGCGCTTGCGACTGAACTCGAGATCGGCGAGCGCCTGGCCGACCTTCTTGCCGCGGATCGACGCGGCAACGAGGTTCAGCTTCTGCGGCGACACGCGAACCATCCTCAGCTTCGCCGAGGCTTCGGAGTCGGAGAGAGCGCGCTGGCGCTTCGGCTTGCTCATCTCTACTTCCTCTTCGCCTTCTTGTCGGCGGCGTGGCCGTAGTAGGTCCGTGTCGGCGCGAACTCGCCGAATTTGTGGCCGACCATGTCTTCCGACACGAGCACCGGCACATGCTTCTGGCCGTTGTGCACGCCGAAGGTCAGGCCGACGAATTGCGGCAGAATCGTCGAGCGACGGCTCCACATCTTGATCACTTCATTGCGGCCCGACTCGCGCGACTTCTCCGCCTTGCGGAGGAGATAGCCGTCGACAAAAGGACCTTTCCAAACCGAACGCGCCACGTCGCTTTTCCCTATCTGCCCTTCTTGCGCGCATGACGGGAGCGCGCGATGAACTTGTCGGTCGACTTGTTGGAGCGGGTCCGCTTGCCCTTCGTCGGCTTGCCCCAGGGCGTCACCGGATGGCGACCGCCGGACGAACGACCCTCACCGCCGCCATGCGGGTGATCGATCGGGTTCATGGCGACGCCGCGGACGGCCGGCCGCTTGCCGAGCCAGCGCGAGCGGCCTGCCTTGCCGACATTGGTGTTGCTGTGATCGGGGTTCGACACCGCCCCGACCGTTGCCATGCAGTTCTGGTGGACGAGCCGCTGCTCGCCGGAATTCAGCTTCAGGATCGCGTAGCCCTGGTCGCGGCCGACATACTGCGCATAGGCGCCCGCGGCGCGCGCGATCTGACCGCCCTTGCCGGGCTTCATCTCGACATTGTGGACGATCGTGCCGACCGGCATCGAAATGAGCGGCATGGCATTGCCAGGCCGAACGTCGACCTTGTCTCCGGCGATGATCTTGTCGCCTGCGCCAAGCCGCTGCGGCGCGAGGATATAGGCGAGATCGCCGTCCTCATACTTCACCAGCGCGATGAATGCGGAGCGGTTCGGATCATACTCGAGCCGCTCGACGGTGCCGGCGACGCCGCGCTTGGCGCGCTTGAAATCGACGACGCGGTACGTGCGCTTGTGGCCGCCGCCGCGACGGCGCGCAGTGACGCGGCCGGCATTGTTGCGCCCGCCGGCGCCGGTCAGGCCCTCCGACAGCGTCTTGACCGGCTTGCCCTTGTAGAGCCCGTCGCGCGAGACCGTCACCAGCTGGCGCAGGCCCGGCGTATTCGGCTTGTAGGTCTTGAGTGCCATTTTCCGAGCTTCTCCCTACAGTCCGGTCGTCACGTCGATCGAGTGACCGTCGGCAAGGGTCACGACCGCGCGCTTGGTGTCGCTCTGTCGGCCGATGAGGCCGCGGAAACGCTTCTGCTTGCCCTGGCGGTTCAGCGTGTTGACTGCCTTGACCTTGACCTCGAACAGCTTCTCGACCGCTTCCTTGATCTGCGGCTTGGTGGCGTCCGATGAGACGATGAAGACCACCTTGTCCTGCTCGGACGCCATAGTCGCCTTTTCGGTGATCACCGGGCTTCGGATGATGTCGTAGTGGCTGAGCTTGGTCATTTCAGCCGCTCCTGCAGCGCGTCGACGGCATCCTTGGTCAGCACGAGCGTGTTGCGACGGAGGACGTCGTAAACGTTGATGCCCTGCACCGGCAGCACATCGAGGTTGGGAATGTTGCGGGCGGCGAGACGGAAATCGTCGTCGATCGCGTTGCCGCCGATAAGGAGCGCATTGGCGATGCCGAGCGCTTTCAGATTCTCGCGAAGCGGCTTGGTCTTGCCGGATTCGACGGACAACCCGTCGACGATGATGATTGCCTCTTCGCGAGCCTTGGCCGACAGCGCATGCTTCAGGGCGAGCGCGCGGACCTTTTTCGGCAGGTCGTGCGCGTGGCTGCGGGGTTCGGGCCCGAACGCCTTGCCGCCGCCGCGGAACTGCGGTGCGGTCTTGGCACCGTGGCGGGCGCGGCCCATGCCCTTCTGCTTGTACATCTTGGCGGTCGTGCGAGCGATCTCACCGCGCTTCTTGCTCTTGTGCGTGCCGGCCTGGCGCTTGGCGAGCTGCCAGCGCACGGTCCGCGCAAGAATGTCCGCGCGCGGCTCGAGGCCGAACACTTCGTCGGCGACCGAGATCGACCCGGCCGATTTGCCGTCGAGCGTGGTTACCTTGAGGTCCATCACGCCTTGTCCTTGTCGTTCTCGTCTGACTTTGCGGTGTCGTCGGCCGCAGTTTCGTTCGTGTCGCCCGCGCCTGACGCCGCATCGCTGGCAGCGGCCTCGGTGCTCTCGGCCTCTGCCGGAGCGGCCGTGGCCGCCTCTTCGGCAGGCGCAACCGATGCCGGCTCGGCCGGCGGCGGCGCCGCTTCGGCGCCCGCAGCAGCTTCGGCAGCCTCGTTCGCGGGTCCCTCGTCATCGGCGGCAGCCGGTGCGGGCGGCGTGTCGTCATTGGCCTTGCGGAAGGCGCCGGGTACCGGCACACCCTCGGGCAGCTTCCGCTTCACGGCGTCGCGGACCAGGATCCATCCGCCCGACGATCCAGGGACGGCGCCGGCGACCATGATAAGGCCGCGCTCGGGATCGGTCTTGACGACGCGCAGGTTCTGCGTCGTGACGCGCTCGTCGCCCATATGGCCGGCCATCTTCTTGCCCTTGAAGACCTTGCCAGGGTCCTGGCGCTGACCGGTCGAGCCGTGCGCGCGATGGGTGATCGAGTTGCCGTGCGTCGCTCTGCCGCCACCAAAATTGTGGCGCTTCATGACGCCGGCAAAGCCCTTGCCGATCGAGGTGCCGGTAACGTCGACGAACTGACCAACGACGAAATGATCGGCGGTGATCTCGGCGCCGACATCGATGAGATTGTCGGGCGAGACGCGGAACTCCGCGACCTTCCGCTTCGGCTCCACCTGAGCGCGCGCGAAATGACCGCGCATCGCCTTTGGCGTCCGCTTCACCTTGGCCATACCGACGCCGAGCTGAAGCGCCGTGTAGCCGTTCTTGTCCTCGGTGCGGTGCGCGACGACCTGGCAGCGGTCGAGCCGCAGCACAGTCACGGGCACCTGCTCCCCGGAATCGGTATAGATCCGGGTCATGCCGAGCTTCTGAGTGATCACGCCTGCGCGCATCGGACTCGTTTCCCCAACCGCTAGAGCTTGATCTCGACGTCGACGCCGGCAGCAAGGTCGAGCTTCATCAGCGCATCGACTGTCTGCGGCGTCGGGTCGACGATATCGAGCAGGCGCTTATGCGTGCGCATCTCGAACTGCTCGCGGCTCTTCTTATCGACATGCGGCGACCGGTTGACCGTGAATTTCTCGATCCGGGTCGGCAGCGGGATCGGACCCCGTACGCGGGCGCCGGTGCGCTTCGCGGTCGAGACGATCTCACGGGTCGAGGAATCGAGCACGCGGTGATCGAACGCCTTCAGTCTGATGCGGATGTTCTGGCCGTTCATGCTCGTTTGTTCCGGATACCTGTCGCCAAAGGAGAGGCGGCGGGATCGCCCGCCGCCCGACTACTACGTGTCTGACCTATTTGATGATCTCGGTGACGACGCCCGAGCCGACGGTCCGGCCGCCTTCACGGATGGCGAAGCGGAGACGCTCCTCCATCGCGATCGGAACGATCAGTTCGACAGACATCGTGATATTGTCGCCCGGCATCACCATCTCGGTGCCTTCCGGCAGCTGTACGACACCCATCACGTCGGTCGTGCGGAAGTAGAAC
>CAZSXA010000041.1:0-15339 GCA_964611195.1 uncultured Bauldia sp.
GATTCAGCGCCCATGATGCCCAAATGCGTGGTCGAGAGCCCGGTGCATCATTGGGGCGACGACCGGCCGCCGCGGATTCCGATGCATGAGACCGTGGTCTACGAGGCCCATGTAAAGGGCCTGACGCAGCTCCATCCGGACGTTCCGGGGCCGATCCGCGGACGCTATGACGCCCTCGCCCATCCCGCGGTGATCGAGCACCTCGTTAAGCTCGGCGTGACGTCGGTGGAGCTCCTGCCGATCCACGCTTTCGTCGACGACCGCTTCCTCGTCAACAAGGGCCTTCGGAACTACTGGGGCTATTCCACGCTCGCCTTCTTCGCACCGGAGCCGCGCTACTATTCCGACGAGGGCGCGGCCGGGCTCCGCGGCGCCGTCCGCGCGCTCCACGATGCCGGCATCGAGGTCATCCTCGACGTGGTCTACAACCACACCGCCGAGGGCAACGAGCTCGGGCCGACGTTGTCGTTTCGCGGCATCGACAACGCCACCTACTACAAGCTTACGCCGGAGAACCCGCGCTACTACTGGGACTCGACCGGAACCGGCAACACGTTCGACGCGTCGCATCCGCATGTGCTGCGGCTCATCCTCGACTCGCTGAGGCACTGGGTGGAATCCTACCGCGTCGACGGTTTCCGCTTCGATCTCGCCTCGACGCTGGGGCGCTGTCCCTTCGACTTCGACCAGCGCTCCGCCTTCTTCGCGGCCATCCACCAGGATCCGGTGCTGCAGAACGTCAAGCTCATCGCCGAGCCCTGGGACACCGGCCCCGGCGGCTATCGCGTCGGCGGCTTTCCGCCGGGCTGGAGCGAGTGGAACGACCAGTATCGCGACACGCTGAGAGCCTACTGGCGGGGCGACCCGGGGCAGCTGCCGGCGGTGGCGCGGGCGATCGCCGGCTCACGCGAGATCTACGAACCCTCGGGCCGCCATAGCTGGGCCTCGGTCAACTTCGTCACCGCCCATGACGGCTTCACGCTCCAGGACGTGGTCTCCTACAACGAGCGTCACAACGAGGCGAATGGCGAGAACAATCAGGACGGCCACGGTCACAATCTGTCGTGGAACCACGGCGAGGAGGGACCGACCGACGATCGCGATATCCTCGAACTCCGCGCGCGCCAGAGGCGCAACTTCCTGATGTCGCTGCTGACCTCGATCGGCACGCCGATGGTGACGATGGGCGACGAGTTGGCCCGCACCCAGGGCGGCAACAACAACGCCTATTGCCAGGACAACGAGACCAGCTGGGTCGACTGGACGCTCGCCGAGACCGAGGCGCCTTTCATCGAACTCCAGGGACGCCTTACCGCGCTGCGCAAGGAAACCGGCATCTTCCGTCGGCGCGGCTTCCTGGGCGGCAGGGTGATCGAGGAGACCGGCCTCAAGGATGTCTACTGGCTCGCCGCCGAGGGGCACGAGATGGACGACCATGATTGGCACGACGTCGAGCGCCGAGCGCTCGGTTGTCAGATCGGCAATGAGAACGGCGAGCAGCAGCGCCTGCTTCTGCTCATGAATTCCGGCGCCGAGGCGATCGATTTTGCGCTCGCCGATGACTTTCCCGCCATGGCGTTCACGCCAGTGTTCGATACCAATCAGGCCAACGGAGCACCGACGTCGAATGCGGCCCTGCTCAAGCCGGGCGGCAGCACCGAGTTGCCCCCGCGTTCCTTCATCGTCATGCGGCATATCGACCGCCGGCTGAACGCGGCTTCATGACGGCCGAGCATTCGATGACGCTGAAGGAACTGGCGGAACTTGCCGGCATTCACACCAGCTACACCGACGCCTATCACCGGCAGGCGGAGGCCTCGCCGCTCGCCCTCGCCAGCCTGCTCGAGGCGCTTGGCTTCCCGTCGGGCGACGGCGAGGCGATCGCCGAGAGCCGGGAGCGGCTGAAGAAGCGCTGGGAGACCCCGGTCCCGCGACTCGTGGTTGCGAATGCCGGCGAGGAGAGGCATGTCGCAATCCGCGCCGACGCCAGCGTCGGTCGATGGCGCATCGAGCACGAGGATAGCGGCGACATCCTCGGGAGCGGTCAGGTCGATGGCGATGCCGAGCATCTGGCGCTGCCGCCGCTCCCGGCCGGCTACCATCCCTTGATCGTCGAGGGAGACGGCGATTCCTTCCGATCGACGATCATCGCCGCGCCGGACACCTGCTGGCGCCCGGACGGGACGATCCGAATATGGGGCGCGTCGGCGCCGCCCTATGCGCTTTCGTCGGAGACCGATCTCGGAATCGGCGACTGCACCGCCATCAAGGCGACCGCGCTGGCGCTGGCCGAGGCCGGTGCGAGCTTCCTGGCGCTCAATCCGATGCATGCCTTGTTCACGGCAAACCGCGGCATGATCTCACCGTACTCGCCCTCGTCGCGGCTGTTCCTCGACCCGATCTATATCGACCCGACGGCAGTGGCCGGGATGGAAGACGAGGCGCGCCGTCACATCGACGAGCTGATCTCGGCGGATCGCCTTGCCGAGCTCCGCGACGCCGCGTTGATCGACTACCCTGCGGTGTGGCAGTTGAAGCGCGAAGTGTTGCGGCGGCAGTGGCAGCGCTTCCAGTCGGAAGGCGGCAGCCGAGACTTCGCCGAGTTCAGGGAGGCGCGCGGTCACGAGCTCGCCTTCCATGCCCGTTTCGAGGCGGTCTCGGAGACACCGGACGCCGCCGAGCCTGACGACGATCTCGTCGACTTCCATGCCTGGCTGCAATGGATCGCCGATACCCAGCTGCGCGCTGCACAGGCCGCCGCCAAGGACGCCGGCATGCCGCTCGGCCTCTTCGCCGACCTCGCCGTCGGCGCCAGCCCCGACGGCTCGGAGCTTGCCTCATCGCCGGCCGACTATATCGCCGGCGCATCGATCGGCGCGCCGCCCGATCTCCTGGCGCCGCAGGGGCAGGATTGGGGCCTTCGCGCGATGTCGCCGCTGGCGCTTGAGGAGACCGGCCTCGCCGCGTTCCGGCGGTTGATCGCCGCCAATATGCGGCACGCCTCCGGCATCCGCATCGACCATGCGTTCCAGCTGCGGCGGCTCTATCTGATCGCCGACGGGCTGGCGGCGAGCGACGGGGCGTATCTCACCTATCCGGCCGAGGCGCTGTTTGCATCGCTCAGGATCGAAAGCCACCGGGCCGAATGCGCCGTCGTCGGCGAGGACCTCGGAACGCCGCCGCACGGCTTCTCGCAGTCCCTCGCCGAATCCGGAGTCTATAGCTACCGCGTGCTCTACTTCGAGCGCGACTATGAGGGCGCGCTGAAGTCGCCGGCGGACTATCCGCAGGACGTCCTCGCCGTCGTCAACACGCACGATCTCGCGACCTTCGCCGGGTGGTGGGAAGGGCGCGACATCGACATCCGGGTAGAGTACGGCATCTTCGACGCCTCCGACGCCGACGACAGCCGCCGCGAGCGCAAGGCGGACAAGCAGCAGCTGACGGAGCTTCTCTACACGGACGGCCTCGTCGAAGACATCGAGCCGCCCGAACAGGCGCCGATCCTGGAGGTCGCCAAGCTGCTCGCCCGGGGACCGTCGGAGCTTGTCAGCCTGCAGCTCGACGATATCGTCGGCGCCAAGGAGCAGCAGAACATTCCGGGGGTTACCGACGGCGCCGCCAACTGGCAGCGGCGCCTGCCGATGCGGATCGAGGCGTTCGCGGCCAAGGGCGGGCCGCTTGACAATTTCGCCGAAGCAATGGCAGCGGAAGGGCGCGCTTTCGATCCTCCCAAATCGGCAGCAGGAACGTCATGACCAAAGCGCCGGCCAAACCGACGCGGGCCCGGGCTGCATCGGGCAAGAAGAAGACCCCGACCGTTTCGGCCGAGCCGACCGGCGACGGCCGCGTTGTCATCGAGGCGGTCGAGCCTTCGGTCGACCGCGGCTTCCTCGCGACCAAAGCGGCCGAGGGCGATGTCGTCGAGGTGACGGCCGACATCTTCTCCGACGGGCACGACAAGATCGCCGCGGATATTCTTCATCGAAAGGTCGGCGAGGGCGAGTGGCAGCGAGCCCCGATGCACTTCGTCGACAACGACCGTTGGTCGGGCAGTATCGCGGCGGATGCCATCGGCGCCCACGAATTCACGATCGAGGCCTGGCGCGACGCTTTCGCTTCCTGGCACGCCGAGGTCGGCAAGAAGCGCGACGCCGGCCAGATCATCGAACTGGAATTGCTGGAGGGCACAGCCCTTCTCGACCGTGCGATCGAGACCGTTCCGGAATCGCAGCTCGCCAGGCTCGAGGACCTGCGCGCGCGGCTCAACGGAACCGATGCCGAGGGCCGTTGGGGGGTCTTCGACTCGCCCGAGATGCGGGAGGCGATGGCGGTGTGGGGTCCCCGCTCCAACGTCTCCCGCTATCGCCAGGTCTTACCGCTATGGGTCGACCGGAAGCGCGCCGTGTTCTCCGCTTGGTACGAGCTGTTCCCGCGCTCGGCCGCCAACGACCCGGAACGGCACGGTACGTTCGACGACGTCATCGCGAGGCTGCCCTATGTCCGCGATCTCGGCTTCGACGTACTCTACTTTCCGCCGATTCATCCGATCGGCACGACCAACCGCAAGGGCCGCAACAACAGCCTGACCGCCGGAGAAAACGATCCCGGCAGCGTCTACGCGATCGGTTCCGAGCATGGCGGCCACGACGCGATCCATCCCGAACTTGGCTCATTCGACGACTTCAAACGGCTCGTCGCCGCAGCCGCCGAGCACGGCCTCGAGATCGCGCTCGACTTCGCCATCCAGTGCTCACCGGACCATCCGTGGATCAAGGAGCATCCGGAGTGGTTCGACTGGCGACCGGACGGCACGCTGAAGTTCGCCGAGAACCCGCCCAAGAAGTACGAGGACATCGTCAACGTCCATTTCTACGGCGCGTCGCTTCCAGGCCTGTGGTATGCCCTTCGCGACGTTGTGGCGTTCTGGATCGCCCACGGCGTCAAGATCTTCCGCGTCGACAACCCGCACACCAAGCCGCTGCCGTTCTGGCAGTGGCTCATTGCCGACATCAATGCGAAGCATCCTGACGTTGTGTTCCTGGCCGAGGCGTTCACCAAGCCGAAGATGATGAAGCGGCTGGCGAAGGTCGGCTTCCAGCAGTCCTACACCTACTTCACCTGGCGCGACGACAAGGCGGGGCTCACCGAATACGTGAGCGAGCTCAATGGCGAGATGGCGGCCTATTACCGGCCGAACTTCTTCACCAACACGCCCGACATCAATCCGTACTACCTCCAGACCAGCGGGCGGCCGGGCTTCATCGTTCGCTCGACGCTGGCGGCGACGCTGTCGGGCAGCTGGGGCATCTATAGCGGTTTCGAGATCTGCGAGTACGAGCCGCTGCCTGGACGCGAGGAGTATCTCGACTCGGAGAAGTACGAACTCCGCGCACGCGACTTCGACGCGCCCGGCAACATCCGCGACCATATCGCCGCGCTCAATCGCGCCCGTCAGGAGAATGTCGCGCTTCAGGACGTCCGCGGCACGCAGTTCCTCAACGCCTGGAACGACAATGTGATCGCCTATTTCCGGGCGACGCCCGATCGCAGCAATGCCGTGATGGTCATCGTCAATCTCGACCCGGCCAACGTTCAGTCGGCCGACTACGAGGTGCCGCTGTGGGAGTTCGGCCTCGATGACAGCGGGACGATCGCCGTCGAGGACCTCCTCGCCGGCCACGCGTCCACGCTGGCCGGCAAGGTGCAGAACATCACGCTCGATCCGGCCGACCGATCCGTGGTCGTCTGGCGGATGTCGCTGCCGAAGTGATCCTAGGCGCTCGACGGGGGCACCAGTTCCTTCTTGAAGACGTAGCCGGGGCGGGCGAAACCAAGCCGCTCATAGAAGGCATGGGCACCCTCGCGGAACATGGCGCTGGTCAGACGGATGGCCTCACAGCCGGCCCCCGTTGCAGCCTCTTCGGCGAAGGTCATGAGGGCCCTGCCGATGTCCCGTCCGCGCTCCCCCTCGTCGACAACAAGGTCGTCAATGTATAGGGAGCGTCCGGAGGCCAGATCGTGGAGCAACCGGAAGCCGATGGCCCCGACGACGCGGCCGTCTTGCAACGCAGCGAACAACCGGTAGCCTTCGGGTCGGGCTGAGGCGAGACGCTGCTCCAATGTCGATTGGGCGATGCCTTGCCGCAGCTGGGCAATCACCGGCCACGCGGCCTCGACCTGTTCTGACGTTATGCATTCCGCGATTTCCATTCACCCAAACCCCATCGCTTGAACCAACACCTCATGATCGATCGTTCACAAACCGACTGGTACCGCGACGCCATTATCTATCAGGTCCACATCAAGTCGTTCTTCGATTCCAACGATGACGGGATCGGCGACTTCAAGGGCCTGACGCGCCGCCTCGACTACATCCGCGATCTCGGCGTCACGGCCATCTGGCTGATGCCGTTCTACCCCTCACCGCTGCGCGATGACGGCTACGACATCTCCGACTATCGCGGCATCAATCGCAGCTACGGCACGATGGGCGACTTCCGGACGCTGATCCGCGAGGCGCACAAGCGCGACCTTCGCGTCATCACCGAACTGGTGATCAACCACACCTCCGACCAGCATCCCTGGTTCCAGCGGGCACGGAAGGCGCCGGCCGGATCGAACGCGCGCGACTTTTACGTCTGGTCGGATACGGACAAGAAGTACGAAGATACGCGGATCATCTTCCTCGACACCGAGCCGTCGAACTGGACGTGGGACCCGGTTGCCAAGGCCTATTTCTGGCATCGCTTCTACAGCCACCAGCCGGACCTCAATTTCGACAATCCGAAGGTGCTCGAGGCTGTCATCGACGTCATGCAGTTCTGGCTCGATATCGGCGTCGACGGCCTCCGCCTCGACGCCATTCCCTATCTCATCGAGCGCGACGGCACGAACTGCGAGAACCTTCCCGAGACGCATGACGTGGTGAAGAAGATCCGCGCCGCGCTCGACGAGCGCTATCCGGACCGTATGCTGCTCGCCGAGGCCAATCAGTGGCCCGAAGACACCGCGCCCTATTTCGGCGAAGGCGACGAGTGCCACATGGCGTTCCACTTTCCGCTGATGCCGCGCATGTACATGTCGATCGCGCAGGAGGACCGCCACCCGATCTCGGACATCCTCCGCCAGACTCCCGAGATACCCGAAGGGACGCAGTGGGCCATCTTTCTGCGGAACCACGACGAGTTGACGCTCGAAATGGTGACCGACGAGGAGCGCGACTATCTGTGGTCGTTCTACGCCGCCGACCGCCGCGCCCGCATCAATCTCGGCATCCGCCGACGGCTGGCCCCGCTCCTGGAAAACGACCGGCGCAAGATCGAGCTGATGAACTCGCTCCTCTTGACCATGCCGGGAACGCCGATCGTCTATTATGGCGACGAGATCGGCATGGGCGACAACATCTATCTCGGCGACCGCGACGGGGTGCGAACGCCGATGCAATGGTCGCCCGACCGCAATGGCGGATTCAGCCGCGCCGATCCGGCGCGCCTCTTCCTGCCGGCGATCCAGGATCCGGTCTACGGCTTCCAGTCGGTCAACGTCGAAGCAGAGCAGACGGCACCGGCCAGTCTCCTCTCCTGGATGCGGCGGATGCTGGCGATCCGGCGCAGCTTCAACGCCTTCGGCCGCGGATCGCTGCGCTTCCTGTTGCCCTCGAACCGCAAGGTCCTCGCCTATGTGCGGGAATATGACGACGAGCGCGTGCTGTGCGTCGCCAACCTTTCGCGTTCGCCCCAGGCCGTCGAGCTCGACATGTCGGACTATCGCGACCTGACGCCGGTCGAGATGACCGGCGGCGAGGAGTTCCCGCCGATCGGCGAGCTCCCCTATCTGCTGACGCTGCCGGCCTATGGCTTTTACTGGTTCTCGCTGAAGGCGCTGCCGCTGAAGCTCGACCGTCTCGGCCCCCCGATCCAGCCGGAACTCTTCACGCTGGTGCGGACCGGTTCGCTCGGCCAGTTGCTCACCGGCCGCGAGCGGGCTGCCTTCGAGCGGACGATCGCACCGCGCTACATCGCAACACAGCGGTGGTTCGCCGGCAAGACCGACCGGATTGCCGGCGCGTTCCTGCGCGACGTGGTAGCGCTCGACGACAAAGCCGGGCGTGGGGCGTTCCTCCTCGCGATCGTCGATGTCTCGCTGAAGGGGCGCGGCCAGCAGAGCTACTTCCTGCCGATGGCGTTTTCGGACGGCGCCGACGACGCCCTGCTTCCCTACGCATTGGCGCGGGTACGGCGCGGCCGCCAGACCGGGCTCGTCTTCGGCGCCTCGGAGGACCCCGGCTTCGCCGTCGCGATGGTGGAGGCGATCCGTTCAGGCGCCGAACTCACGGCGACAGAAGGCGGGCGACTCCGCTTCTCGGCCACGACAAGGTTCCCCGCCGAGATCGATCCATCGGAGCATCGCGTCCAGCGGCTATCGGCCGACCAGAGCAACACCTCGATCGGAATCGGGAACGAGATGATGCTGAAGGCGTTTCGTCTGTTACAGCCTGGCATTCATCCGGAGATCGAAATGGGGCGCTATCTCACCGAGGTGGCGGACTACAAGAACACGCCGCCGCTTCTGGGCGTCGTGGAGTATGTCGATCCTGACGATACCGCGACCGCACTCGCGATCCTGCAGGGCTTCGTCGTCAACCAGGGCGACGCCGCTTCGGTCGCGCTCGAAGATCTCAAGCACGAACTCGATATGCGTCTCGTCCTCACCGACGGCGATACGCCGGGGCTCGAGCCGAAGTCGCGCTTCCTGCATCTTGCCGAGCAGATCGGGCTTCGCACCGGCGAACTCCATGCCGCCCTCGCCCGCGAAACCGACGATCCGGCCTTCGCCCCGGAACCCCTTGCGGCAAAGGACTGCGAGGCACAGCTTGCGATCGCTATGCAGCAGGCCGAACAGGCGTTCGACCTCCTCAAGTCGGCCGAGCATCCGACCGAAATTCAGGTCGAGCTGCTTAAGCGCAAGCGGGAGTGCTTGGCCCTCCTCAAGAAACTCGCCAAGGCGCCGCGATCGGCGAGCAAAATGCGCGTCCATGGCGACTACCATCTCGGCCAGGTGCTGGTTGCCGAGGACGACGTCGTGATCGTCGACTTCGAGGGCGAACCCGGCACATCATCGGACCACCGTCGCAAGAAGGATCATCCGCTCCGCGACGTTGCCGGCATGCTGCGGTCGTTCGCCTATATCGCGGAGACCGCGCCGCGCTCGCTGGCGGAACGCTTCGGCGAGGTTTCCACCGACGCCCTGGAGGCGGCGGCTACATGGCGTCGCCAGTGCGAGGACGCGTTCATGGCCGCCTATGAAGGCTCGGCCGGCAAGAGTCGTGCATGGGTGAGATCGGCGCCCGACCGGCGCCGGCTGCTTCGCTTCCATTTGCTCGCCCGCGCCCTCTACGAGGTGAACTACGAAGCCAACAATCGCCCGGACTGGATCGACCTGCCGGCGCGTGGCGTCCTCGAAATCCTCGATAGCGAGAAATCGACATGACGGACAAGAATGCGAAACGCGGTCCCGCGAAGGCTCGCGGCGGCAACGCGAACGCGCTGAAGGATCATATCGACGCCCTCGCCGGCGGGCGGCATGGCGACCCGTTCGCCGTGCTCGGGCCGCACCAGATCGATGGTGGCAACTGGGAGGTGCGCGCGTTCCTGCCCGAGGCGGACTCGGCGCAGCTCGTCGGCTACGACGACAAGCCAATTGCCGACATGGAGAAGACCGATGCGTCCGGATTCTTCGTTGCCGCGGTCGGCAGCGAGGTTCCGCGCTACCGGATCAGGGCCGAGAATACCGGCGGTTCGTGGCTGCGCGAGGACCCCTACCGGTTCTGGCCGCAGCTGTCGGACGCCGATCTCGGTACGGTGACGGCCGTTGGATCGGATGGCCTCGTCGACGCCCTCGGCGCTCACAAGGCGGAGGCCGACGGCGTCGAAGGCTACCGTTTCGCTGTCTGGGCGCCGAACGCGCAGCGGGTTTCCGTCGTCGGCGACTTCAACGGCTGGGACGGGCGCCGCTATCCGATGCGGCTCCGCCATCAGGCGGGCGTCTGGGAGCTCTTCATCCCGGGCCTTCGCGAAGGCGATCGCTACAAGTACGAGATCAGGACGCCAAGAGGCGCTGTGTTACCGCTAAAGGCCGACCCGCTCGCCTTCGCCGCCGAGCAGCCGCCCGCCACCGCCTCGGTGATCCATGACGCGCCGACGCCCACCGGCACGTCGGCCGACGACGCCGGCCGCTTCCACACCGACCCGCGCCGCGAGCCGGTCTCGATCTACGAATGCCATCTCGGTTCGTGGAAGCGCTCGCCCGACGAAGGCAACCGCTACCTCACCTACCGCGAGCTCGCCGACCAGCTCGTGCCCTATGTCGCGGAACTCGGCTTCACGCATATCGAGCTGATGCCCATTGCCGAGTATCCCTTCGACGGCTCATGGGGCTATCAGCCGGTCTCGCTGTTCGCGCCGACCAGCCGGTTCGGAACGCCGGAGGACTTCGAAGCCTTCATCGAGGCCGCTCACAAGGCCGGCCTCGGCGTTCTCGTCGACTGGGTGCCGGGCCATTTCCCGCAGGACCCGCACGGTCTGAAGGAGTTCGACGGCTCGCATCTCTACGAGCATGCCGACCCGCGGCAGGGCTACCACCATGACTGGGGCACTGCGATCTACAATTTCGGGCGGAGCGAGGTTTCCGCCTTCCTGATCGCCAATGCCCGCTTCTGGCTTGAGCGTTACCGGATCGACGGGCTTCGCGTCGATGCCGTCGCGTCGATGCTCTATCTCGACTACTCGCGCGAGCCGGACGAGTGGGTGCCAAACCGCTATGGCGGCAACGAGAACCTCGAGGCGATCGACTTCATGCGCGGCATGAACGAGGCGACCTACGGCAACGCGCCGGGGATCGTCACCGTCGCCGAGGAGTCGACGTCCTGGGGCGGGGTCTCGCGGCCGACCTATGTCGGCGGCCTCGGCTTCGGCTTCAAATGGAACATGGGCTGGATGAACGACACGCTCCGCTACATGAGCGAGGATCCGGTCAATCGCCGCTATCACCACAACAACATGACCTTCGGCCTGCTCTACGCGTTCTCGGAGAACTTCATCCTGCCGCTCAGCCATGATGAGGTGGTGCATGGCAAGCACTCGATCCTCGGACGGATGCCGGGCGACCGCTGGCAGCGCTTTGCCAACCTTCGCGCCTATTACGGCTTCATGTGGGGGCACCCCGGGAAGAAGCTTCTCTTCATGGGTGGCGAGTTCGGCCAGGAGAAGGAGTGGAACCACGACACCAGCCTCGACTGGCATCTCCTGAACGAACCCGAGCACGCCGGCGTTCAGCGGCTGATCGGCGATCTCAACCGGCTCTATCGCCGCTCGCCGGCACTGCACCAACTCGACTGCGAAAGCGCCGGCTTCGAATGGATCGTCGGCGACGATGCCGACAACAGCGTCTTCGGCTTCATTCGACGCGGCGAGGAACCGGGAAGTGTCGCCATTGTCGTGTCAAACTTCACGCCGGTGGTCCGGGAAGGGTATCGCCTGGGCGTTCCGGCCGGCAGCTATCACGAGGTGCTCAACACCGATGCCGCCGCCTATGGGGGAGGCAATGTCGGCAACGGCACGCTCCAAAGCGAGGCCGAGCCGTCGCATGGCCAACCGCATTCGGTGTCGCTGACCATTCCGCCGCTCGCAACGATCATCCTCGAGGCGGCGTAGGCCGTCCCGGCGCGATCGCGAAATCTGCCCTACGATGAACGAGCGTGCGCAGATCGCCAAGCGCCGGTCACAACAGATTGCACTCACCAAATGGCCGCGGAGGCATCCAGCACGAAGAGCGCTCCGTAATTCGCTGCATATCTGCAACGAGCTATCGGAGAGCCACCGTGGAAGCGCCCGATCGACATGTCCGTCACCGCCAGCCCAGCCAGCCGCGGGTCCGCGTGCAGGCAGCCGAGCACGAACTCAGCAGGCCTGCCTACGCAGCACTCACGACCGTCTATCTCGGCTTCGCCGCCTATGCGGCTTATGAAGTCGCGCTCGCACTGTCGCGGACCTTTGCCTAACCCGGGTGGCGGGCATTGCCGTGTCGCTGCCCGCCTGCCCACATCCGCGGGGATTGGCTGGCTGGGGCGCCAGGATTCGAACCTGGGATCACGAGACCAAAACCCGTTGCCTTACCACTTGGCCACGCCCCAATCCGCCCTCGGCGGCTGCCCGTTCTAGCGAGACGCCCGCGGTCTCGCAAACGGCCGTTTCGGCGGTCTGCTCCGGTTGCGGGCGCGCCGGCCGGAGTCTATAAATCGGCCGCCTTGCGGCGGAGTGTAGCGCAGTCTGGTAGCGCACCTCGTTCGGGACGAGGGGGTCGCAGGTTCAAATCCTGCCACTCCGACCATCACCGCTTCGGGCCAGTGCGCGCCGCCAATGGCGTGCCCCTATGTGGCGCGGCAACACCGTGGCCCCTTTCGACATTCCTCTTGAGAATCTCGGTACTTGCCGGCACGAGGTGCATTCCTTGCAGCGCTCCGGCAGCCTATAAGCAGTGCGCGAGCGCCGCTGCGACCGTTCGTATTTGAGCCAATGTCACTCTGGGCGACGCATGAGGGTTTCGCGGAAAGAAGTCGTCGCAGGTGCCGTCACGCCCATTGTCGTGGTGACGGCCACGCTCAGCTATGTCGCGCTGATCTTCTCGGGCGATCTCATCGATTTCATGCCGATGGCGCTGGGTTTCGGCCTCGTCAGCGCCGCCTTGATGGCCATCATCTTCGCTCTGTGGAGCCGCGTGCCCTACGTCATCGCCGGCCCGGACTCGAAGCCCACAACGGTGCTGGCGATCATGGCAGCGTTCATCGCCACCACGATGGCCGACGACGTCCCCAGCGAGGAACTCGGGCTGATCGTCCTCGCCGCGCTCGTCGTCGGCACGCTCGCCACCGGCGCCATCCTCTTCCTTCTCGGCCAGTTCCGGCTCGGCAAGTGGATCCGCTATGTGCCCTATCCGGTCGTCGGCGGCTTCATGGCCGCAGCCGGCTGGCTGCTCGCGCTCGGCGGGCTCGGCCTCCTTGCCGGCGAGACGATCACGTGGTCCAGCCTTCAGGCTATCGGCGACCTCCATCTGCCCCAGATCGTGGCCGGTCTCGCAGTCGGCATCGCGCTGTGGCTGGCGCAACGCAGCGGCCACCCGCTCGCATTGCCCGCCATGCTGGTTGGATCGATTGTGCTGGTTCACATTGTTATCGCCGCCTCCGGCACCAGCCTGGAAGAGGCTGCGGACACCCATTGGCTTCTCGATGTTGGCGGCGGGTCGGAATGGGTGAACCCGGTCCGGCTTATCGAAGAAGCGGCCAGGATCGACTTCACCGTGTTTCTGCAGGGATCGGGCGAGTTCGTCGGTCTCGTTGCCGTCACGGTGATGACGCTGCTGCTCAGCCTCGTCGCGATCGAGGTCGACGGCAAGCTCGACGTCGATGTCGACTACGAGCTTCGCCTCAACGGCGCCGCGAACATGGCGGTCGGCCTTGCCGGCGGAATGGTCGGAACGGTCTCGGTCAGCCGGACGCTGATCAACCGTCGGATCGGCGCGACGGGCCGCGCCGCCGGTCTCATCACCGGCGCGATCTGCCTCCTGGTTCTGCTGGTCGGCACCAACGCCCTCGAGCTCGTGCCGATCCCCGTCGTCGGCGGGCTCCTCTTCTTTATCGGCACGGACATGCTGCATGAGTGGCTCATCCGCAATCGGCGAACCATGCCCCTCACCGACTACTTCCAGGTTGCGGCGATCATGTTCGCCATCGTCGCCTGGGACTTCGTCGCCGGCGTCGTCGTCGGCATCGTGGCGGCCTGCGTCACTTTTGCCGTCAACACCAGTCGCGTGCGTCCCGTACGCCAGGGGCTCGATCGCAGCGCCTATCGCAGCCGTGTCGATCGCCCGCTCATGCATGAGGAAGCCCTGCTCAAGCATGGCGAAGGGATCCAGATCATGTGGCTCCACGGCTTCATGTTCTTCGGCAGTGCGCACAGGCTCCTGCTCGACGTGCGGGAGCTCATCGGCAAGACGGGCGAAGACAAGCTACAGAGTCTGATCCTCGACTTCCGCCAGGTCCTCGGCATCGACTCTTCGGCGGTGCTGAGCTTCGGCAAACTGAAGAACCTTGCTGAGCGCGAGTCGTTCCGCATCGCCTTGTCGTCCGTGCCGCCCGGCGTCGAGAAGGCCCTGCGCGCCAGCGGATTCGTCGGCGACGACGTGGCGCTGACCCGTGTCTTCCCCGACCTCGATTCAGCACTGGAATGGTGCGAGGACATCACGATCGCCGAGCATGTCAGCACCGACGAGCAGATCCGCTCGGCCGACGAGTGGCTCGCCGGTGAAATCGGCGAACCCTCCGCCTTCGCCCATCTTCTGACGTATCTCGATCCGGTCGAGTTCGATGAGGGCGCCGTGATCTTCGACCAGGGCGCCGAGCCCGATGCGCTCTACCTCCTCTATACCGGCCGGGTGACGATCCTGTTCCGGGCGACCGATGGGAGTGAGCTTCGGCTACGCAGCATGGTGGGGCCGACGGTTCTCGGCGAAATCGGCCTCTATCGCACCGTACCGCGCGGCGCCAGCGTGCGAGTCGACCAGAAGTGCGTCGCCTACCGGCTCTCGGCCGAAGGGCTGAGGGAGATGGAGCGGGACGACCCGCGCGTCGCGTGCGAGTTCCACCGCTTCATGGTCCGCGTCGTCGCTACCCGCCTCGACTTCGCCAACCGCGAGATCGCCGGCCTGCAGTCCTGACAGAAGGCCGACGTCGAGCGGCCTCGCAATCGGTCGCCCGCTTGGTGCCAACGTCGCAGCGCCGCTACTTGACGCAGAAGCAACCCTCGCTGCCCTCACTGCTGAAGCAGCCCTCGCTGCTTTCACTGCCCTCGCAGCAGAAGCAGCACTCGACGCACCCGCACTCGTCGTACTCGTCGAACGGGCATTCGTCGCACACGTCGCCAACACCGTCCCCGTCCGAGTCCAACTGATCCGGGTTGGACGTATCCGGGCAGTTGTCGAGTGCGTCCGACCACTCGTCCCCGTCGCCGTCGTCGGCGTCGTTGCAGGCGTCACCGACGCCGTCGCCGTCGGTATCCGCCTGACCGGTATTCGGCGTGTCCGGGCAGTTGTCGTTCTCGTCGGCGACATCGTCCTCGTCACGATCGTTGAAGTCGTCGCAGGCATCGCCGATGCCGTCATTGTCGATGTCCGCCTGGCCGGTGTTCGGCGTATCCGGGCAGTTGTCGTTCTCGTCGGCGACAGTGTCTTCGTCACGATCGTTGAAGTCGTCGCAGGCATCGCCGATGCCGTCATTGTCGATGT
>CAZSXA010000042.1:0-14593 GCA_964611195.1 uncultured Bauldia sp.
TGGAGCGCGTGGAGAACGCGCTCGGTGAGGCCATGCTGTCGCGCGAGAAGGCGCGGCGTGAGGAGAGCTGGGGCCGCCTCGAAGAGTCGTTCGAGAAGAACGAGAAGGTCACCGGCCAGATATTCAATCAGGTCAAGGGCGGCTTCACCGTCGATCTCGACGGTGCCGTGGCCTTCCTGCCGCGCAGCCAGGTCGACATCCGCCCGGTGCGCGATGTCGGGCCGCTGATGCACACGCCGCAGCCCTTCCAGATCCTCAAGATGGACAAGCGCCGCGGCAACATCGTCGTCTCCCGCCGCACCGTTCTGGAGGAAACCCGGGCCGAGCAGCGCTCGGAGCTGGTGCAGAGCCTCGAGGAAGGCCAGGTCGTCGACGGCGTCGTCAAGAACATCACCGACTACGGTGCGTTCGTCGACCTCGGCGGCATCGACGGTCTGCTCCATGTGACCGACATCGCCTGGCGTCGCATCAACCACCCGACCGAGGTCCTCTCGATCGGTCAGACCATCAAGGTCCAGGTCATCCGCGTCAATCAGGAGACCCACCGCATCAGTCTCGGCATGAAGCAGCTCGAGGCCGATCCGTGGGAGGGCATCGAGGCGAAGTATCCGGTCGGCGCCAAGTTCACCGGCCGCGTCACCAACATCACCGACTACGGCGCGTTCGTGGAGCTGGAGCCGGGCATCGAGGGCCTGATCCACGTCTCCGAGATGTCGTGGACCAAGAAGAACGTCCACCCGGGCAAGATCATCTCCACCAGCCAGGAGGTCGAGGTGATGGTGCTCGAGGTCGATCCGGTGAAGCGCCGGATATCGCTCGGCCTCAAGCAGACCCTGGCCAATCCGTGGGAGGCCTTCGCCGAGGCCCATCCGGTCGGCAGCGAAGTCACCGGCGAGGTCAAGAACAAGACCGAGTTCGGTCTGTTTGTCGGCCTCGAGGGCGACATCGACGGCATGGTCCATTTGTCGGATCTCGACTGGAACCGCCCGGGTGAGGTTGCCATCGAGGACTATGATCGCGGCGATACCGTCAGCGCCCAGGTGCTCGACGTCGATGTCGAGAAGGAGCGCATCTCGCTCGGCATCAAGCAGGTTGGCGGCGATCCGTTCGCCGATGCCGACACGGTCCGCAAGAACGCGGTCGTCACCTGCGAGGTCCTCGAGGTGAAGGACGGCGGCCTTGAAGTCAGGATCGCCGACACCGAGCTCACCGCGTTCGTCCGCCGTGCCGATCTTGCCCGCGATCGCGGCGATCAGCGGCCGGAGCGCTTTGCCGTCGGCGACAAGTTCGACGCCCGCGTCACCAACTTCGACAAGAAGGCGCGCAGGGTCTCCGTCTCGATCAAGGCGCTCGAGATCGCCGAGGAGAAGGAGGCCGTGGCGCAATACGGCTCCACCGACTCCGGCGCCTCGCTTGGCGATATCCTTGGTGCCGCGTTGAAGGCGCGTCAGGATGACGGCACTGCCGACGAGTCCGAAGCGGCCGATGAAGCCGAAGAGCCGGAGGCCTCCGATGAGGCCGACGCTTCCGAGGCATCGGAAGGCGAAGCCGCGGATAGCGACGACGACAAGGTCAGCTGACCGGCCGACATTCAGCTCTCGGCGGAGCGTGACCGACAAGTCGCCCCGCCGAGAAAACTTCGCTGCGCCATCACCTTAGCCTTGACCGTAGTCAGGCCCTTTGGCAGGCTCGCCGCTCTCAGATCAGAGCCGTGGGGGCCGCGCGATGATCAAGTCCGAGCTGGTGCAGGCGATCGCTGCGGAGAACCCGCACCTCTACCAGCGTGATGTCGAGCACATCGTCAACGCGGTTCTCGACGCCATCACCGATGCGCTGGCCCGTGGCGACCGTGTCGAGTTGCGCGGCTTTGGCGCCTTCTCGGTGAAGAACCGTCCCGCACGTGTCGGACGCAATCCGCGCACGGGCGACAAGGTGCAGGTGAGCGAGAAGTATGTGCCGTTCTTCAAGACCGGCAAGGAGATGCGGGAGCGGCTCAACGACGGCGATTGACGAGGTCTCGCCGCGGTGAAGCGCGCCATTCAGCTCATTGTCTTCGTGCCGATCGCGGTGGTCGTCATCGCGATCTCCGTTGCGAACCGCCACGAAGTCGTGTTCTCGCTCGATCCGTTCGACGCCACGGACCCGGCGCTCTCCTTCGAGCTCCCGCTCTACTGGCTCTTGTTCGCGGCCGCGGTGATCGGCCTCCTTGTCGGCGGCATGGCAACCTGGGTGCGGCAGGGCCGCTGGCGTCGTGCCGCGAGGCAGGAGCACGCCGAGGCGGAGCGCCTCAGGCGCGAGAACCATCATGCGGAGCCCGCAGCGACCACGCTGCCTCCTCCGGGAGACCGCAGGCCCGCGCCATAGACCGGCTTTCCCGCCGTTCGGGCGGCGTTGGACAAGCGCGCGGCAATCGTGCCAAAGCAGCGTGACGATGACGATTTCGATCAAGATCTGCGGCCTTTCCACCGAGGAGACCATCGACGCGGCGACTGCCGCCGGCGCCGATATGGTGGGCCTTGTCTTTCACGACGCGAGCCCGCGTCACCTCGGGCTGAACCGCGCCTCCGAACTCGCGCAGCGTGTCCGCGGCCGCGCTGAGGTCGTGGCCCTGACGGTCGAAGCCGATGACGCGACGCTCGACGCAATCGTCACCGCTATAGCGCCGGCGTGGCTGCAACTGCATGGCACGGAGAGCCCCGACCGCGTGGCTGCGATCGCGGGCCGCTACGGGCTGCCGGTGCTGAAGGCGATACCTGTTCGCGAGGTATCGGACGTCGCCATTGCGGATCGCTATCGGGGCGTCGCCGACATGATCCTGTTCGACGCCAAGCCGCCGGCAGGCACGCTTCTTCCCGGCGGCAACGGCATCAGCTTCGACTGGACCCTGCTCGAGGGCGGGGCGTCGCCGTTCATGCTCTCCGGCGGACTCGACCCCGCCAATGTCGGCGAGGCGATCCGCGTCGCAGCACCCGCCGCGGTCGATGTTTCCTCGGGCGTCGAAACGGCGCCCGGCCGCAAGGACGCCGATCTCATCCGTGCCTTCGTCGCCGCCGCACGCATGGCCGCATCCGAACCTGCCGAGGCCGCATCGTGAACGTCGCCAACACCCTTCGCTCCGGTCCGGACGACCGGGGCTTCTTCGGTCTCTTCGGCGGCCGTTTCGTCGCCGAAACGCTGATGCCGCTGATCCTCGAACTCGAGGAGGCCTATGAGCGCGCGCGCAAGGACGAGGCGTTCCAGGCCGAACTCGACGACCTCTCGACGAACTATGCCGGCCGCCCGAGCCCGCTCTATTTCGCCGAGCGGCTGACCGAGGAGCTCGGCGGCGCGAAGGTCTATTTCAAGCGCGACGAGCTGAACCACACCGGCAGCCACAAGATCAACAACTGCCTCGGCCAGATTCTGCTCGCCCGCCGCATGGGCAAGACGCGGATCATCGCCGAGACCGGCGCCGGCCAGCACGGCGTTGCGACCGCGACGGTCGCCGCGCGCTTCGGCCTCCCCTGCGTCATCTATATGGGCGCGACCGACGTCGAGCGGCAGCAACCGAACGTCTTCCGCATGCGACTTCTCGGCGCCGAGCTGAAGCCGGTCACGGCCGGCAACGGCACCCTCAAGGACGCCATGAACGAGGCGCTCCGCGACTGGGTTACGAATGTCGAGGACACCTACTATCTCATCGGCACGGCGGCCGGGCCGCACCCCTATCCGGCGATGGTCCGCGACTTCCAGTCGGTGATCGGCATCGAGGCGAAGCAGCAGCTGATCGAGCGCGAGGGCCGGCTGCCCGACGCCGCGGTCGCCTGCATCGGCGGCGGCTCGAACGCCATCGGCCTCTTCCATCCGTTCCTCGACGATGCCGAAGTGAAGCTCTACGGCGTCGAGGCGGGCGGCCACGGTCTCGATACGCCGACCGGCCACGCCGCTTCGATGACCGGCGGCCGTCCCGGTGTCCTCCACGGCAACCGCACCTATCTGCTGCAGGACGACGACGGACAGATCCTCGAAGGCCATTCGATCTCGGCCGGCCTTGATTATCCCGGCGTCGGGCCGGAGCATTCCTGGCTGAAGGATTCCGGCCGCGTCACCTATGTTCCGGCGACCGACAGGGAGGCGCTCGATGCCTTCCAGATGCTCACTCGCGTCGAGGGCATCATTCCGGCGCTCGAGCCGGCTCATGCGCTGGCGCATGTCATCAAGCTCGCGCCGCAGATGGACAAGGATCAGATCATCCTGATGAATCTCTGCGGCCGCGGCGACAAGGACGTCTACACCGTTGCCAAGCATCTCGGGGTCGATATCTGACGATGGCCGAGACCCGCATCGACAGGCGCTTCGCGGCGCTGCGCGAAGAGGGGCGACCGGCCCTCGTCACCTTCATCACCGCCGGCGATCCGGACGCGGCGACCTCGCTGGAGATTCTGAAGGGCCTCCCGGCCGCGGGCGCCGACATCATCGAACTCGGCATGCCGTTCTCCGACCCGATGGCGGAGGGCCCGCCGATCCAGCGCGCCTCGGAGCGGGCGCTCCGCGCCGGCCAGACGATGGCGAAGACTTTGGAGATGGTCCGCAAGTTCCGACAGGGAGACGACGCGACGCCGATCGTGCTGATGGGCTACTACAATCCCATCTATTCCTACGGCAATGAGCGCTTTCTCGACGACGCCAAGGCAGCCGGCGTCGACGGCCTCATCATCGTCGACCTGCCGCCCGAGGCCGATGATGAGCTCTGCCTGCCGGCGATCGAGCGTGGCATCAACTTCATCCGCCTGGCGACGCCCACGACCGACGACAAGCGCCTGCCGGCGGTGCTCGCGAACACCTCGGGCTTTGTCTACTACGTCTCGATCCTCGGCATCACCGGCACCGCGTCGCCGGATGTCGGCAAGGTGTCGGCCGCGGTTGACCGCATCAAGCGCCACACCCATCTGCCTGTAGCCGTCGGCTTCGGCGTCAAGACAGCCGGGCAGGCGACAGCGATCGGCCGGACGGCCGACGGTGTCGTGGTGGGTTCGGCGATCGTCAACGCGATCGCCGCAACGCTCGACGACAATGGCAAGGCGACCGGCAGTACGGTGAAGGCCGTGACCGACCTCATCGCAGAGCTGGCGTCCGGCACCCATTTGGCGCGAGCCGAGGTCGCCGGCTAGACTGCCGCGACGGGAATCGCCGGGAAACCCGGTGCTGACGAGAGGACGCTGATTCCTTGAACTGGATCAACAACTTCGTACGACCGAAGCTGAAGGGCATGTTCCCGCGCCGCGAGGTGCCGGAGAACCTCTGGATCAAGTGTCCGGAGAGCGGCGAGATGGTCTTCCACCGCGACCTGGAGAACAACCACTTCGTTGTTCCGGTGTCGGGATACCACATGCGGATGTCGGCCCGCGCCCGCCTTGACTACTTCTTCGACGGCGCCAGCTGGGAGAACATCCCGGTGCCGGACGTCGCGGTCGATCCGCTGAAGTTCCGTGACGAGCGTAAATACACCGAGCGGCTGAAGGATTCGCGCGCCAAGACCGGCATGCAGGACGCCATCCTCGTCGGTGCCGGCGCGGTCGAGGGCGTGCCGATGGTCGCCGCAGTGCAGGACTTCTCCTTCATGGGCGGCTCGCTCGGCATGGCCGCCGGCGAGGCGGTGATCGCCGGCCTCGATGCAGCGCGCGAGCGCAAGCAGCCCTTTGTCATGTTCGCCGCCTCCGGTGGCGCCCGCATGCAGGAGGGCATCCTCTCGCTGATGCAGATGCCGCGGACGACGGTCGCGGTGCAGCGTCTCCGCGAAGCCGGGCTGCCGTTCATCGTCGTCCTCACCAATCCGACCACCGGCGGCGTCACGGCGTCCTACGCGATGCTGGGCGACGTCCATATCGCCGAGCCTGGCGCGCTCATCGGCTTCGCCGGGCCGCGGGTTATCGAGCAGACGATCCGCGAGAAGCTGCCCGAAGGCTTCCAGCGCGCCGAATACCTTCGCGATCACGGCATGGTCGACATGGTGGTCCACCGCCACGACCTCCGCGACGTCATCTCGCGCATCTGCCGACTGCTGACCATGGGCGCGGAGCTCGAGGGCTTCGCGGTCAAGGACAAGAGCAAGCAGGTCACCGCCGAGAAGGCTGCCGAGCCCGAGCCGCAGCAGCCGGCCGAGGAGGCCGGTGAGCCCGCCGATGCCGCGCCTTCCGCGGAGGCTCCGGCCGACACGGCTCAGGCGCAGTCCTGACCGCCGGCCCGCGATCGCCACGGACTCGTCGATGGATAGGCTGAGCGCCATTTTGGACCGGATGCGGTCGCTGCATCCGCAGCAGATCGACCTGTCGCTCGACCGCATCGCGCGGCTGCTGACGGCGATGGGCCGGCCGGATCTCGGCCTGCCGCCGGTCATCCACATCGCCGGCACCAACGGCAAGGGTTCGGTGACGGCGTTCATCCGCTCGGTGCTGGAGGCAGGCGGGTTGCGGGTCCACGCCTATACCTCGCCGCATCTGGTGCGCTTCCATGAGCGCATCCGGCTCGGCGGCCCCGATGGCGGCCGCTTCGTCGACAATGATACGCTCGTCGAGGCGCTGCTTCGCGTCGAGCGGATCAATGGCGAGGAGCCGATCACCCAGTTCGAGCTGACCACTGCGGCGGCAGTTCAGATTTTCGCCGACACGCCGGCCGATGTGACGCTGCTTGAGGTCGGCCTCGGCGGTCGTCTCGATGCCACCAATGTCGTGCCCGATCCCGCCGCGACGGTGATCACGCCGATCTCCATCGACCATGAGCGCTTCCTCGGCGAGACGATCACCGAGATCGCGGCTGAGAAGGCCGGCATCATCAAGACCGGCCGGCCGGTCGTCGTCGGCCCGCAAACGGCCGACGCGCTTGCGGTCATCGAGCGCGTTGCGGCGTCGAAGCTCGCGCCGCTGTCGATCGCCGGCCAGGACTGGCAGGCCTATCCGGAGCGCGGCCGGCTCGTCTATCAGGACACCGACGGTCTGTTCGATCTGCCGCCGCCGCGGCTCGTAGGACGGCATCAGTTTGCCAACGCCGGTACGGCGATAGCGGCCATCCGCGCCGCCCGCCTGCCCATGACTGCCGAGGCGCTTGAACGCGGCATCCCGGCGGCCGACTGGCCCGCACGCATGCAGCGCCTGACCGCCGGCCGGCTGATCGATCGTTTCTCCGAGCGGCTCGGCGAAGTCTGGCTCGATGGCGGTCACAATGCCGGGTCGGCTGCCGCCATCGCCGAGGCGATCGCCGATCTCGAGGATCGCGCGGCTCGGCCGCTGGATCTCATCATCGGCATGGTGGCGACGAAGAACCCGGCGACTTTCCTCGCGCCGTTCGCCGGTCTTGCCCGCTCCGTGACGGCGGTGCCGGTGCGCGGGCACGAGGCCCACAGCCCCGACGATCTCGTGGCTGCGGCAGCGGAGCTTGGCATTCCGGGCGAGACGGCTGAATCCGTCGAGGCCGCGCTGGCCGCGGCGGCGGCACGCGACGGCGAGCCGCCGCGCGTCCTCATCTCCGGCTCGCTCTACCTCGCCGGAGAAGTGCTGGCGCAGAACGAGACGCCGCCGGCCTGAACGAAAAAGGCCCCGGCATTGCCGGGGCCCTTGTCTATTCGTTGCGGAAGTCGGCCGGTCAGATCGCCTTCTGGATCCAGTCCGACAGCCGGCTCTTCGGCGCGGCGCCGACCTGCATGGCCATCGGCTCGCCGTTCTTGAACATGATCAGCGTCGGGATCGACCGAACGCCGTAGCGGATCGCCGTCTGCGGGTTCTCGTCGATATTGAGCTTGGCGATGGTCACCTTGCCGTCGAGTTCCGTCGCGAGCTCTTCGAGCGCAGGGGCAATCGCGTGGCACGGACCGCACCACTCGGCCCAGAAATCGACGACGACGGGGCCGTCGGACTTCAGAACATCCTGCTCGAACGAGCCGTCGGTAACCTTGTTTGGCATGGGAGGAACCTCGGTTAAATGCGTTGATTGGAACGTAGGAAGCGCCCCCGACCGCGTCAAGCGGCCGGCAAATCGGGGTCTGGCGGCTGGCCGTCGGACCTCGGCGGTCCGGCCAAGACGCGGGCTCCTGCCTCCTCGAGACGGGCGGCCGGAACTGCCATCAGGGCCGGCACCTCCGTCCACAGCAATGCGGCCCGAATGCTTCGATTCGGGTAAAGCGGCGCGATCGCCTTGGCGTAAAGGGCAAGCTGCGCGACATAGGACTGGCGGATGTCCGCCGCCGTTTCCGGGGCCGGGCGGTCGGTCTTGTAGTCGACGATCAGGACTTCGTGATCGGTCACGGCGAGGCGGTCGATCCGCCCTGAGAGCCGAACGGTGCCGGCGGCCGATTCGAGATCCGCGGCGATCTCGACCTCGCCGCGGCTCCCGGCGGCAAACACGGCGGCGAATTCTGGATCGGCCAGGACGGCCATCACTTCTTCGATCATCTGCCGGCGCTCGTCGGCCGGGAAGTCACCGCCCACGGCCTCAATGAAGCGCTCGGCCGCCGCGCTGCGCTCCGCCTCCGGCCGTTCGGGCAATGCCTCCAGCAGGCGATGGAGCAGCTGCCCGCGGCGGAGCTCACGTCCGCCGCGCGCGGTCGGGGCGCTCGCCGGCACCGTCTCGTCGGGCGCGCCGGGCTGGGCAAGTCGCGACGGCGTGACGGTCCGAACGAGCCGCGCCGGCGTCACCGCCCGGTGCAGCCATCTGGGGGTCTCGATCGGCGCCGCCTGAGACCGCTCATCATCTTCGCGTGCCGCGGCAGGGGCGCTGGCTTCCTTCCGCCAGATCAGTTCTGCGGCGCCGTCGATCGCCGTCGACTCGGTTGCCGTCGGCGCGAGAGCTGCGGTGACGAGAGCGTGCCAGCCGCCATTGGGATCGGTCGCGTTGTCCTTCAGCGTGCCGCAGACGACCAGCCGGTCGCGTGCCCGAGTCGCGCCGACATAGAGGAGGCGGCGGTACTCCTCCTTCGCCTTGTCGCGTTCGCGCTCGCCGAGCGTGCGGACGATCTCCGGTCGCTTGCGCGATCCGCGCGCCCACACCAGCGGCGCCGGCTCGGCCGCCTCCGGATCGTCGGTCATCGCCAGGAAGTTGGCGTCGTGCCCGGCATGGGCCGGTGCGGAGCCGTCGTCGACGAGGAAGACGATATCGGCTTCGAGTCCCTTCGCGCCGTGCACCGTCATCACCCGGACGGCATCCTGCGTCGAGTCGCTCTCACGGCGGATCTCGGTCGCGGTGAAGCGCATCCATTCGAGGAAGCCTTGCAGCGAAGGCGTTTCGAGCCGCTCGAAGGCCAGCGCCTGCGCCAGGAACTCGTCGATCACGTCCTCCGCCTCGGCGCCCAGCCGTTCGGCGAAACGTCGCCTGCCGCCGCGCGGGCCAAGCACGTCGGCATAGAACGCGAACGGCGTAACAGCGCCCGCATCGCTGCGCATTCTCTCGAGCGTCGCATAGGCCGACTGGAACGGCTCGGCGTCGGAGGCTTCCTTCAGCGCCTGCCACAGCCAGCGGCCGTGGCGGTCATGCGCGATGGCGTAGAGCGCATCCTCCGACATGCCAAAGAGAGGACTCTTCAGCACGGCGGCGAGCGAGAGGTCATCGTTCTCCTGCAGCACGACATCGCCGAGCGCGACGAGATCCTTCACTGCGATATGGTCGGCGAGCCACAGCCGGTCGGCGCCGGCCACCGGGACACCCGCCGCCTTGAGGCAGCGATTGATCGCATCGGTGAGCGGCCCGCGCTTCCGCGTCAGCACCAGGATCTCGCCCGGCCGGATGCGCTTGCCGCTGGCAAGGCGCGACGCCTCTCCCGGCGCCAGCCAGGATTTCACCGTGCGCGCGATCCGTGTCGCCAGCACCATCTCCGGCGCCGACTGGCCGAGATGGTCAAGCGGCTCGGCCCAGTCGCCCGGCTCGTCGGCGTCCGGCACCGGCTCCATCGGCCAGACGATGACCTCGCCCGGCTCGCCGCGGCGGATCGCTTCATGCACCGGCGGCTTGGTCTCCGACGCCAGGCCGCGATGCGCGAGCTCGGGCCGGAACACTTCGTCGATCGCGGCGATGATGTCGGGCGTCGAGCGGAACGAGACCTTGAGCTCGACATCGGAGAATCCCTGTCCGGCCCCGGCGGCGCGGGCCGCGATCTCGCGTTTGACCCGGCTGAACCACGCCGGCACGGCGCCCTGGAAGGAATAGATCGACTGTTTCTCGTCGCCGACCGCGAACAGCGTGCGCGTGCCGCGGGCGGCGCCTTCGCCGGCGAAAAACTCCTCGGCGAGCGCGGTGATCACGCGCCACTGCCCGGGGCTGGTATCCTGCGCCTCGTCGAGGAGGATGTGGTCGATCCCCCGATCGACCTTGTAGTGCACCCATTGCGACGCGCCGGAGCGATGCAGGAGGTCGACGGTGCGGGCGATGAGGTCGTCGAAATCGAGGAACCCGCGGACGGACTTCTTGCGGCGATAGGCGGACAGAACGGAGTCGGCCAGCCGCAGCACCGACGCCGACACGGCATAGCATTCCGCCGCAGCGATCGTGTCGAAGAGGCCTGAGAGCCGTTTGCATTCGCGGGTGATGATCTCGTCGATCTCGTCCCAGGCATTGCGCACGCGGTTGGTGATGAGCGAATTCGCCTTGCGGATCGTCATGCTGCTGGTGGTGAAGAGATCGAGATAGGCGGCAAGCCGGCCACGCTCGTCCCGGGCCTCGAAATAGGGGGCCAGTCGCGCCGCTGCTTTGGTGTCATTCTTGCCGCCCGCAGCGAGGAGGTCGCAGAGGCGGCGGAGGCTGACGTCGTCGAACGGCATGCCGGAAAGGATCTCCGCCTCGACCGATTCCGGCGACCGCGCGTCGGCAACGCCCAGCGCCTCGGCGAGATCGGCGAGGCAGGCGTCCAACGAGCCATTGGCGGCGAGCCACCCTTCGAAACGCGCACGATCCTCGATCAATTCGGCGATCGCGTCCTCATAGCCGCGGTCGCTCGAGGCCAGCACCACGGTGCGGAGCGCCTGGCCGAGCGGACCGGCGAGATCGGCGGCCGCGACGGCCAGCATCTCGCGCCTCGCCTCGCCGATGAGGACGTTCGCCGCGTTCTCCTCGAGCACCTCGAAATGGCCCGAGACGCCCGCCTCGAACGGGAACTGATGCAGCAGTCGCTCGCAGAAGGCATGGACGGTCTGAATCTTGAGGCCGCCCGGCGTTTCGAGTGCACGGGCGAACAGCCGTCGCGACCGCGTCAGTTCCTCTCGCGTTGGCGCCCGGCCAAGGAGCGACTGCAGCTCGCTGGTCAGTTCCTCGCGGTCGATCCATGCCCAATTGCCGAGGCGCTCGAACACCCGATTGGCCATCTCGGCCGCGGCAGCCTTGGTGAAGGTGAGGCAGAGGAGTCGCCCGGGGTCGGCGCCGGCGAGCAGCAGCCGGACGACGCGCTGCGTCAGGACATGGGTTTTGCCCGAGCCGGCATTGGCCGAGACCCACGCCGAGCGCTCGGGATCAGAGGCCGCGAGCTGCGCAGCCTCAGTCGTCGGATCGACCTTACGGACCGGCGCGCTCACGTCTCGCCTCCGACCGCGTAGCGCCACTCCGCGACGCGGGCGAGATGATCGTAGTCGCCCGGAATACGCCGCTCGAACATCGGCCGCGCCTGCGAGATATAGCCCTGCGCAGGATCGCGATAGGCGGTGATGAGCATCCGCAGCCGCGATAGCGCCTCGGACGCGACACCGTCGGGCGTTCGGTCGGTGTCCACCGCGGAGTGGAGGATGTCGCCCTTGCCGATCCGGCCAAGGCCGATCCAGGCGAGCTCGGCGAGGCTGCGGTCCGCGAGTTCCGACCGGAAGCCACCGGCCTGCGCGATGGCGCCTTCGAGCGCCAGCTGCGGCTGGAAGATGAGGACCTGCTTCGGCGAGGCCAGCACGCCGGTCTTGTAGTCGTAGATGGCGATCCGTCCGTCGGCCATCTCGTCGATGCGATCGGCTCGCGCGGTCAGCTTGAACGGCTCGCCGGCGATCTGCAGCGTGAGTTCGCCCGGGATCTCGGCATGGCGGGCGGCGACATCGGCGTCGCGGCCGCGCTCCCAGTCGATCATCCAGTCGGCGATCGGTTCGGCCTTCAAGAGCCACACGGCGTGAACTTCCGGATAGGCGGCGATCTCGCGGAAATGGTCGCGCCAGATCGCGAGGAAGCGCTCGCGCGCCGTTTGGTCGAACGGTCCCGACCAGCGCTCTGTGAACGCGGCGAAGGTCTCGTGGATGAGGATGCCGCGGACCCGCGGGTCGGCGCGTTGCCCGATCGGGTCGAGCGCGTCGAGGCCGAGTACGTAGCGCGCATAGATCGCATAGGGGTCGCGGATGAGGTTCTCGATAGCGGTGACGGAAAGTTGCGCCGGCCGGGCTTCGAGCGGCGGCGTCGGGTTGGGCCGCCTCGCCGGACGGATGTCGGCCGGCTCCACCCGGTCGAGCCGGCGCGCCAGTTCGGTGAGCCGGTCGCCGCGCGCGCCGAGTATCTGCCAACGTTCCGTGCCGGTGCTTGCCTTGAGGCGCTGCACCCAGCGTGAAGGGACCGTCGGCGACCCGCCCCGGCGCTTCGCCCGGCTGAGGATCACGCGTTCGGAACCGAGCCCTTCGGCGAAGTCATGCGCCGCGAGCCCGATGCGTCGTTCCGGCGGCGGTAGGCCGATCTCCGCGCGCATCCGACGCGAGAGCCACGGATCGGAGCGGATCTGACCGGGCCAGACGCCCTCGTCGAGACCGCCGAGGATCATGAGGTCGACGGTTTGCAGCCGCGCTTCGAGTGCGCCCCAGATGTGAATGCGCGGGTCGCCGGCGGGCTCCGGAGCGACGACGATGTTGGCCATCGCCGCGGTGAGGAAGCCCGGAAGCTCGCGCGGCGGGACAGCTAGACGCTCGGACGAGGCAAGGCCGGCAAGAAGAGCCCCGAGCGCTTCGCCGACACGGCCGGACCAGAGAGTCGATCGTTCCGTCTCGCCTTCGCCCGCGATCATGGTGAGCGCCTGGATCAGACGTTCGGTCGCCTCACCGACGGAAACCGTTCGCGAGTCCGCAAGGTCCTGCAGCGGCCCCAGCGCATCGGCGATTCGTTTGGCCAGCTTCTCCGCCGCCCCCCAATCATGCTTGCCGAGCCGGCGACGCGCGCGCGGCGCGATCCGCTCGGCTCGCATCTCCATGGCGAAGCGGATATTGGCGAGCCTTTCCGGCAGATCGGCAAGATCACCGGTGGCGCCAGGTCCGCGGAGCGCGGCAAGCTCCAGGGCCTTTGCCGCACGCCGGCAGCGGGCCCGCGACTGGCCGAAACGCGCGAACGGGTGCTTGGCGAGAGCGAGCAGTGAAACGACGTCACGGGAGAAGACGGCCTCGGCGGCCAGCGTCACAAACGTTCCGTTGGGCGACTGATCGAGTGGCTGCCCGGCGGAGTCGTCGACCTCGATCCGCCAGCGCCGGAGCTCCACGGCGACGCGCTGGGCCAGCGACCGGTCGGGCGTCACGAGAGCCGCCGTGGCCTCGGGCTCATCGAGCGTTTCGCGAAGGGCGGTGGCAATGGCGAGCGCCTCGTCCTGCTCGTTCGCTGCCTCGATGACGGCGAGACCGTCCAGCGCCTCCTCGTCGAGTGTCGGCGCATCGGCCCAGGAGTCGGTGGTCTCCGCCGGTCGCATGGCGCGGCTGACCGTCACAGCGCGGGCGTCGCCACGGGCGGCGGCGATTGCCAGCGGCTCGACATCGGATCTGAGGATGCCGATCGCGGCAATGAGCCGCTTGAGCCCGTATTGCGGATGGCTCGGTGCGCCGCTCTCCGGGTCGGCGGGGTCGCCGATCGCTTCCCACGCTGCGTCGTCGAGCGACTGATCGAGCCCCGGCAGCACGACGGCGCCGCTATCGATGCGGGCAATCGACTTCAGCAGTTCGGCTGTGGCGGGGATCGAGCCGGTCGAACCGGCGGCAATGATCGGGCCGCGCGGCGGCGCGGCGCGGAGCCGTTCCGCCTCGGCGCGGATCAGGCGGTCGCGGCGCTCGACCGGATCGGCAAAGCCCTGCTCGGCGAGAAACCGCGGCCATTCGGCACCGGCGATCGCCAGGAACTCGAGCGTAAGCTGCCAGTAGCCGGCGTGTTCGTCGGGCGCGAGGCGGTCCAGCGCCCGCCAGTCGACGCCAGCGGTCTGCATGTCGTCGATGAGCCGGGCGAGGTCGCCGGCGAGGCGGAGGGCATCGGCAGCCGAGGCCGGGATGAGATCCTGCTCGCCATCGCTTGCGCGCGCAGCCCGCGTCGCCCGGCCCCAGGCGAGGATCATGGTCGCCAGAGTCAGGAGCCGGTCGAGGCGCGAGATCGACGGCGGCAGGGTGATCGCGTCGGCGGCACGGCCGTCGGAGCCGGCAAGGATGTGATCCTCCTCGTCGACGTCGCCGATCGGACGAATGCGCGGCAGCACCGCCGAGCGTCTGCCGGAGCGCCGCACAAGGATGTCACGGAGGCTTCGCGCGGCGCGGCGGGTCGGCAGCAGGATCGTCGCGTCGGCGAGCGCCAGCGGTTCTTCGGCGTCGAGCGCGCCGAACCGCCCGGAGAGCAGCGCGTCGGCAAGCGTCGGAAGGAAGGGGACCCCGAAGGG
>CAZSXA010000043.1:0-14203 GCA_964611195.1 uncultured Bauldia sp.
ATTCCCGCCGAGTATCGCGTCGACGGCATACCGACCGAGATCGAAGCGCTGTGGCAGCAGTGCCGCGACTGGCTGAAGGACGCCGGCGCCGAGATCGTCGACATCAACCTTCCGCACACGAGGTACGCGCTGCCGGCCTACTACATCGTCGCACCGGCCGAGGCGTCGTCGAACCTCGCCCGCTATGACGGGGTCCGCTACGGCCTTCGCGTTCCGGGCGACGACGTGATCTCGATGTACGAGAACACCCGCGCCGCCGGCTTCGGTGCCGAGGTCAAGCGCCGCATCCTGATCGGCACCTACGTCCTCTCGGCCGGCTACTACGACGCCTATTACCTCCGCGCCCAGAAGGTGCGGACCCTGATCAAGCGGGATTTCGAGACGGCTTTCGAGGCGGGCGTCGACGCAATCCTGACGCCGACGACGCCAAGCGCAGCTTTCGGCATCGGCGCCAAGGCCGACGCCTCGCCGATCGAGATGTACCTCAACGACATCTTCACGGTGACCGCGAATATGGCGGGGCTGCCCGGCATCTCCGTTCCCGCCGGCCTCGACGGCAAAGGTCTGCCGCTCGGCCTCCAACTGATTGCGCCGGCGTTTGAGGAAGAGACGCTGTTCGCCACAGGCCGTGTCATCGAGGACGCGGCGGGATCGTTCTCTCCGACACGTTGGTGGTGAGGGCAGGGGCCGGAGACAATGACCGCCGAGGAACTCCTCAGCTCGATCGATCAGCCCGCGCCGCCCGACGGCCTCGACGTACCGCTGCGCGGCTTGTGGCACGCCGCACGCGGCGAGTGGGATGAGGCGCATGTTTTGGTGCAGGACGACCCGAGCCCCGATGCGGCCTGGGTCCACGCCCATCTCCATCGCGTCGAGGGCGATCTTTCCAACGCTGGCTATTGGTACGGCCGCGCCGGGCGGCGGATGCCGAGCGAGTCGATCGAGCAGGAACGGGCGACGATTGCCGAGGCGCTCCTCGCCGAGGCAGACGGAGTCTGACGGGTGGTGGCGAGGATCGAGCCCCCCTTCGCGAGCGCTGAAATCGAGGCCTGTTTCGCCTCGTTCCCGGAGCCGACGCGAGCCCGGCTGCTGACGCTCCGCGCACTGATCTTCAAGACGGCAGCCGCGACGCCGGGCGTCGGGGCGGTCGAGGAAACGCTCAAATGGGGCCAGCCCTCATATCGGGCGGACAAAGGAATGAGTTCGCCGATCCGCCTTGGCGTACCGAAAGAGGGCGGCTACGCGATCTATGCCCATTGCCAGACGTCGATCGTGCCGGACTTCCGGACGAGGTTCCCGGAGGACTTCACCTACGAAGGAACCCGAGCCGTTCATTTCGGCGCCGACGACCTGCCGGATGCCGGCAAACTGTCGACGCTGATCCGCCACGCATTGACCTACCACCGGAAAACGCGGGCTTGAGGATGCAGGTGTCGCCTTGCCCTTCGCCTCGGGCCGCAATACGGGAAGCCGCATGAACGTCATCACCACCCGCGAGGCGCTGCCCGCCCAATACATCAAGGGCGCGACCGGCGATTGGGAGATCATTGTCGGCATGGAGGTCCATGCACAGGTGATCTCGCAGTCCAAGCTGTTCTCCGGCGCATCGACCGCCTATGGCGGCGAGCCGAACGATCACGTCAGTTTCGTCGACGCGGCGATGCCCGGCATGCTTCCGGTGATCAACGAGGAATGCGTCGCGCAGGCGGTGCGCACCGGGCTCGGCCTCAAGGCCGAGATCAACCTCTTCAGCGTCTTCGACCGCAAGAACTACTTCTATCCCGACCTGCCGCAGGGCTATCAGATTTCGCAGTACAAGCAGCCGATCGTCGGCGAGGGCGAGGTCATCGTCGACCTGCCGGACGGGACCTCGTTCACGGTCGGCATCGAGCGGCTTCATCTGGAGCAGGACGCTGGCAAGTCGCTGCACGACCAGCACCCGACCTATTCCTATGTCGACCTCAATCGCTCCGGCGTCGCTCTGATGGAGATCGTCTCCAGGCCCGACATGCGCTCGCCGGAAGAGGCGCGCGCCTACCTCACCAAGCTCCGCACTATCCTCCGCTATCTCGGCACCTGCGACGGCAACATGGAGGAGGGCTCGCTCCGGGCCGACGTCAACGTTTCGGTGCGCCGCCCCGGCGATCCGCTCGGCACGCGCTGCGAGATCAAGAACGTCAACTCGATCCGGTTCGTCGGACAGGCGATCGAGAAAGAAGCGCGCCGCCAGGTCGATCTCATCGAGGACGGCGGCACGGTCGAGCAGGAAACGCGGCTCTTCGACCCCGGCAAGGGCGAGACGCGGCCGATGCGCTCGAAGGAAGAGGCGCACGACTATCGCTATTTCCCCGACCCCGACCTCCTGCCGCTGACGCTCGAACAGGCCTGGGTCGACGCACTGGGCGCCAACCTCCCTGAACTGCCGGACGAGAAGAAGCAGCGCTTCATCGCCGACTATGGGCTGACTCCCTACGACGCCAATGTGCTGATCTCCGACCGCGCCGCTGCCGCTTTCTTCGAAGAACTGGCCGAGGGACGGGATGCCAAGGTCGCGGCCAACTGGGTGATCAACGAGCTCGCCGGCCGCCTTAACAAGGACGGCCACGGCGTTGCCGACAGCCCGATCTCGACCGCTCAGCTCGGCGGCCTTCTCGACCTACTCGACGAGGGCACGATCTCCGGCAAGATCGCCAAGGAACTCTTCGAGATACTGTGGACCGAGGGCGGCGATCCGAAGGAGATCGTCGAGGCCCGCGGCATGAAGCAGGTCACCGATACCGGCGCCATCGAGGCGGTGATCGACGAGGTCATCGCCGCCAACCCCGACAAGGTCGAGCAGGTGAAGGCCAAGCCGACCATGCTCGGCTGGTTCGTCGGTCAGGTGATGAAGGCGTCCGGCGGCAAGGCCAACCCGCAGGCCGCCAACGAACTGCTCAAGCAGAAGCTGGGGCTGGACTAGCGCCGACGATCGTTGCCGCGTCCGCCGCAGCTGAAAAAGCCGTCGTTCCGGACGGCCGCCAGGCCGATCCGGAACCTCAACGTGCGCCAAAAGGTTCCGGCTCTCCGGCTTCGCTTCGGCCGCAGCGACGCTTCCCGGCACGCTCCGCCTAATGCAGTTCGAAGATGTCGAGCCAGGCCACCGGCCGCTCGCCGGCTGCGATCGACTCGCGGGCGATGTCGGCGAGGACGCCGATATCGCTGAGGCAGGCGATCTCCGGCTCGCATTCCGCAGCGCCGGGCCGAAAATCGCCCGGCAGCGCCTCGGCACGGTGGAGCACGATCCTCATCTCGTCCCGGTCCAATGTTGCCGCGAAATAGAGATAAGGGTCGTCGGCACCGCCCGGCATCAGCTGGATGATGTAGAGGCCGTCGCCGACATGGCGCACCAGGATTTCGGCGGCGCGGTCGGCCTCCGCCGTGAGGCGGTAGACACCGTCGCGAAGGATCAGCGTGTCTGTCGTGTCCGGCCCGTCCGGCGTGTAGACGAAGCGCTCGCTCGGATAGGCTTCATAGTTCATCCGCATGAACGGATAGTCCGCGGTCTCCTCCGTGATCAGCGGAGCGTCGCTGAGGAAGCATCCGGAAAGAAGCGGGACGATCACGAGGATTGCGGGGATCCTCAGCCTCATCTGCGATATCCAGTCTGTTGCGGGGACGTCCGTGCGGGCCACCTAGCACCAACTCCGGCGGCCATCGCTACTGTTGCCTTGGCGCCACAGGCGTGACCGGAACGTCGCTGCGGCCGCCGATCTCAACCCATCCGCCGCCATTCAGCCATAAACTGAATAGACTTACGGCCATTCCAGCGGTCGCGGGACCGTCGCGCAACAGGGGGCTGAACACGCGCGGCGCCGGAACGGCCAACGGATCGAACTTCAGGATTTCAGATGGACGCCAAGACGATCGACAAGAATCGGCTGCCGAGCCGGCACGTGACGGAGGGCCCCGAGCGCGCTCCGCACCGCTCCTACTACTACGCGATGGGCCTCTCGGATGAGCAGATTCATCAGCCTTTCGTCGGCGTCGCGACCTGCTGGAACGAGGCCGCCCCGTGCAACATCTCGCTGATGCGCCAGGCGCAGGCGGTGAAGCACGGTGTCGCCGCGGCCAGCGGCACGCCGCGCGAGTTCTGCACGATCACCGTCACCGACGGCATCGCAATGGGCCATCAGGGCATGAAGTCCTCGCTGGTCTCGCGCGAGGTCATCGCCGACTCCGTCGAACTGACCATGCGCGGCCACGGCTATGACGCCCTCGTCGGCATGGCCGGCTGCGACAAGTCGCTGCCCGGCATGATGATGGCGATGGTCCGCCTCAACGTGCCGTCGGTCTTCATCTATGGCGGCTCGATCCTGCCCGGCTCCTACAAGGGTAAGGACGTGACCGTCGTCGACGTCTTCGAGGCGGTCGGTCTTCATTCCGTCGGCAAGATGTCGTCGGAGGACCTCAACGATCTGGAACATGTCGCCTGCCCGTCGGCGGGCGCCTGCGGCGGCCAGTTCACCGCGAACACGATGGCCTGCGTCTCCGAGGCGATCGGGCTGGCGCTGCCTTATTCCTCCGGCGCCCCGGCGCCCTACGGCCTTCGCGACCGCTTCTGCATGGCGGCAGGCGAGATGGTCATGGAGCTCGTCGCCCGCAATCTCCGCCCTCGCGACATCGTGACGAGGAAGGCGCTGGAGAACGCCGCGACCGTCGTCGCCGCGTCGGGCGGCTCGACCAATGCCGCGCTCCATCTCCCTGCGATTGCTCATGAATGCGGGATCGAGTTCGACCTCTTCGACGTCGCCGAGATCTTCAGGAAGACGCCCTATATCGCGGATTTGAAGCCGGGCGGCCGCTATGTCGCCAAGGATCTCTACGAAGCTGGCGGCGTCCCGATGCTCATGAAAACGCTGCTCGACAATGGCTTCCTCCACGGTGACTGCATGACGGTCACCGGCCGGACGATCGCCGAGAACCTGAAGAACGTCGCTTGGAACGATGATCAGGACGTCGTCCGCAAGGCCGACGCTCCGATCACCCCGACCGGCGGCGTGGTCGGCCTTGCCGGCAATCTCGCGCCGGACGGCGCGATCGTGAAGGTTGCGGGCCTCAAGCACCAGCAGTTCAAGGGCCCGGCCCGGTGCTTCGATTCCGAGGAAGAGTGCTTCGCCGCCGTCAGCGCGCGCGAATACGAGGACGGCGACGTTCTCGTCATTCGCTATGAGGGCCCGAAAGGCGGCCCGGGCATGCGCGAGATGCTGTCGACCACGGCGGCGCTCTACGGCCAGGGCTCCGGCGAGAAGGTCGCGCTCATCACCGATGGCCGCTTCTCCGGCGGCACCCGTGGCTTTTGCATCGGCCATGTCGGGCCGGAGGCTGCAGTCGGCGGTCCGATCGGGCTCCTGCGCAACGGCGACATCATCACGATCGATGCGGTCGCCGGTACACTCGAGGTGGAACTCAGCGACGAGGAACTCGAAGCGCGGCGCAAGGAATGGCAGCCGCGCGAGACGGATTATCGCAGCGGCGCGATCTGGAAGTTCGGTCAGGGCGTCGGCCCAGCCCGCAAGGGGGCGGTGACCCATCCTGGAGGTGGGGCGGAAACAGTGAGCTATGCGGATTTGTAACGGGTTTCGCGTTGTTCTTCTGATTGCTGCGGTCGGCTTGGCCGCCGCACCGGCGATGGCCTTCGAGCCGACACCGGAGATATCGACGCCGAACGATGCCTATCGTTTCGGCATGGAGGCCTATCGCGCCGGCGATCATGTCACGGCGCTCGATGCCTTCGAGTACGCCGCCGATCAGGGGCATGTCCGCGCCAAGTGGATGGTCGGCCGTATGTATTCGCGTGGCGAGGGCGTCGAGCGTGACGACGATCGCGCCTTCGAGATGTTCGCCGACATCGCCAACGACACCGAGAACACGCCGCCGCTCAATCCCGACCGGCCTTTCGTGGCTGACGCCTTCGTTGCGCTTGGCGACTATTATCGCAATGTCGACGAAACGGGCGGGGTCGATCTGCAGGCGGCGATGCAGATGTATTGGGATGCCGCGACGCTCTATAACGACCCGGAAGCCCAGTACAATCTGGCGGTGATGTTCTACCGCGGCGAGGTCGGCGACGCCGATCCGGCCGAAGCGGCGCGCTGGGCGCTGCGCGCATCCGAGGCCGGCAACCCGTCGGCCCAGGCCCTCTTGGGTTATCTTCTCTTCCAGGGCGACGGCGTCGAGCGCCAGGAGGTGCTGGGGCTTGCCTACCTCCATCTCGCGCATCTGCGGGTTGGCGGCGCGAACCCGGAAATCCGCGGCATGCACGAGCAAGCGATGGCGCTGGCGACCGAGACCGAGCGCCGGACTGCGATCGAACTCGCCGAAGGCTGGCTCGCCGTCGACGTGCCGCCCGCCGAGGCCGCCGACGCGCGCTGAGGCAAGCCGCCGTCAGGCGGCGAGTTCCACCATCATCGGAACATGGTCTGACGGCTTGTCCCAGCCGCGAACGCGCTTGTCGATGGCCGTCGCCGCCAGGAGATCGGCCGCGCTCGGCGACATCAGAAAATGGTCGATGCGGATGCCGTTGTTCTTCTGCCAGGCGCCGGCCTGATAGTCCCAGAACGTGTAGTGGCCGTCGGCCGAGATCGTTGTGCGGAAGGCGTCGGTCAGCCCGAGATTGATCAGCCGCCGCCAGGCATGCCGGCTCTCGGGCTGGAACAAAGCGTCGCCGGTCCAGGCTTCCGGAAACCGCGCATCCCGCTCGTCCGGGATGATGTTGAAGTCGCCGCCGATCAGGAACGCCTCGTCCGCCGCAAGCCGCGTCCTCGTCCACGCCACCAGACGTTCGATCCAGCGCAGCTTGTAGTCGAACTTCTCCGTTCCGACCGGATTGCCGTTGGGGAGGTATATCGACGCTACCCGCAGCGCCGCGTCACCGAACGAGACCACCGCCTCGATGAAACGCGGCTGGTCGTCGGTGTCGTCACCGGGGAGACCGCGCGAAACGTCTTCGAGCGGCAGCTTGGAGAGGATCGCGACGCCGTTGAAGCCCTTCTTGCCATGGAGCGACAGATTGTAGCCGAGATCCTCGAACGGCTCGGTCGGAAACGCTTCGTCGGCCGACTTGGTCTCCTGCATGCAGACGATGTCGGGCTGGGCGGAACGCAGCCAGTTTGTCGCTGTGTCGAGTCGCGCTTTGACGCCGTTGATGTTCCAAGTCGCTATGCGCATGCCGGGCCCGTCAGGAGATCGTCGATGACCTACTTCTATCTCGCCGCCGCCATCGTTTGTGAAGTGGCGGCGCCCAGCTTCCTCAAGATGTCGGACGGCATGACGCGGGTCGGCCCGTCGATCGGGGTCGCGATCGGCTACGCCGTAGCGTTCTACTTCCTTTCGCTCACGCTGCGGACAGTCCCGGTCGGCATTGCCTATGCGATCTGGGCGGGGGCGGGCGTCGTCCTGATTACGCTGGTCGGCGTCTTCGCGTTCCGCCAGGCCCTCGACATGGCGGCCGTGGTCGGCATGCTGCTGATCGTCACCGGCGTTGCCGTGATCTACCTGTTTTCGAAGACTGCCACACACTGAACCAAGGAGACTGACCATGCCGGTTCGCACAGCCAATGCCCGCTGGGACGGAGCCCTTTCCGACGGCAACGGAACGATGCGCTTCGCCGATTATGCGGGGCCGTTCACTTTCGCCTCCCGCTTCGAGGAAGGCGAGGGCACCAACCCTGAGGAACTGATCGGCGGCGCGATCGCCGGCTGCTATTCGATGGCGCTTTCCGGCGATCTCGGCGCGGCTGGCCACAGCCCCGCGGCGGTCGAGACCGAGGCCGAGGTCGAAGTGCGGCCTGACCCGGCCGGCGGCTTCTCGATCACCCGGATCCACCTGAAGACCACGGCCACAGTGCCCGGAATCGCGGACGATGAGTTTCAGCAGATCGCCGTGGGGACGAAATCCGGCTGCCCGGTATCGAAGGCGCTGGCTTCGGTGCCGATCACACTCGAGGCGAAACTCACCTAACGGGAGGCTGCACGGCGCTCCGCGATCGCGATGAGGTTGCCGGCCGGACCGTCGAGGAAACGCCTTCGCTCCTCGACGCCGGCCGAGCCGCCGGCGTCGTCGCGATTCTGCTCCGAAAAACTTGGCCTTGAGCGCGATCTGGTGCGGGCCGACGCCGTTTAAATCGAGAAGCTGGTGCCGCAGCCGCAGGAGGCCGTCGCGAGCGGGTTGTTGACCTGCAACGCCTCGCCCATCAGATCGTCGGTGAGGACGATCTCGGAGCCGAGCATGTAGGGGAGCGAGATCGGATCGACGACAACGACGGCGCCAGCCTGTTTCACCACGACGTCGTCGGCCTCGACGTGGTCGACGAGGTCGAATCGGTACTGGAAGCCGGAGCAGCCGCCGCCCTCGACGGTCACGCGGAACGCCTCGGTTCCATCGCCCTCGCCAATGAGCCGAGCGATCCGTTCTGCGGCGCGCTCACTCACCTTGACAGGTGCTTCGGCGTCGGTCCTGTCGAGCGTTGTGGTCGTCATTGTCTCACCTCCGCGTTGCGGGGGACATACCAGAATCAGGTAGGCGCACCGCAATGGACTGTCAATTGAACGCTTTGCGAGCGGTGAATCGAAGGCGCAGCAACCACGGAACCCGGTCGTGAACTCCCCCTTGGCCTCCGACCCGGTATCCTCGCGCGGCCGGATGCATGCCGAGCCGCCGTCTGCCTGGCGCACCGACTTCCAGCGCGATCGCGACCGCATCATCCATGCGACCAGCTTCCGCCGCCTCAAGGGCAAGACCCAGGTCTTCCTCGCCGGCGAGGGCGATCACTACCGCACCCGGCTCACCCACACGCTGGAAGTGATGCAGATTGCGCGCTCGCTGGCCCGTGCCCTCGGCTTCAACGAGGATCTCACCGAGGCGATAGCGCTCGCCCATGATCTCGGCCATCCGCCTTTCGGCCATGCGGGGGAGCGCGCGCTCGACCGCATCATGGCGCCCTATGGCGGCTTCGATCACAACATCCAAAGCCTGCGGGTCGTCACCCGCCTCGAGCATCGCTATCCCGGCTTCGACGGTCTCAACCTTACCTGGGAGACCCTTGAGGGCCTGACCAAGCACAACGGCCCGGTCATTCGCACCGAGCATGATCGCCAAGACGTCCACGCCACGATCGCCGAGATCGACGCCTGGCGTAACCTCCGACTGACCGAAATGCCTGCCGGCGAGGCGCAATGCGCCGCGATCGCCGACGACATCGCCTACAACGCCCACGACCTCGATGACGGTTTGCGGTCGAAGCTACTGACCCTTGAGCGCCTCGACGGCGCGGAGCCATTGGCACGGTTCCGCGAGGGCGTCCTCGCCGATCATCCGGGCATTGGAGGCGACCGCGTCGTCCCTGAGATCGTGCGACGGCTGATCGGCTGGCTGGTGGAGGATGTGATCGCCGAGAGCCGAAGGCAAATCGACGACCGGCGCATTACCTCGCCCGAAGCAATCCGGACCAGCGCCGATCCGGTCATCGCGTTCTCGGTGGATGTCGCCGGGGAGGAGCGCATCATCAAGCGCTTCCTCGACGCCGAACTCTATCGCAACCCGGCTGTCACCGCGGTCATGAGCGAGGCGGAAACCGTGATTGCGGAGCTGTTCCAGGCCTATTGGAGCGACGCGAACGCTCTGCCGGAATCCTGGCGCCCGCTGGCCCAGGAGGCCGGTGATGACCGCCGCGCCCGCAAGATCGCAGACTTCCTCGCCGGCATGACCGATCGCTTTGCCCTTGCCGAGCACCGCCGTCTGTTTGACCGGTCGCCGGAATTCGGCTAGGCGCGGCGGCACATTTGGCCCCGAAAAGAGCGGCCCTCCGCCACAATGAACGTCTTTGAGATCTTCGCCGAGCGGGTCGAGACCGCCGTCGGCCGTGCCCTGAGTGATCGCGGCGCGCTCGATTTGAGCCGCATTGTCGTCGAGCCTCCGCGCGATCCCACGCATGGCGAGCTCTCGACCAACGCCGCAATGGTCCTCGCCAAGCCGCTTGGCGCAAGGCCGCGCGACCTCGCCGATGCGATTGCCGCCGAACTCCGTGCCGACGGCGACGTCGCCGACGTCGAGATCGCCGGCCCCGGTTTCATCAATCTCACCCTCACCGACGCGTTCTGGCGGTCGTTTCTGGCCACCGTGATCGCGGCTGGTGCCAGATATGGCCGCAGCGATCGGGGCGGGGGCGAAAAGGTCAATGTCGAGTTCGTCTCGGCCAATCCGACCGGACCGCTCCATGTCGGCCATTGCCGCGGCGCGGTGCTCGGCGACGCGATTGCCGCGCTTCTGGAGGCGGCGGGTTTCGACGTCACACGCGAGTTCTATATCAACGATGCCGGGGCGCAGGTCGATGCGCTCGCCCGCTCGGCGTTCCTGCGCTACCGCGAGGCACTGGGCGAGGAGATCGGCGCGATCCCCGAAGGCCTCTACCCGGGCGACTATCTGAAGCCGGTCGGTGCGACGCTCGCCGAGCAGCACGGCCCGTCGCTCGTGTCGCTCCCTGAATCCGAGTGGCTGCCGGTCGTCCGCGACGCGGCGATCGATGCGATGCTCGACCTCATCCGCGCCGACCTCGCCGCCCTCAATGTCGGCCACGACGTGTTCTTCTCCGAGCGCTGGCTCTCGACGGGTGAGGTCGATCGCGTGTCAGAGGCGATGGAGGCGCTGCGTGACCGGCGTCTCGTCTATGTCGGACGCCTGCCGCCACCAAAGGGTCAGCCCAGCGAGGATTGGGAGGACCGCGAACAGACGCTGTTCCGCTCGACCGAATTCGGTGACGACATCGACCGTCCGCTGATGAAGTCCGACGGCTCCTACACCTATTTCGCCGGCGACATCGCCTACCACTACAACAAGTATTTGCGCGGCTTCCGCCTGATGATCGATGTCCTCGGCGCCGATCACGGCGGCTACGTCAAGCGCCTCAAGGCTGCGGTGCAAGGCATGTCGGGCGGCGAGGCGGCGCTCGACGTGAAGATCTGTCAGTTGGTGAAGCTCTTCCGAGCGGGCGAACCGGTGAAGATGTCCAAGCGGGCAGGGGACTTCGTCACGCTGCGTGACGTCGTCGACGAGGTCGGGCCGGACCCCGTCCGTTTCATGATGGTGTTCCGCAAGAGCGATGCACCGCTCGACTTCGACTTCGCCAGGGTCACCGAGCAGTCGAAGGACAATCCGGTCTTCTACGTTCAGTACGCGCACGCCCGCGCCTGCTCGGTCTTTCGGCAGGCGGCGGAAGGCGACGTCGACCTCGCCGCGGCCTTTGCCGCTGACCTCGAGGCGGGCCGGGTCGACGCGGAATATGTCTCAGCCGTCACTGATCCCGGCGAGCGCGGCCTGCTGCGCCGGCTGGCCGACTATCCGCGCATCGTCGATTCGGCCGTCACCTTTCACGAGCCTCATCGGATCGCATTCTACCTTTACGAACTCGCCTCCGATTTCCATGTTCAGTGGAATCGCGGCAAAGATGATCCGCAATTACGGTTCATTAACCATGGTGAACCAAGCTTAACGAAGGCAAGACTCGGCCTCGTCCACGCGGTGCGTTTGGTGTTGTCCTCAGGCTTGGCTATTCTTGGAGTACAAGCACCTGAAGAAATGCGGTAAAGCATTGATGGAACCGCGAGGCGGATAAGGGGGTCCGGGGCGCCGGAGCCGGAAGGCTCCATCGAAACGATGAACGAAAGACACCCGATGACTGCTATGGCTCGCCCGACACCCAGGGGAAGCGAGACCGGCCCGGCCGAGGACGATCCGCTTGTGGAGTTGGCCCGCATCGTCTCCGGACGAAGCGCCCCGCAGGAACCGCGGCGGACGGCCGCGGCCGAGGAAGCTGATTCCGTCACGTCCGAAGCCGACATCGCTCGCGATCTCGAGGCGGAGCTTCTGAGTGATCTGCAGGCGACCTTCGCTGCTGCGGGCGCTGAGGACATCGACGACACCAACGATCAGCCGCCGTTCCATGCGCCTGAGGAGTACGAGCCCGAGAGCTTCGGACCCGAGGGCGTCGGGCCGGAAGGCGAACCTGATCCATTCCCGTTCGAACACGAGGCACCGCCTGCCGCCCTTGATCCGTCGGCGGGGTCCTTCGACGACTCGCTCGGTGAAGACTATGGCATGACGCCGGAGGATTTCGGCGAGCCCGAGGCGCCTGCGCCCGCGCGCCAGCCGGATGCACCGCCGCGCGAATTCCCGGCCATGGCGCTCCGCGGCAATCGTGGTGGCCCGGCATTCGACCCGAACGCACTGGCAGCACCGCAGGTGCCGCGCGCCAGAAGCCACGGCGCCGGCGAGGCGGCCGCTCCGCGGCCTTCCCCGGTGCCGCCGCCGCAGCCGCCGGCTGCCGAACCCGAACACGAGTTCGAATCGTCGGACGCGAGCTTCGCCGCATCACCCGAGGCGATGACGCCGGAGATGATGGCGTATCAATACGATCCCGGCCTGGCGCAGCCCGAGCCCGATCTCGGAGAATCGGCCTATCTCGACGGTCCGGGGGCGATCGAGACGCCCGCACCGGAAGCACGGTCGAACGAGCCGCAGCGGCCGCCGGTGGCGCCGGTGCAGCGATCGCGTTCCCGCGATCCGCGCCTTGAGCGTGACCCCTACGGCAAGGCACGCGCACGGCGTTCGAATGGTCGCGCTTATGCAATCCTCGGCGTCTTCGTCGTGGCAGCGATCGGCGTTGCCGCCGTCCTGGTCCTTGGCGGCGGTGAGGCGACCAATGACGAACCTCCGCTGATCACCGCCGACGCCGGTCCCATCAGGGTCATGCCCGAAGCGGATGCCGGGGCCGGCGACGCTGCCGGCGCGGCGGTCTTTGACCGTGTCGATCCGGACGGTGCCGCGGCACCGGAGGAGAACCTCCTCGACGGCGCCGAGCCGGTTGCGGACCTTTCGGTCGCCCCCGAGGAGAACGACGGGATCACCCAGATGCTCGCCCAGAACGGCGAGGGCGGTCCGGCCGTGACCGAGCCGCGCATGGTTCGCACGGTGACTGTGCTCCCCGATGGCCGGATCGTCGACTCAGAGGCCGCACCCGCGGACGGCGAGGTGCCGGCCGACGACTTGGCCGCAGAAGACGCTGCTGTCGACGATGCCGAAGCGCCTGATCTCGTCGCCAACGACGGAGCGGCCGGAGCTGCAGGCGCACCGGAAGCTGCCGATCCCGTCGAAGAGGCGGTTCCCGCCAATGACAACGGCGCGCCCGAAGTGGCCGATCCGGTCGAGGAGCCACAGCTTGTGGCCAATGCCGGAGCCAACATTCCGTCCGTCGGCGATCCGATCGCGCCCGGGTTCTACGTCCAGGTTTCCGCACAGGGTTCCGAGGCCGCCGCGCAGGATCAACTCGCCGATCTGAGGAGCCGCGCGCCGTCGCTGCTCGGCGACCGGTCTGCGGTCATTCAGCGCGCCGAACTCCCGCAGGGAACCTACTTCCGCCTGCAGTTCGGACCGCTCGGAGAGGCCGAAGCCAATCAGCTGCGTCAGAGCTTGGCGGCCGTCGGCATCGACTCCTTCGTCACCACGAACGGACGGCCTGATTGAACAGCGGCAGACCATGAGTCGCCGCGGCGGTCGGTTGGCGGCATAATCCGAGCGATTCGCGCGGATCGCGTCCGCGTGACGACACGGGGCAGGATCGTGCAGGCAGAAGCCGATTTCTGGGACGAGGACGAGCGTCCGCTGGCGGAAACGCTGGTTGTCGACGTCGACGGCTTCGAAGGGCCGCTCGACCTCTTGCTCGATCTCGCCCGCAGCCAGAAGGTCGATCTCGCGCGCATTTCCGTTCTCGCCCTTGCCGAGCAGTATCTCGACTTCATCGATCAGCAGCGCTCGCTGAAGCTGGAGGTCGCCGGGGACTACCTCGTGATGGCGGCGTGGCTCGCCTATCTAAAGTCGCGGCTGCTTCTTCCCGAGCCGCCGGCTGACGACGAGCCCACCGGAGGGGAACTCGCCGCTGCGCTCGCCGAGCGGCTGAAGCGGCTCGACGCGATGCGGCAGGCGGCCCGGCTGATGTTCGACCGCAACCTTCTCGGTCGCGATACCTTTGCCCGCGGCGAGCCCGAAATCCGGATCGAGCGGAAGAGTGCTTACCGGGCCAACCTCTACGACCTCCTGTCGGCCTATGCCCGCATCCGTCGGCGTGGCGCCGACACCACGATCCACATGCCAAAGCGCGTCGTCTGGTCGCTC
>CAZSXA010000044.1:0-14068 GCA_964611195.1 uncultured Bauldia sp.
GCCCGCATCGAGAAGAGCCGCACCGACTCCTCGATAGAGAAGCCCGGTATCGAGCAAGTGGAAGCCGAGCGCATCGGCGAGGCGGGCGCCGATCGTCCCCTTGCCCGACGCCGCCGGTCCGTCGATCGCGACGATCATGAAGCCGGCGTGACCGGCCCGAGCGCCGCGCCGAGGCTCCGCATCAGGTCCCCGAACTCCGGGAAACTGGTGGCGATCGCGGTGCCGTCATCGACGGTCACCGGCTCGGTCGTGGCGGTTCCCAGCACCAGGAAACTCATCGCGATGCGGTGGTCGAAATGGGTGGTGACGGAGCCGCCGCCGCGGACGGCGGAGCGGCCATGCACCACCATGCGCGACTCGCCCTCCTCGGCATCGACGCCGTTGGCGCGGAGACCGGCGACGGTCGCGGCGATGCGGTCCGATTCCTTGACCCGGAGCTCGGCAACGCCGTCCATGATCGTGTCGCCCTCGGCGAAGGCGGCGGCGACGGCGAGGACCGGATATTCGTCGATCATCACAGGCGCGCGCTCGGGCGGCACGACGACGCCGCGAAGCCTGGCCGAGCGGACATGGATGTCGCCGACCGGTTCGCCGCCCGTGATGCGCTCATTCTCGACGGCGATCTCGGCGCCCATTTCACGGAGCGTGTCGAACAGCCCGGTGCGGGTCGGATTGAGCAACACGTCCTCGATCGTAATGTCTGAGCCTTCGACGATCGTCGCCGCGACGATGGCGAAAGCCGCCGAACTCGGATCACCCGGCACGATGATCTTCTGCGGCTTCAGCTTCGGACGTCCCTCAAGGCGGATGACGCGACCGTCGTTCTCGCCGGCTTCGATCTCGATATTGGCGCCGAAGGCTTTCAGCATCCGCTCGGTGTGGTCGCGGGTCGCCCAGGGCTCGACGACCGTGACGACGCCGTCGGCGTTGAGGCCGGCCAGGAGCACTGCCGATTTCACCTGCGCGGAGGGCACGGGAAGCCGGTACTCGATCGGTAGCAAGCGGTCCGGACCGACGATCGTCAGCGGCAGCCGTTCCTTGGAGCGCGCGAGCACCTGCGCGCCCATGCGCCGCATCGGTTCGACGACACGCCCCATCGGCCGGCCTCTCAGCGAATCGTCGCCGGTGAATGTGGTGGCAAAGGAATGGCTCCCGGCGATCGCGATCGCCAGACGCGCGCCGGTGCCGGAATTGCCGAAGTCGATGACGTTCTCCGGCTCGAGGCATCCGCCGACGCCGACACCGGTGACCTTGCGAATACCGTCCTCGGCTCGCGAGACGCGCGCCCCGAGCGAACGCATCGCGTGGATCGTGGCGCCGATATCGTCGCCTTCCAGGAGGCCTTCGATGACCGTTTCGCCGATGGTCAGTGCGCCCAGCATGATCGCGCGGTGGGAGATCGACTTGTCGCCCGGCAGCCGGACGCGCCCGGAGAGCGGGCCCGACGCTTCGGCGCGAAGCGGCTTTGGCGCATGATCATAAGCCATGATGCTGGCGCGATTCTCCTAGGGCGGCGCGGTCGTTCCCGCCATTTCCGGCGACCGCCGCGCGGCCCGGATAGCACAGGGCCGGGGCATCGTCATCCGTGCTTCTCACAGGCGCGCCGAAGGCTTTTGACTTCCCCGGAATCAGCCTTTATGGGGGGCGCGCTCAAGAACTTAGAGGCAGCCAGAACGTGGCCAAAACGGACCTCGGAACCAAGCGTCACTGTCCCAATTGCGGGGCCAAGTATTACGACCTCAACAAGGTCCCGGCGATCTGCCCGAAATGCGGGACGCCTTTCGAGGTGACGTCGACCGCCAAGACGCGGCCGGCCGAGGCCGTCGAGGAGCCCAAAGAGGCGACCGTCGAAGAGGAAGCCGAGGCCGCCGGAACCGAAGTCATTTCGCTGGAGGAAGCCGACGCCGAGGCAACGGGCGGTAGCGGCGGCAAGGAATCCGAGGACGACGACGAAGAGGGCGAGGACCTCGAGGTCAGCGACGATGACGGTGACGACACCTTCCTCGAAGAGGACGAGGACGAGGACGTGACCGACATCGTCGGCGACGTCGACGACGACGACAACACATAGTCGGCGGCGCAATCGCTTGATCTGCCGCGGGGCGGCAGGCTAAGCATCACCCGATCCGCGCCGCATGTCGGCGCGACCGGCCGGGGCCATAGCTCAGTTGGGAGAGCGCTTGAATGGCATTCAAGAGGTCGGCGGTTCGATTCCGCCTGGCTCCACCATCCCCGATCCGGACCGCCTAGGCCGCCACGGCTTCGCCGCGTAGCGCCGTCCTCAGATAGTCGAGGAAGGTCTCCACCGACGGCGAGCCGGCGTCGGGACCAAGCTTCAGACCGATCTCGACCTCGCCGAGCGGACACGCCGCGTCGAGCTCAGGCAGAATCCGGAGCCCCGGCCCGAGATACCAATCCGGCGCGGCGGTCACTCCCAGCCCTTCCCGGACGGCGGCGGTGAGCAGCGGCGCGTTCGACGTCGTGTGCGCAACGCGCCAGTCGCGCCGCGCGATGGCAAGAGCGGCCAAGGCCATCGAGCGCCACGGGCAACCATCGGGCCACAGCGCCAACGGCAGCGGCGTCCGCGTCTCGGTCCGGATGCGATCCGATCCGATCCAGTGGAGCCGGTCGCGCCGCAGCACCTCGAAGCGCGGCTCGCCGGGGCGCGCCGACATGATGCCAACGTCGAAGGTGCCGTCCTCGATCTCCTGGCGAATGCGCTGGCTGCGATCGGTGACGACCTCGACCTCGATATCCTGATGGGTGCGGGCGAAGCGCCCGAGAATCGCCGGCAGAAACGCCTGGGCGTAGTCGTCGCCCGTGCCGACGGTGATCCGGCCGGCGAGCGGCTTCGGTCGAAAGGCCGCCACCGTCTCGTCGTTGAGCCCGACGATGGCCCGGGCGAACTCGACCAGCCGCTCGCCGTCAGGCGAAAGCACGTTGCGGCGGCCCGACTTCTCAAAGAGTCCGCAACCGAGAATCTCCTCGAGCCGTTTGATCTGAGCCGAAACGGTCGACTGCGTCTTGTGCACCCGCTCGGCGGCGGCGCCGTAGCTCCCCGTGTCGACGATGGCGAGAAAGCTTCGCAGCAAGTCAGGATCGACGGATGTCATGGGTTCCCCGTAAACAATCTCATATTCCGATCAATATGCTCCAAAACATTCGTTTGATCAATGTATCTGTCTCGGCTTTCGTGGCGCCGTATCGGCGAATGGCGTTACGGAGGTCAGCGATGCGTAGAGCCCTGTTTGGAGCAGGTGCAGCGGCAATCCGCCAGTTTTTTCAGACTCTTGCACTGGATCGGCGAAATCGGGCGGCGCAGGACGCGCTGATGTCGGCGCCCGATTGGCTGCTCGACGATATCGGCCTCGACCGGGCGGAGGTGATGCGCCGGTTCGGCGGTGACGAGCGCAAAAAGCCTCGGACCGAGGCGGCGCCCGGCCGAATCGCACCATCGCCCGTCCGTCAGCCCTGCACTTGAACCTCGCCGCGCACCGGCCCACATTTCGCTGCGAAGGGTGTTGCCGGATGCCGCGTGTCGGGTCCGCGCGATACAGAGTCGCTCAAGGAAGGGCTTTGTCGCACCATGGGTTCAATGAACCGCCCCATCGTTCTCGGCTTCGGGAGCGGTGCAGCAAGATCGCCCGCCAGAGGCGGCGACGGCTATCCTCCCTTCGACATTGAGCGGTTTCCGCCCTCCGGCGACAAAGGCGCGATCCTGGTGATCACGCTGGCCGTGGCCGGATTTCGGTCTGAAGAGCTCGAGGTGTCGGTTGCGAATAACCAGCTTGTGATTCGCGGCAGACAAGCGGATGAGCCGCCGCGGACGTATCTCTACAGAGGTATCGCGGCCCGGCGCTTTCAGCGCAGCTTCGTCCTCAAGGACGGCGTCGAGGTGGTCAATGCGCGGCTCAAGAACGGCCTCCTGTCGATCGAACTGGCAGCGCCGCTCGAAGCCGACAACGCGAAGACGATCGCGATCGATACGCCGGGCTAGGCCCGGAAGGAGTGTTTAGTGATGGATCATCAGTTCATGTCCCCCGAACTGTTCGCCCGGCTGGGCGGCGGCGAGATCGCCTACGTCAAGCCGATGACGTCCGACGCTTTCGACAAGGCGTTTCCGAACGTCGCCGATCTCGCCCCGGGGCTTTCGCTCTGGGCGCTCGTCAGCGCCGACGGAACGCCGATCGTGGTCACCGATTCCCGCGAGGCCGCCGTCCAGAACGCCTGGGATAACGACCTCGAGACGGTGAGCCTCCACTAGGCCAACAGTCGGCCGCCGCCCAGCGGCCGGCTAACCACCGAGACCACGCTTCAGCCCGTCAACGAGGTCATAGAGCCTCAGGATCAGCTCCTCGCCGAAGCCCGGCGGATCGGCCGGCTGATCGGCATCCTCCACCCCCTCATCCTCAGCGCCGGCATCGGCGTCCGTATCGCCGGGTGAATCGGCGCCGGTCCGATCCGGAATCGGATCGCCTTCGATGGCGGTTGGCTCTGCGGCGGAGAGGTCGGCGACGATTTCGAGTATCGCGTCCTGACCGGCGGTGAGCGCCTCGATCCTGGCGGCAAGGTCGGCAAGGCGGTCCGTCTCGTCGGCCTCGTCGACGGTCTCGGCCAAGTCGGCCAGCCGCTCCTCGATCGCCGCGAGCCGTTCCGCCGTGTCATCATTGCGTTCGGCCGCCACACTGTCAGACAGGGCTTCAACCGTTCCTTTGAGTTCTTCGATCGCGGTCCGGATCTCGGCGTTGGCGGCAGCATCATCGGCGGCGCCGCGTTCGATCTCGGCGATCGTCGCCTCCCCCAGCTCGGCAAGCGCGGCGTCGAGCGCCCCGGTGATTCCATCGGCGTCGAGAGCGGGTGGCCCGAAGGCGGCAATCGTATCGGCGAGCAGCGCCTGTTCCTCGGCAATGGCCTCGACCTGAATTGTCAGCGTCTCAATCGCGGTTTCGAGACCGCTATCGTCGCTCTCGACCGGCGGCGGCGCGACGGCCGCCTCGATCGCGCCAAGGCGCTCCTCGATCGCAGCAAGCGCCGGCGAGAGGTCGGGAGGCTGGGGTGCTTCGGCGAGTTCGGTCTCGACGGCTTCCAGCCGCCCGGCGAGGGCCGCGAGGCTGGTTTGGATATCGGCGGCGGCCTCGGCCTGGTCGCGATGCAACGCATCGAACAGCGCGGCGATGTCCTCGGGCGGAGGCTCTTCGGCGAGCCGCGCGATCAGTTCGGTCTGGTTCGCCGCAAGTCCATTCACGTCCTCGGCAAGTGCGTCGACGTCCTGGGCGATTTCGTCCAGCTCGGGTGGCGCTGCGCGAACCGCAGCCGTCAGGTCAGCCAGCGCCTCCGCCAAGACCAACTGGTCGGCGGCGACGGATTCGAGCGCTTCGGCAAGCTCCGGCTGGCGTTCGGCGAGAGCGGCAATCGCGCTTCGGTTCTCTCCGAGGCGTTCCGACATCGCCTCGAGAGCCTCCGCGGTCTCTTCCCGCTCGGCTGCCGCGGCTGCATCGTCTGAGGACAGCAGCGTCTCTATCGCTGCGACCTGGTCGCGAAGGGCGGCGAGCTCGGTCGTCACAGGATCGGGGGCTGCATCGTCGCGTTCGGCGGGGAGCAGCTCGGCCAGCGCGTCCTCGATAGCCGTCAGCCGCTCCGACAGGCCCGCCAGGGCCGCAGCGGTCGCGCCGGGCGTATCGGCCGGCTCGCAGCGCCATAGGCCGTCAACGGGCGCGCAATAGGATACCTCGCCGGTCTCGGTATCGAGCCGGAGAAAGCCTTCGCCCTCGGCGGTCAGTTGAAAACGCCCCGGCGTCTCAGGCTCCTGGCCATTGACTGCCGAGGCGAGGACCGCGATCACAACCACCGCGCCCGAAGCAGCGGCAAGGCGGATCATGGTTCCCTCTCTTTCTGCCTCCAGCCAAGGATTGAACCGGGTTGGACGGGATTGTCCAGCCCGGCCGTGTCGTGGCGCGAGGGAATGGAGGGGCCGTTGAACGTCGTCTACAAGGTGCTGACCGCCGCGGAATGGGCGGACATGGAGCGCGACGGCGTCTTCCGCGGCTCCGCCGACGACCGCCGCGACGGCTTCATCCACCTTTCCTCGGCCGACCAGTTGCAGGGCACGCTCGACAAGCACTTCGCCGGAGCCAGCGACCTCGTGCTGGCAGCCGTCGCGGCCGATCGGATCGCCGAGCGGCTAGAGTGGGAAGCGGGCCGAAATGGCGAACTCTTCCCGCATCTTTATGGCCCGCTGCCGGCGGCCGCGGTGCGCTGGGTGCGCGCTCTTGAGGGTGGCGCCGCGCCGCCGCTTGCGGAGCTCGAATAATGCCGGGCGTTTTCGATCAGCTGGCGCGAGCCGCCCTCTTCAGTCTCAGCCCCGAACAGGCGCATCGCGTGGCCATCCGCGGCCTCGCGACCGGCCTCGTGCCGCCTGCCGAGGCGCCGTCGCCGTCGCTCGCGACGCGCGTGCTCGACCTCGACCTGCCGACCCCGGTGGGGCTCGCCGCCGGATTCGACAAGAACGCCGAGGCGTTTCAGGGCCTGCTCCGCCTCGGCTTCGGCTTCGTCGAAATCGGCACGGTCACGCCGAGGCCGCAGCCGGGAAACCCCAAGCCGCGAATGTTCCGCCTCGAGGCTGACGAGGCGATCATCAACCGCCTCGGCTTCAACAATGATGGCATCGCCGCCATTCGCGCCCGGCTGGCGCGCTCTCGCGGCAACGGCGTCGTCGGCGTCAATATCGGCGCCAATCGCGACTCGGAAAACAAGACCGCCGACTACGTTGCCGGGATCGAGGCTTTCGCCGCGCTTGCTGGCTATCTCGCGATCAACATCTCCTCGCCGAACACGCCGGGACTGCGTGATCTCCAGGGCGAGGGCGCGCTCGACGACCTGCTCATCAGGCTGGTCTCAGCCCGAGACGAGGTAACGAACGGAACGCGCGCGACGCCGCTCTTCCTCAAGGTAGCGCCCGATCTTGGCGAAGGCGATGTCGAGCGGATTGCCGCCTCGGTAAGGGGCGCCGGCTTTGACGGGATGATCGTCTCGAACACGACGGTCGCGCGCGAGGGGCTGAAGTCGGCACGGTTCCGGGACGAGACGGGCGGGCTCTCCGGCCCGCCACTGTTTCGCCGGTCAACGGCGCTTCTGGCGCGTTTTCGCAAGGCGCTCGGGCCGAAGGTTGCGCTGATCGGCGTCGGCGGCGTCGACAGCGCCGAAACGGCCTGGGCGAAGCTCGCTGCGGGTGCCGACCTCGTCCAGGTCTATACCGGCATGATCTACAAGGGACACGGCCTCGCGGCCGACATCAATGCCGGCCTGGCCCGTCTTCTGCAGGACAACGGAATGCCGTCGATCGGCGAGGCATGCGGCCGCGAAACAGAAAGCTGGGCCGCCGAGGCGACCTGACCGCGACGGTCAGGTCTTCGCGTTCGCGTCCTTCGGTTTCCGCCGGAAGGTGTTGCGGATGTTGCCGATGAGATCGACCTCGACGCCGTGCCTGCGCATGATGAACCATTGCTGGACGACGGAGAGGAAGTTGTTCCACGCCCAGTAGATCACGAGGCCGGCCGGGAACGAGGCGAGCAGGAAGGTGAAGACGACCGGCAGCAGGTTGAAGATCCAGGTCGGCGCGCCCGGCTGCTGCGGGTTCAGCTTCATCTGAATCCACATCGTGATGCCCATCAGAAGCGGCCAGACGCCGATCTGGATGAAGGACGGCGAGTCGAAGGGCAGCAGGCCGAAGAGGTTGATGAACGAGGTCGGGTCGGGCGCCGAGAGATCCTGGATCCAACCGAAGAACGGCGCGTGGCGCATCTCGATGGTGACGAACAGCACCTTGTAGAGCGCGAAGAACACCGGGATCTGGATCAGGATCGGCCAGCAGCCGGAGACCGGGTTGATCTTCTCCTTGCGATAGAGTTCCAGCATCTTCTGCTGCTGCTGCGCCCGATCGTCCTTGTAGCGCTCTCGGAGCGACTGAACCTGCGGCATCACCTTCCGCATCTTCGCCATCGACCGGTAGGAGCGGTTGGCGAGCGGGAAGAAGATCAGCTTGATCAGAACGGTCGCGAGCAGGATGGCGATGCCGAAATTGCCGACCAGTCCGAAGAACCAGTCGAGCAGCGTGAACATCGGCTTGGTGATGAAATAGAACCAGCCCCAGTCGATGAGCAGCTCGAAGCGGTCGAGGCCCATCGAGGAATCGTAGCCGTCGACGATCGAGACTTCCTTGGCGCCGGCAAAGAGGTTGTTGGTGATCAGATGGCTGCCGCCGGCGGCGATGGTCGTCGTGGCGCCGGAGAAGCGCGCCTGGTAGCGAAGGCCGTTGGCGTCGTCGAGCCGGACGAACTCGCCACGGAACTCCTCGTCCTGCGGCGGGATGAGGGTCGCCGCCCAGTACTTGTCGGTGATGCCGAGCCAGCCATTCGTCTGGGGCTCGTAAACCGACGGCTCGCCGAGATCGTCGTAGTCGACCTGTTTGAGGCCGTCGAGGTAGCCGATCATGCCCTCATGCAGGATGAACCAGCCCTGGTTCTCCGGCTCGCCGAAACGGGTGACGCGGCCATAGGGCGTAAGGACGACGGACGTGCCGGTGTCGTTCACGACCTCGTCCGCGACCGAGAACATGTAGTCCTCGTCGACGGAGATCGTCCGCTGGAAGGTGAGTCCGTCGCCGGTCTCGTAGGTGAGCGTCACCGGGCTATCCGGTGTCAGCACCGCGTCTTCCGGCGCCGACCAGACGGTGTCGACACCGACGACGACCTCGTTCGCGCCATTGGCGGAGCGGATCCAGCCCCAGTCGGCGAAATAGGCATCGGGACCGCCGCGCGGCGAGAACAGCACGATGTCGGGCGTCTCGCCGTCCGGGCCGCGCTCAACCGAACAGAAGTAGAGCTCCGACCGCGGGCAGAGCTGGTACTTGTGAAGCTGAAGGTCGTCGATCCGGCCGCCGACGAGATTGATCGACCCTTCGACGGAGGGCGTTTCGATCGCAACCCGGCCGCCGGCGGCAAGCGCCTCCTCGCGGGTTTCGAACTGGACGAGGCCGTCTTCCCCGGCCGCGGCGATGTCGGGCTCGGGGATATCGTTGTCGACGGCAATCTGCGGGATGTCCGGATCGGCGGCGTCGGCCTGTTCTTCCTGCGCCGCCTGTTCCTGCGACTGCTGCGCCGTCTCGGGCGCGAAGAACATTTGCCAGACAAGCAGAACGCCCAGCGACAGGACGATCGCGATGATGAAATTTCGGCTGTTGCCGCCGCCCATCAGTTCGCCTCCGGGCGCCGTTGGCGGCGCGATCGGGACGCATCGGCAAAGGCGGATTGCAGCTCGCCGGCCATGGTCGCAAAGTCCCTGCCTGCCGCCTCGCGCCGTCCGATCAGCACGAAGTCGATGCCCTCCGGGGCCGACGGCGCGCCGGCGCGGGCAAGTTCCTTCAGGCGACGGCGGATGCGGTTGCGAACCACGGCGGTTCCGGTCTTGCGGCTGGCGGTGAAGCCGAAGCGTGGCTCACCGGCGCGCTCCTGGCGCGGCCTTGCCTGCAGGACGAATCCAGGACGAACGACCCTGACGCCCTTGGCGACCGCCAGATAGTCCGGGCGAGTCCGCAGCCGTTTCACGTCATGCCGCTCCGTGTGAGGGCGTTCGGGGCCGCTCAGGCCGAAAGGCGCTTGCGTCCGCGGGCGCGGCGAGCAGCGATGACCTTGCGTCCCCCCGGCGTCGCCATCCGGGCGCGGAAGCCGTGCCTCCGCTTGCGCACGAGCCGGCTGGGTTGGTAGGTGCGTTTCATCAATAGCCTCCGGATCGGCCGTCGTGGCGTGTCTGGACGTTTTGTTGGTCGATGGTGGGCCGCCCGGCCCCCGCAGATGACTGATACAAGCAGCCGGCGGAGGCATCGCCCAACGCGCCGCGCTTATACGAATATGGCCCAATCCGGTCAATGGAGCCCGTGAAGAGGCGGACGATTTGACACGTGGCCGCAACGGTCATCTGGCTCTTCGGCATGTCCGGCGCAAGCCTCGACGGCAGAGTCACCCATGAATCCGGTCGGTCACGACATGCCGGAGACGGATGAACCGAGCCCGTCCGGCGTCGGCGGACGGGCGGGAGGCAATCCGGAGGGGCCAAAGCCCGGCTGGTGGCGGATGCTCCTTCGCTGGTCGCCCGTGCTCCTCCTCATCGGAGCGGGGATCGTCGCCTGGGCGGTTGGTCTCGGCCAGTATCTGTCGATCTCGCGGATCGTCGAAAGCCGTGCGGCACTGCTTGATTTCGTCGATGCGCGGCCGGTCATGACCGCTCTCGCCTATGGCGGCATCTACGTCGTTGCCGTGGTGCTCTCCGTGCCCGGCGGCGCGATCCTGACGATGGTCGGCGGCGTCCTTTATGGCGGCGCGCTCGGCGGCGTGATCACGACAGCCAGCGCGGTGATCGGCTCGCTCTGTGTCTATCTGATCGCCCGGACCTCGCTGGGCGGCTGGATGCGCGAGCGGACCCTCGCCATGGGCCCGCGCGTCCAGAACCTCGCGGCATCGTTTCGCCGGAATGCCTTCTATATCCTCGTCCTGCTGCGGATTGTGCCGATCATCCCCTATTGGGCCTCCAACGTGGTGCCGGCGCTGTTCGGCGTGGGACTGGCCGTGTTTATTCCGGCGACGCTCATCGGGCTGATCCCGTGGACCGTCAGCTTCGCGTTCTTCGGAGAGGCGCTCAACGACGTGGTGGCGGCGCAGGAGATCGCCAATCCGGGATGCGCCGCGGCGGGCACCTGCGAGCTCGACTTCTCGGCCGTGAGCACGAAGCCGATCCTCATCGGCCTCGCGATCGCGGCGGTGGCGCTCATCCCGATTGCCTCGCATTGGTGGCAGCGCCGGCGGCAAGGCAACGCGGAAGAAACCAAACCCGATGTCTGATACGTAACAGCCAAGTGATGAGGAAGGCGCACATCCGATGAGCGTCGACACGCCCGAGCCCGCGACCAGCCGCGAGCCCAGCCGCCCGCGGCGGGTGCGCTTCGGCCTGTCGTGGAAGCTGCTCGCGCTGACGGCGATCTTCGTGATGGTCAGCGAGGTGCTGATCTATGTGCCCTCGATCGCCAATTTTCGGACGTCCTGGCTGAACGACCGGCTGGCGACGGCGGCGGCGGCCAGCGTCGTCCTCAACGCGCCCGACCTCATGGAGGTGCCGCAGGAAATCCAGGATCGCCTGCTTGCCAATGTCGGCGCCGAGGCGATCGCCGTCCGCGAGGGCAATGTCAGCCGGCTGATCACCGGCGACAGCCCGATGCCGCCATCGATCGACCTCACCTCCGACCTACGCGCGACCTCGACTTTTGACGGCTTCGTCGAAGCGGTCGATGCGCTTCTCTTCGGTGGCGAGCGGACGATGCGGGTGCTCGGCGAAACCCCCGGCGGCGGCGAACTGGAACTGATCATGGACGAGGCCGATTTGCACGCGGCGCTCGTCACCTATTCGGTCAACACGATCTGGATGTCGCTGATCATCTCGGTGCTGACCGGCGCGCTCGTTTTCATCGCGCTCAACCGCATGTTCGTACGGCCGATGCGGCGGATGTCGCAGAACATGGTGACCTTCACCGAGGCGCCGGAGGATCAGGGGCGGATCATCGCCCCGTCGGATCGCCGCGACGAGATCGGCGTCGCCGAGGAGCGGCTTGCCGCGATGGAGCGCGACCTTTCCAAGACGCTGCAGCAGCAGCGCCGCCTTGCCGATCTCGGGCTCGCGGTCTCGAAGATCGTGCATGACCTTCGCAACATGCTGGCCTCGGCGCAGCTCTTCTCCGACCGCATCAGCGCCCTCCCCGACCCGTCGGTGCAGCGCTTCGCGCCCAAGCTGATCGCCGCGCTCGACCGCGCGATCTCCTTCGCGCAGTCGACGCTCGCCTATGGCAAGCCGTCGGAGGCGGCGCCGGAACGGCGGCTGGTGCGGCTCGCGACGGTGGTCGGCGACGTCGCCGACGTCCTCGGCCTTGAGAACAACGCGGCCGTCGAATGGGATTGCGACATCCCCGGAGACCTCGAGATCGACGCCGATCCGGACCAGCTGTTCCGCGTGCTGATGAACCTTGCGCGCAACGCCGTGGAGGCGATGGAGGGCGACGCCGACAGCGCGGTCGTGCGGCGGCTATCGATCAGCGCCAAGCGCTCCGGCGGCGTCGTGACGATCACCGTTCGCGACACCGGACCGGGCCTGCCGAAACGGGCCGTGGAGCATCTGTTCCAGCCGTTCCAGGGCGCCGGGCGGAGCGGCGGTACCGGCCTCGGGCTCGCGATCTCGGCCGAACTCATCAAGGCGCATGGCGGCGAGATCGAGCTGACGCCGGTCGCCGGCCCCGGCACGGCGTTCACGATCACCATCCCCGACCGGCCGATCGAATTCGCCCGCGCCTCGCGGAGCGCCGCAGGCTGAGGCCGGCACCGTTTCGACCGCCTTGCAAAGCCTTCGGCGTGCCAGTACCTATGCGGCCCGCCTTCGCCGCCATAGCCGCGGCAGGCCCGGCGCCGGTAGCTCAGCTGGATAGAGCACCAGACTACGAATCTGGGGGTCGGGGGTTCGAATCCTCCCCGGCGCGCCAATGAAATCAACGCCCTATCGCTTTGTCCCCCGAATGCTCTGGGGACCAGTAAGCACATAGTAAGCACCGTCGGCCAGCTGGATGCGCGCCAGCACGTCGGACCCCGGCCTACGAACTAGGCGGTACCTAACGTGGACACTATCCGACGCCGACGCCAATCTGAGGGGCGATACGGGTGCGAATTCCTCATAAACGGGAATCCCGGCTTCGATGCCGACCTCGAAGCTGATCGCTAGTGCGTACGGCAGTTCTTCGTCGAGCTCACCAGCCGTTGTCCGGCACGATATTCGCAGCAGGAGTTAGCCGTTATCGACAAAGACCGCTGCGCGCTCACCTGTCCGCCGCTCTCGAAATAGCGTGCTGCAGGCGTTCTATTCGATCGGCGATTATGGATTTGACACGTCTATGATCGCCATTCGATCCGATCGGAGCGGCAGTTGATCGGGCTACAGTGTACTCGGAAGAATCGCGATAGTTGGTGTTCGTTGTCCAACCACGAGGTTATCTTGGCGCTAGGGATGGATCCTTACTGCCATCGTGCTGATTTGGAAGTTAGGGGTAGATAATGCGCTCTCAGGCCAGAAATTTTTCTGTTGAAGTGAGGCGGTCCAGAAAAAAGCTAGGAGAAGAGGTTGAAAAAGCTCCGAACTGGTTTGAGCGTGCCTCGGCAGAGCTCGCCAGCAAAAAGGAGCAACGACAAGCAAGCCGGTCTTCAAAAACTCCTAAGCAGATTGGGCAACCTCCAAGACTGCATGGGCGAGTGCTCCCGGATCTTTCTCAGGAGACAAAGAACGTGCCGCTTGGGTCCAAAGGGGATTCTTCGAAGTCTCCAAAACGTGCTCTTGGACCACAGAAGAGAAAGGATCCCGGAACGTCAGCGCCATCCGGGACAGCTGATGGCAGGGGGCACGCAACGCCACAGCAGCGTCCGTCAGAACACCACGTGCGAACGCGGACACCAATCCGGCGACAACATAGAGCGAGTGTTGTTTTATCCAGAGCTGAGCGATGGAAACGGCGCCTCCCTTCTGTCCTTTGGTGAACGGCGTGTTGACGAGGCTCGACAGACCGGGCCTGCGAGTCAGGTCCAAGGCCCGTTTCGCCCAGAGCATTGGAACCGAGCGGCCAATGGCACGTTTTGGTTGGGTGGTCCGACGCAGCAGAGGGCTCAGGCTCCTAGATGAATCGATGGATTGGTATTGCGCCAAGCAGCACGTTGCAGGGGGACGACCAAGTAAGGTTGTTCAGTAAACGGAACAGCGGCAGCGACGCTCTCGACATCCCTGCGAAGAACGATCGAATAGTCTTGGTTCCGGGTGTCAGCGCTTCGTGCCGTGTCGTCGAAGCTGCGGCAAACCACGTCATCATCGAATGCAAAGGGGAGCAATTGCTAGCGGTACCGTCCGATGATTCCGGGAAGGAAGAGCAGGAATGGGTCGTTGCGGCGGTCCGCAAAGTCGAAGAGTGAGGCTGCTGCGTTCCATTTAGGGTTGA
>CAZSXA010000045.1:0-13712 GCA_964611195.1 uncultured Bauldia sp.
ACTCGATCCCCGAGCCGATGGCGTTGGCGATCCGGACGCCGCTCGGGACGGCCATTCATACCGGCGACTGGAAGCTCGACGAGGCACCGCAGTTCGGCCCGCCTACCGACGAGGCACGGATTCGGGCCCTCGGCGAGGAAGGCGTGCTCGCTCTCATCTGCGACTCTACCGGTGCGACGCGCGAAGGTCGGAGCCCGAGCGAGGGAGCAGTCGCGGCGGAGATCGCCGAGGTCATGAAGGAGGCGAAGGGCGCGGTGGCCTTCACGCTGTTCTCGTCCAACGCCGCACGTCTTCGCTCGATCGCGCTCGCCGCGGAAGCCGCAGGGCGCGAGCTGGTGGTCACCGGTCGCGCCATTCGCCGCGTCATCGACGTTGCGAGCGAACTCGGCATGCTCAAGGGTACGCCGCCGTTCCGCGAGGTCGAGGAACTCGACCATCTCCCGGCGCGCCATACAGCGATCATCCTCTCCGGCAGCCAGGGCGAGCCGCGGGCGGCGCTGGCACGGGTGGCGAGCGGGGAGGAACGGCGGACCAAGCTCGGGCAGGGGGACACGATCGTGTTCTCATCGCGCACCATCCCGGGCAACGAGCGCGCCGTCATCGACATCGTCAACGCTCTCGTCGCGCGGGGCGTTCGCGTGATTACCGACGCCGAGCGGCTGGTCCACGCTTCGGGCCATCCTCGGCGCGGCGAACTCCGCGATCTCTATGCCTGGACCAAGCCCAGCATACTCGTGCCGGTGCATGGCGAGGCCCTGCATCTTGCGGCCCAGCGCGAACTCGGTCGCGAAGCGGGTATTCCCACGATCCTCGAGGCGCCGAACGGGACGCTGGCCCGTCTTGCGCCGGAGCCGACGACGTTTCCCGAGGCGGTGCCTGTCGGGCGCCTCTATCGCGACGGCGCGATCATCGGCGATTTCGACGAACTCGGAATCCGGCTTCGCCGTCGCATGGGCTTTGCCGGGCTGGTGAGCATTGCCCTCACCCTCGACAAGCGCGGCGAGGTGGTTGCCGGACCGGCCGCCGAACTGATCGGCATTCCGGTCGAAACGGCCTCGGGAAGGGCGATGACCGATGTCGTGGAAAAGGCGGTCCGCGGTGCGATCACCGGCATTCCGCGGCCGCGCCGACGCAATCCGGAGCTCCTGGCTGAGGCCATTCGCCGCGCGGTCCGAGCGGAAATCGCCGAGGTTTGGGGCAAGAAGCCGCTCTGTACGGTTCAGATCCTGGAGATGTCGGAGGGGTGAGCCGTTTGCTTCCCTTCCGTCGCGGCGATAACACCGGGGCCACACCCCAATTGCTCGGATCCCGGCCATGAGCTGGCTCACGCTTCTCGCCGTCTATCTCGTCATCTGGTGGATCTGTTTCTTCGTGATCCTTCCGATCGGCGTGCGCACGCAGGACGAGGACGAGGAAACGATTCTCGGGACCGTCGGGAGTGCGCCGAGCCGGCCGATGCTCGTCCGCAAAGCGCTTGCGACGACCGTGGTCGCGGCAATCGTGCTGGCGATCCTGTGGTTTGCGGCGGACGCGCTCGACATCTCGCTCGACAGCATCAGCCGGACGTTCGGCTAAGTTCTTGGCCCAAAAAACAAAAAGCAAGGCCGAAAGGCCTTGCCGATAGTCTTCGCGTCTTAGCCCCCATGCCGGAGAGCGACCTGGTCCTTAGCGGACCAATGTATCGCTATTTGTCCAGCCGGCGGCGGCTTTGCCGCGCCACAGAGGCCTCCTCCCAAGACTCAGACCGCGATGTCTTTTTGTGGCTGCGGTACACCGCAGCTCCCTTCTTCGAGGAGCTGTCACAATAACGCCAAATGCGACGTTCTGTCATCAACTAACTGAGGCGGGAGACGATCTTCGTCACGAAGCTGTTGCGGTCACGTTCCTCGCCCGATCGCCTTGACGCAGCATCGCCAACGTGGCGTGTGAACGCATCCTGCAGCCAAGGCGACTCAGCAACCCATGCGCCTTTCCCGCTACTTCCTCCCGACCCTTCGCGAAACGCCGAAAGAGGCGGAGATCGTCTCGCACCGGCTCATGCTGCGGGCCGGCATGATCCGCCAGGCAACGGCCGGCATTTATTCCTGGCTGCCTCTGGGTCAGCGCGTCCTCAGCCGGATCGCGCAGATCGTCCGCGAGGAGCAGGATCGGGCAGGGGCGCTGGAGATCCTGATGCCGACCATGCAGCCGGCCGAGCTATGGCGCGAGAGCGGTCGTTATGACGCCTACGGCCGCGAGATGCTGCGGATCGAGGACAGGCACGAGCGGGCAATGCTGTTCGGCCCGACCGCCGAGGAGGTGGTGACGGACATTTTCCGCGCCTATGTCCGCTCGTATCGCGATCTGCCGCTCAACCTCTACAACATCCAGTGGAAGTTCCGGGACGAAATCCGGCCGCGCTTCGGCGTGATGCGCGGCCGCGAGTTCCTGATGAAGGACGCCTATTCCTTCGACGTCGATTTCGAAGCCTCTCGGGCGGCCTACAACCGCATGTTCGTGGCGTATCTGCGCACATTCGACCGGCTCGGCATGAAGGCGATCCCGATGCGGGCCGAATCCGGGCCGATCGGCGGCGATATGAGCCATGAATTCGTCATTCTCGCCGAGACCGGCGAAAGCGCGGTGTTCTGCTCGTCCGAGCTTCTGGAACTGCCGGTGCCGGGCGAGGACACCGATTTCGATGCCGATCTCTCGCCGATCGTCGAGGCCTGGACCAAGCCCTATGCGGCGACTGACGACATGCATGACGAAGCAGCCTTCGCCGCACTGCCGGAGGCGCGGCGGGTCCAGGCGCGCGGCATCGAGGTCGGCCACATCTTCCATTTCGGCACCAAGTATTCCGCGCCGATGAAGGGCGTCGTGGCCGGACCCGACGGGACGGAGAAGCCCGTTCATATGGGCTCCTACGGGATCGGCGTCTCGCGCCTCGTCGGCGGGATTATCGAGGCGAGCCATGACGATGCCGGCATCATCTGGCCGGACGAAGTCGCTCCGTTCCGCGTCGGGCTTGTCAATCTGAAGCCCGGCGACAAGGACACCTCCGTTGCCGCGGAGGGGCTCTATCACCGCCTTACCCATGCCGGAATCGAGGTGCTCTACGACGATGTCGAGGCAAGCGCCGGGGCGAAGTTCGCGCAGATGGATCTGGTCGGCATGCCGTGGCAACTCATCGTCGGACCGAAGGGCTTGGCGGAGAACCGGGTCGAGTTGAAGCGGCGTGCAACGGGCGAACGAGAAAGCCTCTCGCCGGATGAGGCTGTGAACAAGCTGGTTGCCGTATGAGCGAAACCGCCGCCGCCGAGGGCGGTGTCGCCACGCAGGACGCAGGCACCGAACCAAAAGGCACCGGACCGTTCTCGCGGTTCGAGTGGATGGTGGCGCTCCGCTATCTCCGCGCGCGCCGGCGCGAGCGTTTCATCTCGGTGATCACCGTCATTTCGCTCGTCGGCATTACGCTGGGCGTTGCGACCCTCATCGTCGTGATGGCGGTGATGAACGGCTTCCGGACCGAGTTGATCGAGCGCATCCTCGGCATCAACGGCCATGTCGTCGTGCAACCGCTGGATTCCCCGCTCGACGATTACGACGCCGTCGCGGCGGCGATCGCGGAGGTCGGAGGCGTCACGGCCGCGGTGCCGCTGATTGAGGGGCAGGTGCTTGCCGCCGGTCCGGGACGATCGACGGGAGCGCTCGTCCGTGGCGTTCGCGAGCAGGATCTTGGCGCCATTCCGGGGCTGACCGACAACGTTATCCTCGGGTCGCTAGCGGCGTTCGACCTCTCCGAAGAAGCCGTTCTCGGCTCGCGGATCGCCTCGACGCTCGGGGTGTCGGTCGGCGACAGAGTCACGCTCATCACGCCCGATGGACCAACCACGCCGATGGGCGTCGTGCCGGCGGAGCGTTCGTTCGAGGTCGCGGCGATCTTCGAGATCGGCATGTCGGAATATGACTCGACCTTCATCTTCCTGCCGTTTGCGACCGCCCAGGCGTTCCTCGGCTTCGGCTCGGAGGCCTCGGCCATCGAGGTCTATGTCGACGATCCGGACGATGTCGGGGCGCTCCGGCCGGCGATCGAAGCGGCGGCGGATCGCGGGGTGTTCCTCTCCGACTGGCGCACCCGCAATGCCACGTTCTTCTCCGCGCTCGAGGTCGAGCGCAACGTCATGTTCCTGATCCTGGCGCTGATCGTCCTGGTGGCGGCGCTCAACATCGTTTCGGGCCTGACAATGCTGGTGAAGGAGAAGGGCAGGGACATTGCCGTTCTGCGAACCCTTGGCGCGCCTCGCGCTGCGATCATGCGCATCTTCTTCATGACGGGCGCGGCGATCGGGACGGTCGGGACGCTTGCCGGCCTGGTGCTCGGCACCATCGTTACGGCGAATGTGGAATCGCTGCGCGGCCTGATCGCGCGGATGACCGGCACGGAACTCTTCTCGCCGGACCTCTACTACCTCTCGACACTGCCGGCCGACATGGACCCCGGCGAGGTTCTGGCGGTCGTGCTCATGGCACTCGGACTCTCCTATCTGGCGACGATCTACCCGGCCTGGCGGGCGGCGCGGCTCGATCCGGTCGAGGCGCTGCGGTACGAATGAACGAGGTCGCCGAAACGCCAATACGGCAGCCGGTGCTTCGCCTTTCCGGGATCCGCCGCCATTTCGCGGAGGGCAAGGAGCGGCAGCTCGAAGTTCTGACCGGCGCCGATCTGGAGCTCTTCCCCGGCGAGACCGTTGCGCTCGTCGCCCCATCCGGTGCCGGCAAGTCGACGCTTCTTCATCTCGCCGGCCTTCTCGAGCGGCCCGATGGCGGCGAGCTTCACGTCTGCGGGCGTTCGGCCGACAGCCTTACCGACAACGAACGGACCGAGATCCGGCGGAACGAGATCGGCTTCGTCTACCAGTTCCACCATCTGCTGCCTGAGTTCTCGGCGCTTGAGAATGTCGTCATTCCGCAGCTGATCCGCGGCGTTCCGCAGCGCGAGGCGGAGAAGCGCGCGCGGGAGCTTCTCGCCTATCTCGGCATCGAGCCGCGGGCGAGCCATCGTCCGGCCGAACTCTCCGGCGGCGAGCAGCAGCGTGTCGCGATCGCCCGCGCCGTTGCCAACGCGCCGCGGATCGTCCTCGCCGACGAGCCGACCGGCAATCTCGACCCGACTACCGCCGAGCGCGTGTTCGATGCGCTCACCAATCTCGTGCGCGCGTCCGGGCTGGCGGCGCTCGTCGCCACCCACAACCACACGCTGGCGGAGCGGATGGACCGGCGGATCACGCTCCAGGACGGCAAGATCATCCTGCTTTAGGATCGCGTCATGGCTCTTCCGATCCGCCGGACGATCCCCCTGGCCTTTGTCGCCGCCGCGCTCGCCGGTTGCGCCGACGGATACTACCTCCAGGCCGCCTCCGGGCATGTCGAGTTGATGAGCAGCCGCGAGGACATCGCGGACCTCATCGCCGAGGAGTCGACGCCGGAGGAACTCCGCGCGCAGCTTCTCATCGTCACCGACGCGCTTGCCTTCGCGGCCGACGAATTGGCGCTCCCCGACAATGGCAGCTATCGCGATTTCGTCGACGTCGGCCGACCGTTCGTGACGTGGAACGTCGTGGCCGCACCAGCACTGTCGCTCGACCCGATTGAGCATTGTTTCCCGGTCGCCGGCTGCGTGGCCTATCGCGGCTATTTCGATCGCGACGAGGCCATCGCCGCCGCGGACGAACTCCGCGCCGAGGGCAATGACGCCTCCGTCACCGGAGCGCGCGCCTATTCAACGCTCGGCTGGTTCCGCGATCCGGTGCCGAGCACGATCGTCTTCGACGCGCCCTATGATCTCGTCGGCACCATCTTCCACGAGTTGGCGCATCAGCGCGTTTACGTGGCCGGCGACACGACCTTCAACGAGTCCTACGCCGTCACTGTCGAGCGGGCGGGGATCGAGGCGTGGCTCGCGGAGATCGGCGATGCGGGTCTTACAGCCGACTATCGGCTGCGGGCCGCAAGGCGCGATGCGTTCTTCGATTTGCTGCTCGGCGCCCGGGCTGATCTCGCCGCGCTCTACGCGTCGCCCGCGTCCGAGGAGGGCAAGCTGGCCGGCAAGGCGCGTATCTTTGCTGAGCTTGGGGCCGACTACGAGCGGCTGAAACGGTCGTGGGGCGGCTATGCCGGTTTCGACGGCTTCTTCGGGACCGATCTCAACAATGCCAAGCTAGCGCTGGTCGCGACCTACAATTCGGCCGTCCCCGCTTTCGAGGCATTGTTGGCGGCCGAGGGCGGCGACTTCGCCGCGTTCCACGAGGCGGTGGAGGCGCTGGCGGCACTGCCGCCGGCGGAGCGGGCGGCGTTTACAGCCGGAGGCGGAATGTGACTCAGCCGGCCGACATCGTCGATGCGTCGGTGCGCTATCAGGCCTGGCTTGCCGCGCTCAAGGATCGGGCGATGCTGCAGACCCACAATCAGGCGCAGGCGATGATGCGCGCAGTGTTGCTGGCTCTGCGGCGGCATATGACTGCCGACAATGTGTTCGCCTTCGCCGATGCCCTGCCGCCATTGCCGCGCGGGATCTTCGTCGAAGGATGGCGACCGACGGAGGTGCCAACGGACACTTCGCCTACAGCGCTGCTCGCCGAGGTGACGCGCATGCTTGCGCCGCATCACGTGCCGCCCGACACGATCGTCGAGGATGCTCTGGCCGTCATAGGCGGCGGCGTTGGCTCGGCACAAATGGCGTCGATTCACGCAGCGCTGCCGGACGGACTTCGGCCGCTCATGCGCCCTAGCGCCGATCAGTCCTCGTAGCCGGGATATCAACTGCACAATGGCGGAGCGGCGCTGCCGTTTACCATGCTGCAACGCTCTTCGAAACCATCGTTGACGAGGAGAACAAACCATGAATATATAGGGGGCATACAGGGAAAACGGAGGATAGAGGCCATGACCTCTCTTGTGCGCGACATTGCCGGTCTGCTGTCGATGACGGTGTTCTTCGGCGCCATTCTGATGTGGGCCGGGGTTTTCACCGGAGCATTCTGAGGCGGGCTATCGGCCTGGCCGAGTGGCACTGAGGCGGAGCAGCGATGACGGCGATCGCGGAAGAGGTCGGGTTCGTGCATCTTCGGGTGCACTCGGCCTATTCGCTGCTCGAAGGCGCGCTGCCGATCAAGACGCTCGTCGAGCTGACGCGCGCCGACTCGATGCCGGCGATCGGCCTTTGCGACCACGGCAATCTGTTCGGCGCACTCGAGTTCTCTGTGAAGCTGGCGGAAGCCGGCGTCCAGCCGATCATCGGCTGCCAGCTCGCCGTGGACTTCGCCGACGGCCTCGACCTCGGCCGGAGACGGATCGGCGGGCCGCAATTGTCCGACCTGGTGCTCCTGGCTGCCGACGAGGAGGGATACCACAACCTCGTCAGGCTGGTTTCGCGCTCCTTCCTCGACACCGAAGCGGGCGCCGCGCCTCACGTGCTGATCGGCCTCGCGGAAGAACATGCGGCCGGGTTGATCGCGCTCACCGGCAGCACCAGGGGGCCGATCGACCAGGCCGTTCTCGGCGGTTTCGAGAAGGCGGCGTCGGACCGACTGCAACGACTATCCTCGATCTTCGGTGACCGGCTCTATGTTGAACTACAGCGGCACGGAATGCGCGAGGAGATCATCGCCGAGCCGCAGCTGATTGAACTGGCCTACCGTCACGGTGTGCCATTGGTGGCGACCAACGAGGCCTACTTCCCGAGCCAGGACGATTTCGAGGCGCATGACGCGCTCATCTGCATCTCGGAAGGGACCGTCATCGCCGAGGAGCACCGTCGGCGTCTGACGCCCGAGCATTGGCTGAAGCCACGCGCGGCGATGGTCGAACTGTTCGCCGATCTCCCCGAAGCGACGGCGAACACCGTCGAGATCGCGCTTCGCTGCAATTACCGGCCCGAGAGCCTCCGTCCGATCCTGCCGCGCTTCGCCGGCAAGGATGCCGATCCCGAACGTGCCGACGAGATCGAGGCCGAGACGCTGCGCGAAGAGGCGCGCGCCGGGCTTGAGCAGCGACTGCAGGATCAGGGTCTCGCGCCCGGCATCAGCCGCGAGGACTATTTCGAACGGCTCGATTACGAGCTCTCGGTCATCATCGGCATGAAATATCAGGGCTATTTCCTGATCGTTGCGGACTTCATCCAGTGGGCGAAGAGCCAGACCATTCCCGTCGGTCCGGGTCGCGGCTCGGGCGCGGGTTCGGTGGTGGCCTGGGCGCTCACGATCACCGACCTCGACCCGCTGCGGTTCGGTCTTCTCTTCGAGCGCTTTCTCAATCCGGAGCGCGTGTCGATGCCGGATTTCGACGTGGACTTTTGCCAGGACCGGCGCGACGAGGTGCTGCGCTATGTCCAGTCGAAATATGGCGCAGATCACGTCGCGCAGATCATCACCTTCGGGACGCTCCAGGCCCGCGCAGTGCTTCGCGACGTCGGTCGCGTCCTGCAGATGCCGTATGGGCAGGTCGACCGGCTGACCAAGCTGGTGCCGCAGAACCCGGCCAATCCGGTGACGCTGGCGCAGGCCGAGGCCGACGAGCCGCGACTGGAGGCGGCCCGCGAGGCCGAGCCGATCGTCGGCCGGCTCCTCGATATCGGGCAAAAGCTCGAAGGCCTCTACCGCCACGCTTCGACCCATGCCGCCGGCATCGTCATCGGCGACCGCCCGCTCGAGCAGATGGTGCCGCTCTATTCCGATCCGCGCTCGATCATGCCGGTGACCCAGTTCTCGATGAAATGGGTCGAACAGGCGGGGCTCGTGAAGTTCGACTTCCTCGGCCTTAAGACGCTCACGGTCCTCGACAAGGCCGTGAAGATGGTGGCGCAACGCGGCGTCGAGGTGGACCTTGGGGCGATCCCGCTCGACGACGTCAAGACGTTCGACATGCTTGCCCGCGGCGAGACGGTTGGCGTGTTCCAGCTGGAAAGCGGCGGCATGCGGCGGGCGCTGGTCGACATGCAGCCGGACCGTTTCGAGGACCTTGTCGTGCTCGTCGCGCTTTATCGGCCGGGGCCGATGGCGAACATACCGACCTATTGCGCCCGCAAGCTCGGCCGCGAGGAGGTCACCTATATCCACCCCCAACTGAAGCCGATCCTGGAGCCGACCTACGGCATCATCACCTATCAGGAGCAGGTGATGCGGATCGCGCAGGATCTCGCCGGCTACAGCCTCGGCGAGGCCGACCTCCTGCGCCGGGCGATGGGCAAGAAGATCCGCTCGGAGATGGCAAAGCAGCGGGTGCGGTTTGTCTCCGGCGCCGTCGATCGCGGCATCGCAGAGCGAGATGCCGAGGCCATCTACGAAGCCTGCGCCAAGTTCGCCGACTACGGTTTCAACAAGTCGCATTCGGCACCATACGCGCTGCTCACCTACCAGACGGCCTATATGAAGGCGAACCATCCGGCCGAGTATCTCGCGGCTTCGATGACGCTCGACATGGCGAGCGCAGAGAAGATCGCCGAATATCGCCGCGAGGCGTTGCGGCTTGGCGTTCCCGTCGAGCCGCCCTCGATCAATCGCTCGCGGGTCGATTTTGCCGTCGAGGACGGCCACATCCTCTACGCATTGTCGGCCGTCCGGGCGGTCGGCCATCAGGCGGTGGAGCACGTCGTGGAAGAGCGAACCGGCCGTCCGTTCGCCGACGTCTCGGATTTTGCCAGGCGCGTGAACCCGCGGCTCGTTAACAAGCGTGCGCTGGAGGGCATGGTGTTCGCGGGCGCATTCGACGAATTGGAGCCCGACCGCTCGCGCCTAGCGGCGGGGCTCGATCTGATCCTCGGGGAGGCCAACCGGACGCTCGAAGGCGCAGCGTCGGGACAGGATGAACTCTTCGGCGATGTGCCGCGCCCGATCGAGTTGCCGGACGCCAAGGCATGGCTGCCGGCGGAGCGGCTCCAGAAGGAGTACTCGGCCGTCGGCTTCTATCTGAGCGCCCATCCGCTCGACGAGTACAGCGCCGTGTTGAAGCGTCTCCGCGTGCAGAATTGGACCGAGTTTGCCGAGGCCGTGCGGGCAGGGGCGACGGCCGGCCGGCTGGCGGGAACCGTCACAAGCAAGCAGGAACGACGGACCCGGAACGGCGGACGCATGGGCGTCGTTCAGTTGTCGGACCCCTCGGGTCAGTTCGAGATCGTGCTTTTCTCCGAAGCCTTGGCGGAATACCGCGATATGCTCGAGGTCGGCCGATCGGTCATCGTGCTGGTCTCCGCCGAGGAGCGTCCGGAGGGGATCAATCTCCGCGCCCAGTCGGTCGAGCCGCTGGAGCATGCGGCCGATGGCCTTCAGCGGCTTCGCGTCTTCATCGCCGACGACGAACCGATCGCCGATTTGCACCGACAGCTATCAGCCGTTTCGGGCCGCGGCGAGGTTAGCCTCGTGCTGCTTTCGCGTGGTGAGGAGCGTGAAATCGAGATCAAGCTGGGCGGTGGGTTTGCGGTCTCGCCCGAGCTTGCCGGCGCAGTCCGCGCCATTCGCGGGGTTGCGGAGGTCGAACTGGCCTGAGGCCGCCTTGCCATCCGGCGGGCACACCCCTATAAGGCCGCCATTCCACACGCGGGGATTTGGGTTTCCCGCCGGCGGCACGCTGCCGACGGAGAACCTACCGGTGCCAGATTGGCTTGCGGCAACAGCCGTACCCCGCGGAGGTTCGAACCGGTAAACAGGAGACCTGCGCACCATGGCTGCGCCTGATTTCAATATGCGCCAGCTGCTCGAGGCCGGCGTTCATTTCGGCCATCAGAAGCATCGCTGGAACCCGAAGATGGCTGACTTCATCTACGGGACTCGCAACAACATCCATATCATCGACCTCGCGCAGACCGTGCCGCTATTGCACCGGGCGCTGCAGGCGGTGATCGAGGCGGTCGCCGGCGGCGGCCGCGTGCTCTTTGTTGGCACAAAGCGCCAGGCGGCGGAGCCGGTCGCGGCGGCCGCCAGGCAGTCGGCGCAGTACTTCGTCAATTCCCGCTGGCTCGGCGGCATGCTGACCAACTGGAAGACGGTGTCGCATTCGATCCAGCGGCTTCGCGACCTCGACGAACTGCTGGACGGCGAGGCTCACGGCCTCACAAAGAAGGAGCGTCTGTCGCTGACGCGCGAGCGCGATCGGCTCGAGAACGCGCTCGGCGGCATCAAGGAAATGGGTGGCGTGCCCGACCTCATTTTCGTGATCGACACCAACAAGGAGTCGATCGCGGTCCGAGAGGCTCGCCGGCTCGGGATTCCGGTGGCCGCGGTTCTTGATTCGAACTCCGATCCGGATGGGATCACTTATCCGATCCCGGGCAATGACGACGCCGGGCGGGCGATCAGCCTTTATTGCGATCTCATCGCCAAGGCCGCGCTCGAGGGGATTTCGCGGGGACAGAGTTCCGCCGGGATCGACGTCGGTGCGGCGCCTGAGCCGGTGGCCGAAGAGACGCTGGCCGCGGCGCCGGAAGCGAACGGAGCCGGGCAGACGAACGGCGCTGCCCAGGCTGAAGAGCCGGCGGCCGCCGAGGCTGCGCCCGCTGAGACCGTCGCAGAGCCGGAAGCTGCTGCGGCGGTGACGACGGAGGCCGCGCCAGCCGCTGAGGCCGCGGCCGCGGACGGCTCGGGCGAGGAGGAACTCGGCACCCTCTTCACCCCGCCCGAGGGCGATGCGGACGATCTGAAGAAGATCCCCGGCATCGGCCCGGTGCTCGAGGGCAAGCTCAACGCGCTCGGCGTCACACGGTTTTCGCAGATCGCTGCTTTCAGCGATGAGGATATCGCCAAGGTCGACGATCGCCTCGATTTCAAGGGGCGGATCCAGCGCGATGACTGGGTCGGCCAGGCGAAGGCGTTGATCGAAGGCTGATCTCCGGCGCGTCGCTCTGCCGAGCGATGCTGCCAATCCTTTTCAACCGAACCCGACAAGTGAGGGCACGGCCATGGCTGTTACGGCTGCAGATGTAAAAGAGCTGCGCGAGAAGACCGGCGCCGGCATGATGGACTGCAAGAATGCGCTGACCGAGACCGGTGGCGACATAGAGGCCGCGATCGACTGGCTCCGCGCCAAGGGGCTCGCACGCGCCGCCAAGAAGGCCGGCCGCGTCGCTGCTGAAGGTCTCATCGGTGTTGCGGCCAATGATGGCGCTGCGGTGCTCGTCGAGGTGAACTCCGAGACCGATTTCGTCGCCCGCAACGAGCAGTTCCAGACGCTCGTCCGGTCTGTCGCCGACATCGCCCTCGGCACTGACGGATCGCTCCAGGCGGTCAGCGGCGCCGATTTCCCCGGCACCGGGCGGTCAGTCGAGGATGAGATCCGCGAGCAGATCGCGTCGATCGGCGAGAACCTCAACCTTCGCCGCACCACGAAGCTCGACGTCGCGGCCGGCGCGGTGGCGACCTATGTCCACGGCCAGGTGGCGCCGGGCCTCGGCAGCATCGGCGTGATCGTCGCGCTGGAATCGGCTGGCGACAAGGAGAAGCTCGGCCAGATCGGCCGGCAGGTGGCGATGCATGTCGCCGCCGCCAGCCCGCTGGCCGTCCGTGTCGACGAGCTCGACCCTCAGACCGTCGAGCGCGAGCGGGCCGTTTTCGCCGAGCAGGCGCGGGAATCGGGCAAGCCGGAGCAGATCATCGAGAAGATGGTCGAGGGCCGCTTGCGGAAATTCTACGAGGAGTCGGTGCTACTGTCGCAGTCCTTCGTCGTCGATCCTGACGTCACGGTCGAAGCGGCGCTGAAGCGCGCCGAGGGCGATGTCGGGGCGCCAATCGCCGTGAAGGCGTTCGAGGTGTTCCGCGTCGGCGAGGGTGTCGAGCGTGAGGATTCCGACTTCGCCGCCGAAGTCGCCGCGGCCGCCGGCCAGGGCTGACGATGTTGGTGCACCGCGCCGAATGGCGCGGTGACAATCTTAGGCCGCTCGTGTAGTCACCCGCCAGCGCATGCGTCGAGGCGGTGTGGAATGGCTGACGAACTCCGGTATCGCAGGGTGCTCCTCAAGGTTTCCGGGGAAGCACTGCTCGGGGAGAAGCCATTCGGCATCGACGGCGCGGTGGTCGATCGCCTTGCCGGCGAAATCGGCGAGGCCGTCAGCCTCGGCGCAGAGGTCGGCATCGTCATCGGCGGCGGCAATATCTTCCGCGGTATGGAGATCGCGGCCGACGGCGGCAACCGGGTCGCCGGCGACCATATGGGCATGCTGGCGACCGTCATGAACGCGATTGCGTTCCATGAGGGCCTTGAGCGGAACGGCGTGCCCGCCCGAATCTTCTCCGCCGTCGCGATGCCGACGATCTGCGAGACCTTCACCCAGCAACGCGCGGCGGCGGCCATGAAGCGGGGCCGCGTGGTGCTGTTTGCCGGCGGCACCGGCAATCCGTTCTTCACCACCGATTCCGGGGCGGCGCTCCGTGCGGCCGAGATGCAGTGCGACGCCCTCTTCAAGGGAACCCAGGTCGACGGCATCTACTCCGCCGATCCGCAGACCGACCCGACGGCCACTCGGTTCGAAACGCTGACCCACCAGGATGTACTCGCTAAGGGCTTGAAGATTATGGACGCGGCGGCGATCGCGCTTGCCCGCGACAACCGGATTCCGGTAATCGTGTTCTCCATTCACGAACCCGGCGCATTCGTTGCGGTCCTGAAAGGATCGGGGCGCGCCACGACGGTCGCCGATCGATAGCCGGAACAAACAAGACTGGGCTATCGCGGGAGGCAGCGCATAT
>CAZSXA010000046.1:0-13569 GCA_964611195.1 uncultured Bauldia sp.
AGTCGTCGGCCGCGACGGCGGTATCGACGATGTCCATCTCCTGGGCGGAAGCAACTCCGGCAGACAGCACAAACGCGCCGGCGGCCATGGTGAAGGTCTTGCGAAGGTTCATGTCGAAGTCCTCGTTTAGGGGGGTTGCATAAGGTGAACGCCCACTCCCGACAGACTCTACGGGGCCTGGTTCCGGATGGATCATCCCCGGATCAGATGACGAAGCGCGCGACCGCGCCTTCAACGCCCTGCTCGCGCGGAGTTGAACAGGACGCGGGACGGCTTGTGATGAACTCTCTTCGAACCGGTCGCGGTCCCGACGCGTATCGAGCTTATCCGGGCCCGCAGATCACCGTATCGCCCGATGCGTTGCGCGCTCCCGCGGCAATGCTAGCTTCAAAGAACGCGGTCGCGTCCGGGCAGCCGCCAAGGCCGGGAGGAACGGTTCGATGAGTGCGGTCCTGCTTCTGTTTCTGCTTATGGCGACGCCGGTCGTCGCGCAGCCAGGCGACGTTTCGGCAGCGATCGCCGAACTCGAAGAGACGAATGCGTGCAGCGGCTGCGACCTTTCCGGCGCCGATCTTTCCGGACGCGATCTCGCGGGCGCCGACCTCTCGATGGCGAACCTGTCGGGCGCTGATCTGACCGGCGCCGACCTTCGCATGGCGCGGCTCGACGGGGCGGACCTCTCCGGCGCCGATCTCGGCGGGGCGGACCTACGGAGCGCGACCCTTGTCGGCGCGGCGCTTGCGAACGCGAACCTCGCGCGCGCCGATATCAGCAATGCCGATTTCACCGACGCGACGATCGACGAGGACACGCTGGCCGGCGCGATCATCTGCTACATCACGCTGCCGAACGGCCAGCTCTTCCTGATGCACCAGAACTGCCCCTGAGGGCTCAGCCTCGCGCCGACGCCGGCGCGGATTCGGTGGCCGCGTCGTCTGCGGAGGGCGGCGGCTCCGTGGCGGGCCTGTCCTCGGCGGGTGCCAAGGCTGACGGCTCGGCCCGAGCTTCGGCAGGAGCCTGCTCCGAGTCGGTCGGCGCAGGCTCGGCCGGGGCGGTACCGGCGTCGTCGGTCGTCGTCGCGGGAGGCGCCGTGCCGGGCCGCCGCGTCGTGCCGGCGGTTGCGGGGTTGAGGCCGCTCATGAACTCCGCATCGGTTTGCCGGCGAATCGTGTTGACCTGCTGCCGGATCTCCTTGAGCTCATCGACGCGGACGACTTCGTCGAACTCGCGCTGGACATCGCGCCACATCCGCCGGACGCCGCGGAAGGTCTTTGCCACCGTCCGCATCGCAGCGGGAAGGTCCTTCGGCGCGATCACCAGAATCGCCACGACGGCGATGAAAAGGATCTCCGTCAGACCGAGGTCGAACATGACGTGCCTTTCGGCAGCAGCCGCGGCGCGCCGCTAGCCCGCGCTCGTCTTTTCGTCCTGCGCGGTGCGGACCGGCTCTTCCGACGAATTCTCGATCATCGGCGACTCGGACGGCTTGTCGTCATCCGCCAGGCCCTTGCGGAAGCTCTTCACACCGCTGGCAACGTCACCCATGAGCCCCGAAACGCGGCCCCGGCCGAACAGCAGGATCACGATCGCCAGCACGATCAGCCACGGCCAAACACTTCCGATACCCATCATTTTTCTCCGATCAAGGTGCACCGGCCACCTCTCGGCCGGCGCTTGATGAGACTATGCCCATGACCGAACGCTGGCAATCCGCCGCTGATCGGGCCTAGCCGAACATCTCCTCGGTGATGTTCTCGTACCAGGATTCGGCATAAGCGAACTCGGCGGCCCGAACGTCCTCGGACGCGCCGAGCGGGCTGGTGCCGCCGGCGCCTTCGATCGAGACGAGCGTGCCATCCGCATCCGTGCGGTAAGCTCCGGCGACGGAAATGCCGTAGTCCGGAGCCACGGCCGAATAGCAGGTGTTGAGGAGCACCGCGTCGTCGGACGCCTCGTTGCCGGCGAGGATCGCCGCGATGGCGCGGGCACAGACCTTGGCTTGGCTGTTGGCGCTGAACCCCGACTTCGGCATCGCACCGGCAATCGTCGCATCGCCGACGAGATGGATGCCCGGAACGACGCGCGACTCGAACGTTCGCCCGTCGATCGGACAGAAGCCGAGACCGTCATCGAGGCCCAGAGCGAGGGCGATTGCGCCCGCCTGCTGCGGCGGAATGATGTTGGCGACGGCCGGCGTGTACTCGTCGAAATCGGTGCGCACCGTCATCGTGCCGGGATCGACGCCGATCACCGCGCCCGAGAGCGAACCCGGCACCCATTCGATCATGTCGCCATAGAGCGCGCCCCACGCTTCCTCGAAGAGGCTCTGCTTGGAGAAGGCCTCTTTGGCGTCGAGGATGAGGATCTTCGAACTCGGCTTGTTGTGCTTCAGATAGTGCGCGATCAGCGAGGCCCGCTCATACGGCCCGGGCGGGCAGCGGAACGGGTTGGTCGGCGGCGCGATGATGACGAGTCCGCCATCCTCCATCGCTTCCAGCTGATTGCGGAGCAGCGCCGTCTGTGGACCGGCCTGCCAGGCATGCGGCATGATTTCGGCCGCCGCCTGATCGTAGCCCTCGATCGCGCCCCAGCGCATGTCGACGCCCGGCGACATCACCAGCCGGTCGTAGTCGAGCGTCGTGCCGTCGCCGAGCCGGACGGTCCGCGCCACCGGATCGACGTCGGTCGCCTCGGCGGTGATCACGTCGACGCCCTCGTCGCGGATGACGTCGTAGCCGAAGGTGATCGACGAGAGGTCTCGCAAACCGCCGAGGACGGCGTTGGACAAGGGGCATGTGACGAATTGCGGATCGCGCTCGACAAGCGTTACCGCGATGTCCGGCGCCACCTGGCGCAGCGTCCGTGCAACCGTCGCGCCGCCGAAACCGCCGCCGATGATGACGACCCGCGGCGCGGCCTGCGCGCTGATGCGGATCGGGGCAAGCATCGTGGCGGCCGCCGCCGCGGACCACCCGATGAACTCGCGTCTGCTGATCTTTGCCATCGTCCTCACCTCGCCGCGAAATAGGCCGCGATCTCCTGGAGCTGTTCGTCGCTATAGGCGGCGACGATGCGACCCATGATCGTGGCATTGGTGTTCCCGGAGCGGAACGCCTGCATGATGGCGAGGAATATCTCCGGGTCCATTCCGGCGATGGAGGGGATCGCCCCTTCGCTCCTGCCGTCGACGCCATGGCAAGACGTGCAGGCGTTGGCGAGGAGCCCGTCATCCTGCGCAGAAGCGGGGAATGACGAACCGGCGACGATGGCGGCAGCGGCGAGCGCGACGATGCCGCCAATGGCGGTCGGTTTTCGGCCGAGCGGAGCACGCCCGGCTATCGACGATGGCTTTGTGATCATGTCTCCTCCCGTTGCGACAATCCGTACCATGCGGGGAGGAACGGCTCAAACCGGACGGCGCGGCTCCACCGAGAACCGGCCACCGATCGCCGCCATCGCCTCGGGCGTGTCGACGTCATGCGTTACGCCCGGTCCAGCCTCGACCCAGGCGACGGCATCGGAGTGGGCGCGGATCAGTTCGCGCGCGCCCATGTCGCCCTCGATCGCTGTGAGTTCGGCAAAGAAGCGGCGCGCCCACAGCACGGGATTGCCGGCTTTGCCGCCGGCGGTGGGGACGACGACGTTGCGGCCGGTGTCGGGGTCGAAGGCGCCGATCAGCGTGTCGATGGTCTTGGCGTCGACGTCCGGCATGTCGGCGAGCATGACGACGGCGCCGTCGGCCGACTCCGGCACGGACCCGATTCCCGCCCGGAGCGAGCTCGACAGGCCGCTGGCAAAGTCCTCGTTGCGAACGATCGTGACCTCGAGCCCGGAAAGAACCGCGGCGACGTCCTCTGCGCCGTGGCCGACGACCACCGTGACGGATGTGGCGGCGCTGGCGAGCGCGGTCTCGGCGGCGATGCGGACCATCGGCACGCCGTCGATCTCGGCTAGAAGTTTGTGGTGGCCGTTCATCCGCGACGAGCGCCCGGCGGCAAGAATGACGGCGGCGACGTCATGGCGGATCGACGGCCGTTCGCCAGCATAGAAGCGGCTCGACCGCGTTTCGGCGAGAACGCCGCCAACGCCCATGCGGGCGACATCCTCCGGCGTCACGTCGAGGCCAGCGAGATGACGCTGCAGCACCCAGTCGAAACCGCTGGGCGCCGGACTTCTGGCGCAGCCGGGCGCACCGATCACCGGCACGCCGTCGAGTTCGCCAAGGACCAGCAGATTGCCGGGGTCGACCGGCATGCCGACCCGCGTGACGCGCCCGCCCGCCGCCTCGATCGCGGCCGGCACGACATCGCCGGCGTCGGACGTCGCCGAGGCGCCAAAGGCGATGAGGAGATCATGTCCGTCGGCTCGAAGGCTCGTCAGCGCTTCGGCGAGCGGCGCGACGGCGTGCATCGTCCGCTCCTCGCGTCCGATCGCGGCGCCGGCGAATGCCAGACGGCTCTGAAGGACGCGGCGCGTCTTGTCGTGGACCGAGGCCTTCACATGCGGCGCCTCGGTCGCGACCATGCCGATCGTCATCCGGCGGAACGATGCCAGCCGGACGGCCGGCGCTGCCGCGGATGTCGCGGCGGTCAGGGTCTCGGGATCAACCGCGAAGGGGATCACCTTAACGGTGGCGACGATTTGACCGCCGCGGGCCGGAGCGTGCTCGGCCAGCGTCGCGACCTGGATCGCCTGCTGGGCGAGGTTGATGCGGTCGATCACCTCGCGCTCGACCAACACCAGGCCGGCGGCAGGGGCGACGATGTCGGCGCGGCCGCTGGTGGCGCGGAGGACCTCAAGTCCCTCGCCGCAAATCAGCCCGGCGATGCGGCTTGCCGCTTCGTCCTCGGCGGTATCGCCTGCCTCCGGCCGTGCGACGAACAGCGAAGCCGTTCCGGCGGCCGCGATCTCGGCAGCGAGTTCGGGCGTGATCGGCGTCCCCTTGCGGACGACGCGATCGCCAAGGCGGGTCGAGTGAACAAGGATGGCGCCGGCCGATTCCGACGCCGGCACCTCGGCGAACTTCACGCGGCGGCCTCCGCGAGCGTACCGCTGCTGTTCTTGGCCTCGATGATCTCGGCCAGCACGGCGACCGCGATCTCCGCCGGCGAGCGAGCGCCGATGGCCAGCCCGATCGGCGCATGAATGCGGTTGAGCGCCGGTTTGCCGACGCCCGCCTCGCGCAGCCTTTCAAGGCGCTTGCCGTGCGTCTTTCGGCTGCCGAGCGCACCAATATAGAAGCACTGCGCTTCCAGCGCCGCGGTCAGTCCCGGGTCGTCGATCTTGGGGTCGTGCGTGAGCGCCGCGAAGGCGGTGAAGCGGTCGAGCCCGGTCTTCGGCAGGGCGTCCTGCGGCCACTCGGGCAGAAAGCGAACGCCGCGGAAGCGCTCCTCGGTGGCGAAAGCGGTGCGCGGATCGACGACGGAAACGTCGAAGCCGGCGCTTGCTGCCATCGGCGCCAGAGCCTGGCTGATATGCACGGCGCCGAGGAGGACGAGCCGCGGCGGCGGCACGTAGACCGTTGCCATGAGCTTGGCGGCGCCGAGCTCGACAATGCCGGAGCTGCCCTGCCGCAATCTGTCCATCAGCGCGGGATCCGCCTTGTCGTCATCGCCAACGAGCTGCGAACGGCCGGTTTCGATGTCGCTCGCCAGCAACACCGGCCGGCGCCCTGAGCGGGCCTCGTTGAGCGCAGCGATCAGCGTCGCAGCGTTGCCCTCGGTCTCGGCGAGCGGCTGGACCAGTACGGAAATGCGTCCGCCGCAGCTGAGGCCGACATTCCACGCCGTCTCGTCGGCGACGCCGAAGGTCAGGAATCGTGGTTTGCCGTCGCGGATCGCTTCCTCGGCCTCGACGACCACAGCGCCCTCGACGCAACCGCCGGATACGGAGCCCTCGAAATTGCCGTCGGAATCGATGATCAGATGGCTGCCGACCGGACGGGGCGCGGAGCCCCAGGTCTCGGCGACGGTCGCCAGCGCCAGGGCGCGGCCTTCGCGCTGCCACGCCTCCGTGATGGTGAGGACATCATGTTGATGGCCCGCGATCGCGGACATCGCACTCAGCCTCCGGTCACGCTCATATGGCGGGCGAGGGCCGGCTCGGCGCCGCGGCGCTCGATGATGAAATCGTGGCCCTTGGGCTTGCGGCCGATGGCCTCGTCGATGGCGAGATGGAGATCGTCGTCCGACACCGACTCGCGGAGCGGCGCGCGGAGGTCGGCGGCATCGGCCTGTCCGAGACACATATAGAGCGTCCCGGTGCAGGTCAGCCGGACGCGGTTGCAGCTCTCGCAGAAGTTATGGCTGAGCGGCGTGATGAATCCGAGCCTGCCGCCGGTCTCGGCAATTCGAACATAGCGCGCCGGCCCGCCGGTCTTGTGCGGAATGTCCTCAAGCGTCCAGCGCTCGGCAAGGCGGCCGCGCACCTCCGACAGCGGCAGATACTGGTCGGTGCGGTCTTCCTCGATTTCGCCGAGCGGCATGGTCTCGATCAGGGTCAGGTCAAAGCCTTCGCCATGCGCCCACTCGATCATCGAGGGAATCTCGTGCTCATTGGTGCCGCGGAGCGCGACCGTATTGATCTTGATCGAAATGCCGGCATTCCGCGCCGCCTCGACGCCGGACAGCACACGGTCGAGATCGCCGATCCGGGTGATCTCGCGGAACTTCATCGGGTTCAGCGTGTCGATCGAAACGTTGAGGCGCCTCACCCCGCAATCGGCGAGCTCCTCGGCATGGCGATAGAGCTGCGAGCCGTTCGTGGTGAGCGTCAGTTCCTCCAGCGCACCGGTGTCGAGATGGCGCGACAGGGCCCTGACAAGCTTCATGATGTCACGCCGGACGAGCGGCTCGCCGCCGGTAAGTCGGAGCTTGCGGACGCCGCGACCGACGAAGGCCGTCGCCAGCCGATCGAGTTCCTCCAGCGTCAGAAGCTCCTCCTTCGGAAGGAACGTCATGTGTTCGGACATGCAGTAGACGCAGCGGAAATCGCAGCGGTCGGTGACCGAAATGCGGAGATAGGTGATCTCGCGGCCGAACCGGTCGACGAGCGGCGCGCGCTCGGGTGCGTTATCGGAACGCTCGGCTGGCGCTTCCCTGGTCGGACTCTCGACTTCGAGCACCGTACTTCCCCTCCTCCGGCGGGCGTCTGTCGCGCCCGTTCACTCCCCTGCAACGATATCGACAGCCGCCGGGCGGCGCAATCGATGTCCGGAAACGCTCTATTCGACCGTGATGTCCTGGGTGCCGGAATAGACCGTGCCGTCGTCGTCGACCCAGGTGAACTCGAACGTGCCCGACTCACGGGCCAGGGCAAAGAAGTGAAAGAACGGGTTGGCGGCCTGCGCCGGGTGCATGTTGGCGCGAAACACCTCGGTGCCGTTGTAGGTGACGTAGAAGGTGTTGATGATCTTGCGCGGGATCAGCTGGCCATTGGCATCGTACATATGGCCGTTGTCCATCGGGTGCGAGATCAGCGTGCGGATCTCGATCAGTTCCCCCGGCGCCACGGTCTCCGGCATGTTGATACGATAGTCCGCCATTACTCACCTCCGCTTTCGTTGAGGAGGTTCTCCTGCCGGCGCCGTTCGCGTTCCTCGATCGCCTCGAGGTCGGGCAGGAAGATCTCGTCGATGCAGGCACCGCGGGTGACGGTGATCTCGAAGGCGCTGCCCCAGCGCGAGCCGTCCGACATGAGCGCGGCGGCGATGATCGACTGCGTGCGGGCGATGCGGATGCGCGAGGACACCTCGGCGCGGCCGGTGGCCGGGCCGATCAGGTAGTCCGCGCAGATGTATTCCGGGTTGCCCGGCACGAACGCCATGATGCGCCGGACGTGATCGGCCTCGGTCATCGGCGAGGCGACCGACAAGGTGATCGGCACCGACAGGCCGGTCTCGGCGATAATCGGGAGGTCGATCGAGATCCGACCCGGAGTCAGGTCCCAGCCGCCGAAGGCCTCCTCTAGGAGCGGGCGGATGTGCTCGGGGATATCGAGGCCCTCGGCCTCGGTCGCCGCGAGCGGGGTGACGCGGACGAAGGATATGGCCGCGACGCCTCCGGCGAGGCGCATGAATCCACGGCGATCAAGGTTGGTCAGGCTGCTCATCGGGACGATTCCGTCTCCTTCTCCATGCCGACTAAGTCATCCCCGAGGTCGGATTCAAGGCCGGCCGCGCGACGAGAAAGGGCGGGGCCGAACATCGGGACGCACAAATCGCAGGCAGTTCGATCACATCTGCACCCTAGAGCCGCTCAAAAGACTGGCGAAACAAGAATCCGTGTTGTAGACTTTAATCAGTCAAAACAGCATCGGGGGAGGAACCGAAGTGGCTATAACCCTTAACATCAACGGTCAGGAACATACGGTCGACGTGGAGCCTGACACGCCGCTTCTGTGGGTCGTTCGCGACTCGATCGGGATGACCGGCACGAAATTCGGCTGTGGAATCAGCCAGTGCGGCGCCTGCACAATGCACGTGGACGGCGTTGCCACGCGGACCTGCCAGTATCCGGCAAGCGCCGCGGTAGGCCGTGAGATCACCACGATCGAGGGCCTTTCGGATGACCGCTCGCATCCGGTTCAGCAAGCCTGGATGGAAGAAGACGTCCCGGCCTGCGGTTATTGCCAGTCCGGTCAGATCATGGCCGCCGCCGCGCTCCTGGCGCGTACGCCGAACCCGTCCGATGCCGACATCGACGCAGAGATGACCAATATCTGCCGTTGCGGCACCTACAATCAGATCCGCCGCGCGATCCATCGCGCCGCCGAACTGGCCGCCGGCTAAGGGGGGAAGATCATGACCAAGATGGAGATTTCGCGCAGGCAGTTCATGGTCACCACCGCCGCCGTCGGTGGCGGCATGGTGCTGGGCTTCAGCCTCCCGTCGAACGCCGCGGTCGTCGCCGGTGGCACGCCGTGGTACGGCGCCAATGGCGATGGCGGCAATGAGATCAATGCCTGGATCGTCATTTCGCCGGACAACAAGGCGCTGATCCGCGTCGGCCAGTCCGAGATGGGCCAGGGCGTGTTCACCGCGCTGCCGATGATCGTCGCCGAGGAACTCGAATGCGGCTGGGACAATGTCGTCGCCGAGTTCGCCGACGCCAACCGCAGCATCCGGGAAGGCAACATCTACCAGCGCATGGGCACTGGCGGTTCGGGCGCTGTCCGTAACTCGCTGCCCTACCTCCAGGCTGCCGGCGCTTCGGCGCGCGAGCGGCTGAAGGAGGCTGCGGCCCAGGCATGGGGCATGGCGCGGTCCGAGCTGACCACCGCCGATGGCGTCGTGTCCGGTGGCGGCAACAGCGCGACCTATGGCGAACTCGCCGAAGCCGCGGCCAGCGTCGAGCTCGACGAAGAGCCGGCGATCAAGACGCCCGATCAGTTCACTCTGCTCGGCACGCCGCAGCTTCGCCTCGACCGCGGACCGAAGATCGACGGCACGGCCGTCTACGGCATCGACGTCAAGGTGCCTGACATGGTCTACGCCGCGACCGCGGTCTGCCCGGTTATGGGCGGACGGCCGGTGAACTGGGACGCTTCGGTCGCGATGGCCCTTCCGGGCGTGATCGACGTCGTCGAGTTCGGTGCCGACACCAACAACCCGCTGGGTCTCCGTCACGGCGTCGCCGTGATCGCCGATACTTGGTGGCGTGCGAAGTCGGCGCTGTCGCAGATGCCGATCGAGTGGGACTATGGCGACGGCCGTTCGGTCAATTCGGCCGATCTTCACGCCGGCGACCTTGCCGCGCTTGACGCGGCCGAGCCCGGTGGCGTCGCCGATGGCGGCCAAGGCGATGTCGAGGCCGAGTTCGAATCGGCGCGCATGAACGCCGAAGCCGGCGGTGCCGTGATCCAGGCGGATTACTCGGCCCCGTACCAGGCCCATGCCACGATGGAGCCGCTGAACTGCACCGCGCAGGTGACCGGCGACCGCATCGACATCTGGATGGGCACGCAGAACCCGCCGAACGCCCTCGCCGAGGGTGCCGAGACGGCCGGCATCGCGCCGGAGAACACCTTCGTCCACACCTGCTTCCTCGGCGGCGGCTTCGGTGGCCGCATCCGTCCGGAAGCGGCCGCTGCCGTGGCGATCGCCCAGCAGCTCGACGGACGTCCGGTGAAGGTGCTGTGGAGCCGCGAAGACGACCAGCTGCGTGACTGGTACGACCCGCGCATCGTCAGCCGCTTCCGCGCCACGCTCGGCTCGGACGGCATGCCTTCGGCGCTCTACAATCGTTCGGTCGGCGATTCGATCTTCGGCTGGATCAACCCGAATGCCGTCGCCAATGGCGTCGACTTCATCGCGATCTGGGGCATCAACAACATGCCCTACAACATCCCGAACAAGCAGTTCGAGTTCACGATGCGCCAGTCGCACCATCCGGTGCACTTCCTGCGCGCGCCGGGCCACAACCACAACATCTACATGGTTGAAGGCTTCATCGACGAACTCGCCGAGCAGGCCGGGATGGACAAGGTCGAGTTCCGCATGCGGATGCTGGAGGGTCTGCCGGAATGGCAGGCGGTTCTCCAGGCGGCGGCCGACAACTCGAACTGGGGTGGCGAGACCTATCCCGGCTTCGGGCGCGGCGTCGCCATCGGCGAGGCCTTCGGCAGCATCGTTGCCGCAGTCGCCGAAGTGACCGTGTCGCGGCGTGGCCAGGTGACCGTCGATCGCGTCGATGTCGCCATCGACTGCCTCAACGTCGCCAACCCGCACATCATCCATGTGCAGACGGAAAGCTGCGTCGCCTACGGCCTGTCGATGGCGCTGATGAGCGAGATCACCTTCGACGAAGGCATCGCCCAGCAGCGGAACTTCGATACCTATCCGGTGATGCGGATGGCGGATATGCCGGAGGTTCACACCCATCTCGTGCCGCGCGGCGGCGAGGGTTGGGGCGGCATTGGCGAGGTGGCCCAGCCGCCCGCTGTGGCCGCGGTGACCAACGCGATCTCCTCCGCCACGGGCAAACGGGTCCGCTCGCTGCCGATCCGTCGCATGGATCTGTCCTGGGGCTAGGCCCACCGGACCAGTTCAAGCAAATGTGCGGGGCGGAGGGTTTTTAACCCTCCGCCCCTTCTCTATTCTGGTGGCGGTCGCTTGGTGTGCTGAGGGAGATGTGCATGTCGCGGTGGCTCAAGGTTCTTCTTACATCGTCAGCCGTGGTGGCTCTGGCGCCCGCGACCGCGAGCGCTCAGGAGTTCCAGGACTGCGAAGACTGTCCGGCCATGGTCGAAATCCCGGCCGGAGATTTCACCCGCGCCCTCAACGCCGAAGCGCCTCGGCAGGACGTCTCGGTCGGCGCTTTCGCGATCGGCAAATACGAGGTGACGGTCGGTGAGTTCGCTGCCTTCGTCGAGGCGACGAGCTACGAGGTTCCCGCGGGCTGCGAGCTCTTCAACGTCATGGGGCCGATCGACGACCCGGACGCCAGTTGGCGCCGCCCCGGTTCGAGCGTTCCCGACGATGCGCCCGCTGTCTGCCTCACCTTCGACGACGCCAACGCCTATGTCGATTGGCTGGCGGAGACGACCGGCGAGCCCTACCGGCTGCCGACCGAGGCCGAGTGGGACTATGCCGCCCATGGCGAGCAGGAGACGAATCTCAGCTATTTCCTGCGCGCCGGGCTCGGCCGCAACGACGCGAACTGCCAGGATTGCAGCGGCTTCGACCTGATGGGCCGCGAGGACCTTCTGTTCCCTGTGCCGGTCGACACCTACGCCGCCAACGCCTACGGCCTGCACGTCATGTTCGGCAACGCCGCCGAGTGGGTCGCCGACTGCCACAATCCCTCCTATGAGGGCGCTCCGACAGACGGCACGGCGTGGCTGGAAGGCGACTGCGATACGCGCATCGTTCGTGGTGGCGGGTGGAGCAGTTTCTGGGCCGACCTTGCCGGGGGCCGACCGGCGACCGACCCAGGCATCCGCGACAATGCCATCGGCTTCCGCGTCGCACGCGACCTCGACTAGGCGCCGCTAGCGCCGCACCGCCGGGGTCTCGATCGGCAGGCCGCGGCCTCGCCAGGCGAGGTAGAGCTCAAGGTTGAGATACTCGTCCGAGCCATAGGGATAGGGCTCGGCGCGAACCGCTTCATTGCACCATTGGAACATGCGGTGGGTCGACCCCATCGACGCCCAGATGAGGCGGAAGAACGGGAACCCGTTGATCTGCCCCTGGCTGATGACGTCTCCGCGGAGCAGGCGCCCGTCGAGGGCCTCGTGGCATTGGGCGCAGGAAATGTCGAGCTGACCGCGGCGCTCGTAGAAGAAGTCCTCGCCCAGTTCGAAGAACGGCGCCGCCGGGCCGCTCACATCGACATCGAGCGGCAGGCCGCGCGACTGATGGGCAATGTATGTCGTCAGCGCGAGGAGGTCCGCGCTCTCGTAGTCCAGTGGCTCGGCGTCCATGCGCTCGACCCGCTCGCGATTGATCATCAGCTCGAGATTGATGATGCCGCCGCGTTCGGCATCATAGCGCGGGTATCGCGCGGCCACGCCAACCATCGTGTCCTCGGCATCGCCGTGGCAGTCGGCGCAGGCGAGCCCCGCCTCGCCCGCCGGCGTGTTCCAGACCGCCCGCCCCTCGTCGACGGCGAACATGCCCGGGTTGAGGAAGTCATCGTCCTGCAATGCCTGGGTCTGGTCGGTGAGGTAGAGATAGCCGGACCGACGCCCGTCGACCTCGAGGTCGGCCGGGTCCCAGGGCTGGGCCAGCGCGATCTCGCCGGCGAAGAGCGCCAGGGCAAGACCGAACCAGCCAAGCTGCGCGCGGAACGTCACGTCAGTCCGGGCTCCTCAGGGTCATCAGATAGGCAACCACATCCTCGACGTCCTGGGCGCTGTAGATCGTTTGGCCGACATACTCCTCCTCGACGCGGTTCAGCCCTTCCAGTTGGAAATAGGACGGCATGATCGTGTTGGGGTTGAGGGCCTTCGGATCGACGAGGCGCAGGCGAAGCTCGCCCTCGGTGTAGCGCTCGCCGACGCCGGTCAGATCCGGTGCGATGTTGCCGTGGTTGGGTTCTTCGGGGATCGGCATCGGATGACAGATAAGGCAGGATGCGTTGCCGGCGTCGCGGACGATCTGCCAGCCGCGGAACGGGTCGGGCGGGTTGTCGGTCAGCGGCTCGGGAATGGCGAAATCGACGATCTCGTAGTCCGGCGGATCGAAGGTCGCTCCCGCCGCAGCGATCGCCGCCACGCCCGCTATTCCCGCTATCGTCAAAATTGCAGTCCGGCGCATCTCTCTCGCCCGAGAATCAGGTGAGGCCCTAGAGCCGGATCACCTTCGCGAGGGTGCCTGCCGCCTCGGCCTTCGCATGAGCCGGTCTTACCAGAAGGCAATCGGCTTGTGTGAGCACAGTTAGGAGAGATGAGTCCTGGTCGGGCATCGGCCGCACCGCCGGCAGCCGGTCGCCGCTCTCCACCAATGTCGCTCGCAGATAAGCCGCGCGCTCGCCGTTCGGCGGCATATCGACGGCAAGCAGCGCCGGCTCCTGCCCGTCGGTCGGAAGTGAGGCAAGCAGCGTCCGGATCAGCGGGCGGAGGAAAATGAGG
>CAZSXA010000047.1:0-13368 GCA_964611195.1 uncultured Bauldia sp.
GCGCCGGTGAGAGCGAGAAACACTTCGTCGAGCGACGGGTGTGCGTAGGCGAACTCATGGAGTGGGATGCTCGCGGCATCCAGCGCCGCCAGAACCGCCGAAGCTCTTGTGCTCGTCGCCAACTGAAACGAAACGCGTCTGCCCTCGTGGCGCGGAGAGCGAACCAGGCCCTCGACCGCTGCCAGGGCGGCGGTGCCATGACGATCATCGGCGAGTTGCAGCGAGAATGTACCTTCGCCGACTCGGGCCTTGAGTTCGGAACTCGTGCCTTCTGCGATGATTGTGCCGCGGTCCATGACCGCGATCCGGCCGGCGAGTCGGTCCGCTTCCTCCAGATACTGAGTTGTGAGCAGCACGGTCATGCCCTCATCGGCGAGGCCACGGACAGTGTTCCAGACCTGAGTTCGGCTTGCTGGATCTAGACCCGTTGTGGGCTCGTCCAGGAAAAGGATCTGTGGTCGCCGAACAAGGCTTGCGGCTATGTCGAGCCGACGCCTCATGCCTCCCGAGTAGACGCGCGCCGCCTTCGCACCGGCATCTGTCAGACCGAACACCTCCAACAGTTCGTCAGCCCGGTGACGGGCGCTGCGCGGGGCGAGGCCGAACAATCGGGCGATCAGCTCCAGGTTATCCCGTCCAGTCATGTCCTCGTCGATCGAGGCAAACTGACCGGTCAACGCAATCCGCCTCCTGACCGCCCCCGGATTCGTGAGCAGATCGTCGCCGAATATTGAGGCCGAGCCGCTGTCTGGTCGCAGCAGAGTCGTGAGCATTCTGACCGTCACCGACTTGCCCGCACCGTTCGGGCCGAGCAATGCGAAGACGGAGCCTGCCGGAATGCATAGGCTGACACCTGATACCGCTGATCTGTCACCAAACTGCTTGGACAGCCCATCGGCAAAGATGGCCAAATCCCTTTCGAACTTGTGTGCCATTGCGGTAAGTCCCCATTATCTTGACGACGTCAAGTTAGCTCGTATGTTGACGATGTCAAGATACTTTGCGGCGTCAAGATCGGTTTGATAGAGTGACACAGGTTTGCGGTGAGGTGACCGGAAATGGCTACGGCACGAAACGCCAGGCAGGCGAAGCGCTATCACCACGGTGCACTTCGGGAGGGGCTCGTCAAAGCGGGGCTTGAGATTCTCGAGGAGCGCGGAGTCGAGGGGTTGTCCCTGCGGGCCTGCGCCGAAAGGCTGGGTGTATCCCACGCGGCGCCCGCTCATCACTTCAAGAGCTTCAAGGCGCTCACGTCAGCACTGGCTGCGGTCGGGTTTCGTGAACTTGGAGCAGACCTCGCGACCGCGAGGCAGGACGAACTCGATCCGCTCGCAGCGGTCCGAGCGGCGTTCACCGCCTATCTCTTGTTTGTCGGCCGTCATCCGGAGTTGTTCAGACTGATGTTCTCAGCGCCACGCGTCGACGCCGAGGATGACGATCTCCGGGCAGCGGCGGTCGCCGCCTATGGCGAGCTCGCAGCGCTCGCCAAGCCATACCATGCGAAACTCGGTGGGCGGTTCAGCATGACCGAACTGCAGGTCGAGCAGATGATTTGGAGCACCATTCATGGCTACGCCGAACTGTATGTCGGCAATCAGATCGCCTGTTCTCCTGACGAACTCGGCGCCCTGGCGGTGGAGGCGGGCAAGTTTGCGGAGATACTGGAAGCCGCCGCGGACGGCGAGTGATCGAGATGGCCCAGCGCAGGTGCCGAGGCTTTCCGATCGGCACCACTGGTGGAAGGGGGAATGGTACGCCCTACGGGAATCGAACCCGTGTTTCCGCCGTGAAAGGGCGGCGTCCTGGACCTCTAGACGAAGGGCGCGGAACCGGGGCCGCATATAGTCATGGCAGGGCCGGTGTGCCAAGCGCCAAACGCTACCAGCTTCCGGTGTTGGGCATCGACGCCCAGGGTTCCTGCTCGGGCAGCGGATCGCCCTTCTGCAAGAGCTCGATCGAAATGCTGTCCGGCGAACGGACGAACGCCATGCGCCCCTCGCGCGGCGGGCGGTTGATCGTGACGCCGCCATCCATCAACTGCTGGCAGAGCGCGTAGACGTCGTCGACCTCATAGGCGAGATGGCCGAAATTGCGTCCGCCGGAATATGTCTCCGGGTCCCAATTATAGGTGAGCTCGATCTGCGCGTCCTCGTCACCTGGCGCGGCGAGGAAGATCAGGGTGTAGCGACCGTTCTCGCTGTCCTTGCGGCGCACCTCCTTCAGTCCGAGGAGCGTGCAGTAGAAATGGAGCGACTGCTCGACGTCGCTGATCCGGACCATCGTGTGCAGGTATTTCATGCCTTCCGTCCAAGCTTCGGCTATGCGGTTTCAGCACCCACAGGCCAGAGATTTGAATCCAAAGCAACAATCACACACCGTTTAGTGCGGTTCCGTTTTCCTCTGGCCTGTGTGTCCGCGAATGCTATTGTCGATGACGATTCGGGCTGAGTACTACCGAATGGTCGAACGGGGGCGCGTATGGGGGCCAAGCTCTCGCAGGAAGAGCCTCGCGCCGATGAGTTCGCGGATGAAGCACCCGCCGAACTGATCGAGATAGCCGGCGTCATCAAGTGGTTCGATGTGGCCAAGGGTTACGGCTTCATCGTCCCCGATAACGGCATGCCCGACGTTCTGATTCACGTCTCGTGTCTGCGCCGCGACGGCTTCCAGACTGCTTATGAAGGCGCGCGCATCACCTGCGAAGTGCAGGATCGGCCGAAGGGCCTGCAAGCGTTTCGCGTGCTGTCGATGGACGAGGCAGGCGCGGTTCATCCCGCGCAGCGGCCGCCGTCGCGGACGCACGCCGACGTTGTCCCGACCAGCGGCCTCGAACGCGTGATCGTCAAATGGTTCAACCGCGCCAAGGGCTACGGCTTCGTCACCCGCGGCGAGGGCACGGAGGACATCTTCGTGCACATGGAAACGCTGCGGCGTTTCGGCTTGACCGAACTCCGGCCCGGACAGACAGTGCTGGTGCGCTTTGGCGATGGGCCGAAGGGGCTGATGGCGGCCGAGATTCGCCCCGATGGCGGCGGCGGCGCGCCGAGTTCGCACTAGACGGATCCCTCGCATGAGAAGAAGCGGGTCCGGTGGGCGCTGGATCGCGGCGTCGTCGGATGACCTGATCGGACGGGCTTCGATGGTCGCTGCATTGGCGATCGCGCTCGCCGCCTGTTCGTCGAGCTCCGACGAGCCCGAGGACACCGGCAGCGCCGCGAGCCCGGCCTGTCCGGGCGAGGAATGCATCACCATCAACACCGAGGAAGGCGCGTTCGTCTTCACCGCGGAATGGGCGGTCGATCCGGCGGCGCGGAGCTGCGGGCTGATGTACCGCACCGAGATGGCCGAGGATCACGGCATGGTCTTCGACTTCCAGACAGAGCGTCCGGCATCGTTCTGGATGCGCAACACTTACATCTCGCTCGACATGGTGTTCATCGAGGAGGACGGCACGGTTCTCAACATCGCGACGTATACCGTGCCGCTTTCTCTCGAAGGTGTGCCGAGCGACGGCCCGGTGCGTTACGTGCTCGAGGTGGTCGCCGGCACCGCCGATCGCATCGGCCTCGAAGCGGGCGACTTCATCGATCTCGAGCGCCCGCCGGGGGTGACCGAGGGGACCGCCACCTGCGGCACGCCGCCGGAGTAGCGACCGCGCTATTGAGCCAGCGCAAGGCGCAACGGCGCGAAAGCGCTAGCGTTGCGCCAGGCATCCAACTCGGAGGAAGGCATGAAGGCGCTCGTCGTCTACGAATCGATGTTCGGCAACACCAAGCAGATCGCCGAGGCGGTCGCCGAGGGATTGCGCGAGAAGCTTGAGGTCGACATGTCGGAGGTCGGCGAAGCGACCACCGACACCACCGGCTACGACCTCGTGGTCATCGGCGGTCCGACTCACGCATTCGGCATGAGCCGCGAATCGACACGGACCGACGCAACGCGAAAGACGGCGGATCACTCGGTCATCTCCGATCGCATCGGCGTCCGCGAGTGGCTCGACCAGCTGCTGCCGACCACGACCGGGACCGCTGCGGCGGCGTTCGACACATCGGGCAAGATCGGCTGGTTCCGGGCTGGCTCGGCGGCCAAGGGCGAGGCGGCTGGTCTTAAGGACAAGGGCTTCCGGCTCGTCGAGCCGCCCGAGCAGTTCGACGTCGAGGGCATGGAAGGGCCGCTGAAGGGCGGCGAGCTTGACCGCGCGCGCGATTGGGGGCGGACCGTGGCGGCGGAACTCGCCGGATAACAGGCGCTCGTCACCCGCAGCATCGGTTGCCATCACTGCGGAAACCGCCTACCTCCGGCATTGACGCTCAACATCGGGGCATGGCGCAGTCTGGTAGCGCACCTGCTTTGGGAGCAGGGGGTCGCAGGTTCGAATCCTGCTGCCCCGACCACGCGGGCGGGACGAGGAAGACGATGGCAGCGCGTATCTTTCGGCCGTCAAAGACGGCCATGCAGTCGGGCCGGGCGAAGACCGGCAAGTGGGTTCTGGTCTGGGATGCGGACGAGCCGCGCTCGGTCGAGCCGTTGATGGGCTACACCTCGGCTGCCGACATGAAGCAGCAGCTGAGGTTGACGTTCGACACCCGCGAGGACGCGATCGCCTACGCCGAGCGCAAGGGCATCGCCTTCGAGGTTGAATCGGAGCATTCGCGCGCCAAGCGTCCGGCCTCCTATGCCGACAATTTCCGCACCGACCGGCGTTTTCCCTGGACGCATTGATTGCCGGGTCGGTTCATCCGAAACTCCGCGCCGCCGGCCCCGTAGCTCAGCAGGATAGAGCAGCAGCCTTCTAAGCTGTTGGTCGGAGGTTCGAATCCTCCCGAGGTCGCCACCCGCATTTTGGTCGCCGCCGAACGGACCACGTCAGGGGAGACATGGCGGAGCGAACGCCGAGCCGTCACGAACCAGGAACCGCGCTCGGCGCCGTGGGCGCGTTTTTCCGCAATCGTGTTGCAGTGAACGCGGGCGCGGCATGGCAACGGCTTCGCTCACCGCAGCGTTGGCCGGCGCCGCATGCCGATCATCATACCATTCCGGCGTGGTTCTGGTTCATCGTCGTTGCGCTCGCCGTCCTTCAGGTCGCGGTGAGCTTCGACGAGGAGTCGGTCGCCTGGGCCCGCGACCTGCCGGACTGGGTCCGCAACGTCTTCGACGTCATCACCGATATCGGCCTGTCGGACTGGTATCTGATCCCGAGCGGCGTTCTGTTGGTTCTGTTCCTGTTTCTCGACTGGCAGGCGGTCGATCGCGGACTGCGCGCGGCCTGGGCCGAGATCGCGGCGCTCGCCGGCTATCTCTTCGTCGCAGTCGCGGCCGGCGGGATCGTCACCAACATCTTCAAGCAGATCATCGGACGGAACCGACCCATCGGTTTCGACGAGAATGGCTGGCTCGCCTTCGACTCCTTCAGTTTCGACTATGCCTATGCGTCGTTTCCGTCCGGTCATTCGACGACGGCCGGCGCGGTGATGACGGTCGCGGCGCTGATTTTTCCGCGCTTCCGGGTTCCGATCGTGGCCTTCGGCCTTCTCGTCGCATTCAGCCGCGTCGTTGTCGGTGCGCATTTCCCGAGCGATGCAGTGGCCGGCCTCGCGGTCGGTACGGCCATCGCCTATGTCACCGCACGCTGGCTGGCGCGGCGGCGGATCGCCTTCGAGGTCAACGATGGTGGCCATATCAGGCCGCGGCTTGCGGCAACGCGTGAAGCGGCGAGGGCGAGCCTATCGCGGCTCCTGACGGCGCCGGTCGTCGCTCTTGCGGGTCGGAGCAGGAACGCGCGAACGACCGCCGACTAGGAGACGCGGCTGAGAGCCTGGTCGAGGTCGGCGATGAGGTCGCTCGGGTCCTCCAGCCCGATGTGGAGTCGGATGAGCGGGTCGTTACCGCCGGGGCGGTCGAGGGAGCGCTCCAGCCGATGGCTGCCGAGGACGGCAAGACTCTCGAAGCCGCCCCAGGAGTAGCCGAGCCCGAAGAACTCCAGCGCATCGAGAAATGCGCGTGCGTCGCCCTCGGAGCGGCCCGACAGCGTGAAGGCGAAGAGGCCGGTCGAGCCGCTCATATCGCGTTGCCATATCGCGTGGCCGGCATCGCCGGGAAGGGCCGGGTGGAGCACCTGGTCGACCCCGCGCCGCTCGGCGAGCCACGTTGCCACGCGCAGCGCCGAGGCTTCGTGCTGCCTCAGCCGCACCTCCAGCGTCCGAAGGCCGCGAAGGGCGAGCCACACATCGTCGGGCCCGGCGCAGAGCCCCATGGCTCCGTGGAAGCGGCGAAGCCGGTTCCAGCACGCCTCGTTCGCCGAGACGCTTCCCAGCATGATGTCGGCATGCCCGCCGACATACTTCGTTCCGGCAAGCAAGACGACGTCGGCGCCGAGCGCGATCGGGCGACAGAACAGCGGCGTCGCCCAGGTGTTGTCGGCGATGACTGTCGCGCCGCCGCGATGCGCCACTTCGGCGATTGCCGGAATGTCTTGCATCTCCATCGTGTTGGAGCCCGGGCTCTCGACGTAGACGACCCGAGTTTCCGGCCGCATCGCCGCCGCGATGCCGGCGCCGACGGTGGGGTCGTAGTAGCTGACGGAAATGCCGAGGCCGTCGAGCACGTCCGCCGCCAGCGTGCGCGTCGGGCCGTAGACCGAGTCCGGAATCAGCACATGGTCGCCGGACGAGGCGAAGGCGAGGATCGCTGTCGAGATCGCGGAGAGGCCTGACGGACAGAGCACCGTCCCGGCCGCGCCGTCGAGGTCGGACAGCGCGCCCGACAGCGCGTCGAGTGTCGGCGTGCCGCGCCGCGCATAAGTATAGCGGGCGCGCCCCGACAGCATGTCCTCGGCCGAGTCGAAGAGGACCGTCGACGCTCGCACCAGGGGGGGGTTGACGAAATCGCCTGTGAGGTCCTTCTCGCGGCCGAGGCGGACGAGGCGGGTTCCGACGCCCGAGGCCGGCTTCGTGCTCTTCGCCATCCGACGACTCCTTGTGTGCAATGGTGCGCGGCGGCTCTTTGCGTCGCTGCGCGCCAACGCGAGCGACTGCTAACAGTCGACGAAGGGCGGTTTGATGGCGCTCGGCTGTTCAATCCAAGGCGGAACCGGGAGATTCTTGCTGCGCAGAAAATCGGGGTTGAACAGCTTCGACTGGTAGCGCGTGCCGTAGTCGCAAAGCACGGTCACGATGGTCCGGCCGGGCCCCAGTTCCTTGGCAAGACGAATGGCGCCGGCGACGTTGACGCCTGTCGACGCGCCGACGCAGAGGCCCTCATGGATCAGCAGATCGAAGGCAACGGGGAGCGATTCCTCGTCCGGGATACGGAACGCGATATCGACGGGCGCGCCCTCGAGGTTTGCGGTGATCCGGCCTTGACCGATGCCCTCGGTAATCGACGAGCCTTCCGAACTCAGCTCGCCGGACGTGTAGAAGGAGTAGAGCGCCGCGCCCGGCGGATCGGCGAGGCCGATGACGATGTCGGGGTTGCGTGCCTTCAGTGCCATGCCGGTGCCGGCCAGCGTGCCTCCGGTGCCGACCGCGCAGATGAAGGCGTCGACCTTCCCCTCGGTCTGCTCCCAAATCTCTGGCCCGGTGGTTTCGATGTGTGCCTGGCGGTTGGCGACGTTGTCGAACTGATTGGCCCAGATCGCGCCGCCCGGTTCGCTCTCGGCGAGCTCGGCGGCAAGACGTCCGGAGACCTTCACGTAGTTGTTGGGGTTCCTGTAGGGGACGGCCGGCACTTCGATCAGGGTCGCGCCGATGATGCGGAGCGTGTCCTTCTTCTCCTGGCTCTGGGTCTCCGGGATGACGATGACCGAGCGAAGGCCCATCGCGCTGCCGACGAGCGCGAGGCCGATGCCGGTGTTGCCGGCCGTGCCTTCGACGATGACGCCGCCCTTACGGATATCGCCGCGCTCAAGCGCTTCCCGAATGATGAAGAGAGCCGCCCGATCCTTCACCGACTGGCCGGGATTCATGAATTCGGCCTTGCCGAGAATCTCGCAGCCGGTCTCGTCCGACGCCTTGTTCAGCCGGATCAGCGGCGTGCCGCCGATGGCGCCGACGATTGACTCGCTCCTGATCAAGGCTGAACTCTCCGGCTCGCAAAGCGTACACGCCGTTCCGGCTTAGCCTTTGGGCTTCGGGCCAGCAAGCGAGCGGCCGGCGAGGCCGCTCGCTGTTCACAGGCGTCGGGCGCTACTCGGCTGGTGCGAGCTTCGGCGGGCGATCGTGGATGTAGGCCCAGCGCGGACGCTCGAAGAGGATACGCGCCGGCGTGTTGCGTACGATCCAGTAGAGGATCAGTGGTCCGATCGACGCCACCAGCCAGGTGATTGCGGCGATGGTGCCGACGTCGGAGATCACTCCGAGCGAGATCAGCGCCTCCCGCGTCGTCGCCATCGGAATGAAGAATGCGAGGTAGATGACGATCGAATTCGCTCCGCAATAGCGGATCGGCTCGCCGACACGGCTGCCGGTCAGGAGTGATCCCATCGCGACCACCGCCGCCCCGCCGATGAAGCCGAGCGCCAGCGAGATACCGGGAAGCGGGGCGAGGTCGGTGTAGACGAACGCGGCGTTGAGGCCCGCCCACGCCGCAAGGCCGCCAACGGCCGCCCATCTGTGCGCGGCGACCAACTCGGCAAAACGGAAGATGCGCGGCGCGAAGATGTAGCCGGCATAGAAGTAGACGAAGCGCGAGGCGAACTCGTCGATAACGGTCCAGCCGGTTTGGATCGGCGCGATCTGAAGGGCGGCACCGATGGCGAGGACCAGCCACCACGGAACGCCCCTCGTCAGCTTGGTGACGACGAAGAGGATCGGCAGCAGATAGATGAACCAGAGGATGCCGAAGGGCTCGACGAAGGAAAGCAGAAACGTCTCGCCGACCTCGGCCCAACTGGTCTCCGCAGCCATCGAAGGAGCCTTGAAGGCGAAGTTGATGAAGAGCCAGAGGACGTAGAAATAGGCGTAGTGGACGACCTTCTTGTCGAGGTAATGCCGCCAGTCGCGGTCGATCGCCCGGGCCAGGAACAGGCCGGCGATGAGGAAGAAGTCCGGCATCCGGAACGGCGTTGCAAACTCGACGATCGGATGCATCCAGCTCTCTTCGCCAGCTGCAATCTCGACGCCAAGCGTCGAGTGCATCATGACGATGAGCAGCATGCAGATGCCCTTGGCGTAGTCGACCCACTCGACCCGTGCGCTGGTCCCGGCCATGGCGCCCTTTTCCTCAAGAGAGAGGTTCTCGCCGTGAACAATACGAGCGCCGTGCGCATTTGACTCGGATTCTCGGAAGTAACGTTAAAGGCGCATTCGCGAATACTTGACCGAAGACAATACCGCAGCAATTACAGGGGCTTGGCGGCCGAGGGGTCCGGGCCGCGGAAGGCGATTGCGCAATGACGGATCGTTGTGTCGGTCGTGCCATAGCCGACAGGCAGCGTTTGGAGGAAAACAGCGGCAGAAGGGACGAGGGGCGAAGGCCCGATATGCGATCACCGGGGGCGGCGATGAAGCGCGTTTTGGCACTGATCGGGGCCATGGGACTGGGCGTGACCGGTGCCTCGGCCGACCAGAGCTTCGATTGGAGTGGCCCCTTTATCGGCTTTCATGGCGGAGGCGGCTGGGGCTGGGCCGAGTGGGACGCGCCATCCGGAGTGGCCATCTGGGCACCCAGCAGCGGCTTTCCGGCGGCCGGGCTGACGATCGGATCGTCGGGCGGGATCCATGCCGGCTACAGCCGCGATTTCGGGCAGGTGATCCTCGGCGTCGAAGCGGCATTCAACGTCACCAATATGCTCGGTCAGGTCGAGTGCGGCGATGGCGCCGTTTATGGCTACGTCTGCGACACGCGGCTGCGCTCGATCGGGACGCTCACGGGGCGGATCGGCTACGGGTTCCGAAACGCGCAAATCTACGCCTTCGGCGGTGTCGCTGTCGGGCGGCACGATCTTGCGATCAACGAGCCGTATTTCGCTTATGTCTTCTCGACTCCCCAGGCCCACACCTGGGGCGCGGGAGACCTCTACTCGATCGGCTACACCGCCGGCGTCGGCGCCGAGGCGTACATTTCGCACGGCGTCAGCGTCCGCGCCGACTTCGCCTATGTCCGCTTCCCCGAGCAGGACGCGCAGCTTACGAGCCCGGTCTGGCCCGCCACCGATATCCTCTTTGCCGGTGGCTATCACCTCGCGTCGCTGGGGTTGAACTACCGTTTCGGGGCCGACGATGCGGAACGAATGACGGCGGCCAACAGCGAGCGCTGGGACATCGACGTCGGCAAGCGCGCGTTCCTGAGCGCGCCGTACTTCCGCTTCGACCTTTACGATCCGTTCTCGCCGACGAGTCAGATCTCGCGGCTGATCTATTCCGGCACGATCGGGCTTTCGACCGAGGGCTTCGTCACCGCCCAAGCGCCGAACGGTTTCTTCCTCGCCGGCGAACTCGGCGTCGGCGCCGGGTTCGGCGGCACGCTCGTCGACGAAGACTTCCCGCCCTATGTCGTTCCCTACACCGCAACGGTTTCGGATCTTCACGACGTCCGCCTCGGCTATGGCGCGCTCGATCTCGGCTGGGAGATCGTCGACCGCGAGCGCGTTTCAATCGCTGCCTTTGCCGGCCTGTCCGGCCGGCTGGAGCGTTATCCGTCCTATGGCTGTGTCCAGACCGCTCCCGGCAGCCCGATCTGCGTGCCGTCGGTTCCCTCTGACTACGAAGTGATCACCCAGACGATGGCGACGCTGGGTCTTCGCTTCGGCGTGTCGACCGAAGTGGCCGTCACCGAACGGATTGGCTGGCGCGGGGAGGCGGTTGTCCGGCCGCTCGCCTTCATGGCGGGCGTCGATAATCACTGGCTAAGGCCCGACATCAATCCGCTGCCCCAATACGGCGTCGGCCGGGGCTTCGAACTTGAGAGCGCTGTGTCGATCGCAGTCACCGAGCAGCTGGAACTGGCGGCCGGCGGTCGCATCGGCTGGACGCAGACGAACGGGGAGTCGCTGTTCCCGGGCGGTCTCGCCCAGCCCTCGACCTTCACCAGCCGGAACCTCGGCATCTTTCTCGAGGCGAGGTACGCGCTTCCCCGGTAGGCCCTTCTCCTCAGGCGGGGGCGCGATCGGCGACGATAGCCGTGACGTGCCGCGCCAGCGGCGCGATCACGAATTCCACCAGCGGAATGATGATGGCGCCGACGATGAGGCCGACAACGCCGAACAGCACCGCTTCGACCAGCCACTCGGCAAATCCGGTCATTCCGGGCACGGCATCGGCAACCGATATCGCGACATCGTGGATCGTGTCGGCCGGCCAGTGCCAGCCATACTCCTCCAGCCCGTGAACGATCAGGCCGCCACCGACCCAGATCATCGCGGCCGTGCCGATGACCTTGAGCCCCTGCAGAACGAACGGCATGCTCTTGACGATCGCCCGGCCGATCCCTTGCACCAGCTCCGATCGATCTCGCGCCGCCAACGCCATCCCTGCATCGTCCGCCTTCACGATGATCGCGACCGCGCCGTAGACCGCGATCGTGATCACCGCGCCGACCACGGCGAGGATGACGCCCTGCATCACCAGCGTCTGGTCTTCCACCGTCGACAACGTGATGGCCATGACCTCGGCGGAGAGGATGAAGTCCGTCTTGATCGCACCCCGGACGCGCTTCTCTTCCAGCGCCCTCGGATCTGTCGTCGCTGCGACCTTGCCCTCATGCTTGTGCGCCTGATGCGGGAAAAGGGCCTCGTAGACCTTCTCGGCACCCTCGTAGCAAAGGAAGGCGCCGCCGAGCATCAACAGCGCATCGATCGCCCAGGGCGCCACGGCGCTGAGAAGGAGAGCTGCCGGAAGAAGAACAAGCAGCTTGTTGCGGAGCGAGCCGACGGCGATCTTGGCAACGATCGGCAGCTCCCGCTCGGCGGCGAAGCCAACCACGTAACCAGGCGTCACCGCAGCGTCGTCGATGACGACGCCGGCAGCCTTGGTTCCGGCCTTGGCCGCCTGGCCGATGACATCGTCGACGCTGGCGGCTGCCGCCTTCGCGATCGCGGCGACGTCGTCGAGAAGCGCGAGCAGTCCGGTCGCCATGTTCCCCTCCACATCCTGACCGGCACGGCGCCGGAACTGCATCAGTTACCTGTGACGCGGGACCTGTCCAGTATCGGCTTCACAGGGCGTATTTCTGCCGTTCCTCCGATGACATGCGCTCATGGTTGCCCCGAATCGCCTCCCCGGCGAGGAGGTCGAAGCCGGAACCGAGATCGATCGCTACGCCATTGCGGCGTTTCACCCAGCTGCAGTAGGTCCCTGCCCATATCCCGGCACCGACGAGCGCCAGCGTGCCGCCCATGTCAGCGGGAAGCCCGTCCTCAACCTTGCGAAGGAAAGCCGGCGTTCTGCCGCTCGTTCGCCACTCCTCGCTGGTGTCTCCAATCGCGATACACTCGACCGGAACGCGGGTCCTTCCTGCAATCCCCGGAACGATGTCGGTTCTTGCAGTGATCAGCAGGACCCTGTTTGCGACGTCCAGCAGCCGGTCGAGGTTCAGGATCACGCCGAGATAGAAGTGCGCTGACGCTACCACGCGGCCCTCGAAGAAGCCGGAAGCTGCGAGCTCCAACGCCGCCTTGCGGCCGCGCAGCATCCCGGCTCGAAAGCGGATGCCGTCGCGAAGCCTTATCAGCTGCCTATCGAGCCAGGCTGAGGCGTCGGCAATTCCGGTCTCGTCGTCAATGCCGATCGTGCCGATGATATCGGCCTCGGCCATGGCCATGAGTTGCAGCTCCCGCAGGACCGGAAGCCAGTCGTCGTCGACGTTGAACCGATCTTCATTGAGCGACACGCTTGCCAAAGCAGCGCGCCGGTCGAGCCGCGGCGTTCCCGGATAGCGGCGATAGCAGACGAGGTTGTACTCGCCATCGCCCAACCGCACGGCGGAGAAGGGGCGCGTGTCGCTAAGGGCCGCGATCGCTGACTCGGCGACGATTTCGTCCCTGGGATCCTGGCGGAGTTCAACGCCAAGTGCCCGCAACTGCGGGGCGATGCAGGGCGTCGGCGTCGGCGGCACGCGCATCGAATCGGCGAAACGCAGCAACTCTTCCTCGGGGATGCCCCGGGGCGGTTCATCGACGCTCATATGCACTCAACTCGGCCGAGGCCTGACCGGCGTTGAAGAACTCCGTACGCAAACAACCGCCTGCGCCCGTCGGCGTTGGCTCCCCGGGCCGGATTCGAACCAGCGACCAACCGGTTAACAGCCGGTTGCTCTACCGCTGAGCTACCGGGGATCAATTCGCCGCATATATTCAGAGGCGCTTGCCAACGCAAGGTGCGAGGTCCATTTGAGCGCGCCGTGGGCGAACTGGCATCGCCGGTGAACCGGCAT
>CAZSXA010000048.1:0-13312 GCA_964611195.1 uncultured Bauldia sp.
GAACCAGTGACCCCTCGCGTGTGAAGCGAGTGCTCTCCCGCTGAGCTAACCGCCCATTCCGATGTTCTTGGCGCGATCTAGTGCGCCGCCGCTTGCCCCGTCAACTCCGCCGCCGGCGCATCAGCTCTGGCCGCCGGTCAGATCGGCGACGGCATCATAGAGTTCGTCGAAATGGCTGATGATCCTGTCGGGCTCGAATGTGCTGACATGCTGGGTGGTGTAGCCGAAATCGACGGCGACGACGGGCACCTTCGCCGCCTTTGCCGTCGCGATGTCGGTTTCTGAATCGCCCACCATCACGGCGTAGTCGGGAGCGCCACCGGCAAGCGCGATCGTCTGGAAGAGATGGTCCGGGTTCGGCTTCTTGACCTCGAAGCTGTCGCCGCCGCCGACTGCGGCGAAACGCTCCAGGATGCCGAGTTCGGAAAGGAGCGCCCGCGACAGGCCCTCGAGCTTGTTGGTGCAGACGGCGAGCTTCCAGCCGTCGGCGGCGAAGCGGTCGACCGCCTCGATTGCCCCAGGAAACGGTCGCCCCGCATCGGCGATATGATCGGTGTAGTAGGCGAGGAATTCGTCGAACATGGCGTCGACCTCGTCCTTGCGCTTCTCCGCCCCGACGGCCTTGAGGCCGCGTTCGAGAAGGGCGCGGGCGCCGGCGCCGATCATGCTCTTGGCGTCCTCCAGCGGCACCGTTTGCAGGCCCTGCGACGCGAGCACGTGGTTGAGCGCGGCCATGAGATCGGGCGCGGTGTCCACCAGGGTGCCGTCGAGATCGAGCACCAGCGTCTTCTGCGGTTCAAACACGAGCCTTCGCCTTTGCGTCAGATTGGAGACCGGGAGCTTGTTTAGCGGTCCGGCCGATTGCGTGGGAAGGCGGATTGTCGCCCGGTGCCCGGATTTGTAGCGCCCCCCGGACTTGCGTGATAAGAGCCGCCACCGACGGGCGGCCCATCGATCGGGAGAGTTGAGTGGCGCATCAAGAGGAAATCGAGCTCCAGACCGCCGAGCCGCCATCGGCCGAAAACCGCAAGCAGCGGGCCGCCATGGCCGCGCTTCGGTCCGTCGAGTCCGGCATGAAGCTGGGGCTCGGCACCGGATCGACTGCCGACGCATTCGTCCGCCAGCTCGCCGAGCTGGTGAAGGACGGTCTCGACGTCGTTTGCGTGCCCACCTCGGAGCGGACGGCCGAACTCGCCGCGGGTCTCGGCATCGCCCTGACGACGCTCGATCAGGAGCCGGAACTCGACCTCACCGTCGACGGCGCCGACGAGCTCGACGACCAGCTTCGTCTCATCAAGGGCGGTGGCGGCGCGCTCCTTCGTGAGAAGATCGTTGCGAATGCCTCCGGGAAGATGATCGTCATCGCCGACGACACCAAGCTCGTCGATGTCCTCGGAGCGTTTCCGCTGCCGATCGAGGTGGCGCCGTTCGGCCTTCAGGCGACGCGGAATGCCATCGAAGCGCTGGCGAGCGAACTCAAGCTCGTTGGTGAAATCGCTCTTCGCACGCGCGACGATGGCGAGCAATATGTGACCGATGGCGGCCACTTCATTCTCGACGGCGCCTTCGGCACGATCCCGAACCCGGAAGCGCTCGCCCGGGGACTTGAGGAGATCCCGGGTGTCATGGGTCATGGCATCTTTCTCGGCCTCGCCAGCGAGGCGATGGTGGCCGGGCCGGAGAAGGTTCTCCGGCTTCGCGCAAGCTAAGTCGATCAGGAGACGGAATGATGGCTCGTTTGGCCAAGCTGTTCGGGGCGGCCCTGGTGGCGCTGACCCTCGTCTATCAGGGTCACGCGACGGCGCAGGCGCCGTCCGAATCGCATATGCGCGCCGCCTGGGCGGCAATTCGCGCCGTCGGCGCAGACTCAGGCTTCGACGAGGCGCTGCCGGACATCGCCAACCGCATCACCGTGGCGCTCCGTGACCAGCGCCCCGATGTTGGCGACCAGATCGAAACCGTCGTCTACGACGTTACCTTCGAACTCATCCCGCGCCGTCTCGACCTCAACAACGAGATCTCGCTCCTATGGGCGAACGCCTTCACCGAGGAAGAGCTCAACCAGATTACCGAGTTCTACAACAGCGACGTCGGCCAGAAGCTGAACCAGCTGTTCAACGACATCCAGGTCGACACCTTGCAGCTGCTTGACGACTGGTACGTCCGGACGCTGGAGGAAGTGCGCGAGCGCGTGTTCCTGCGGCTCGAACAGCAGGGCATCACGTTCTGAGCGGCCGATCGCGGAAGCCAAGCTTCGGCTCGGCTCGATGACGTCCTACGATCTGTTCGTGATCGGCGGCGGCTCCGGCGGCGTCCGCGCCGCCCGTATCGCCGCCCGCCATGGCGCTCGTGTTGCCCTCGCCGAGCACGATCGAATCGGCGGCACCTGCGTCATCCGAGGCTGCGTGCCGAAGAAGCTGATGGTCCTGGCGGCGCGTTTCGGCGATGCCTTTGCCGACAGTGCCGCCTTCGGCTGGACGCATGGCGAGGCGAAGTTCGACTGGACGGCCTTCCGCCGGAACATGCATCGCGAGATCGATCGCCTCAACGCGGCTTATATCAAGAACCTCGATGCGGCCGGCGTGACGATCATTCACGACCACGCCACGGTCGAGGGGCCCGGCCGGGTCCGGCTGCGCGACGCGGGCGAAAACGTTGAGGCGCGCAACATCCTCATCGCCACGGGCGGTCACGCCAACCGCCTCCCCGACATCCCCGGAGGCGAACTGGCAATCGTGTCCGACGCGATGTTCGAACTCGAGCGGCTGCCGGCCAGCATTCTCATCGTCGGCGCCGGATATGTGGCCATCGAGTTCGCCAGTGTCATGGCGGGCCTCGGCGTCAAGACGACCCTCTTGCAGCGTGGCTCGGCGATCCTCACCGACTTCGATCAGGATGTCCGGCGCGAGATGCAGGCGGCGATGGAGAGGCGCGGCGTCGAGATCGTGCTCCGCGATGAGCTGGCTGGCATCGACCGGCGTGATGCGGGCCTGCTCGCACGGACCCGCGAGGGTCGGGATTTCCCTGCCGAGACGGTCCTCCTCGCGATCGGTCGCACGCCGAACACCACCGGCATCGGGCTGGAGGAGGCCGGTGTCGCTCTCGACGGCGAGGGTTCGGTCATTGTCGATGAGCACTCCCAATCGACTGCGCCCGGCATCTTTGCCATCGGCGACGTCACCAACAAACTCGCGCTGACGCCGGTGGCGATCCGCGAGGGCCACACGCTCGCTGATCGCCTGTTCGGCGGCGGCACGGCGGTCGTCGACCATCGCAACGTTCCGCACGCCGTCTTCGGAACGCCCGAGATCGGCTGCGTCGGCCTCGGCGAGGAAGAGGCGCGCGCCGAACATCCGGAGCTCGACATCTACCAGACATCGTTCCGGCCGATGGGCGCCCAGCTCGCCGGGAGCGACGAGAAAATGATGATGAAGCTCGTCGTCGACGCGACAACCGATCGGGTCCTCGGCTGCCACATCATCGGTCCGGACGGGGCCGAAATGGTTCAGATGGTCGCGATCGCGGTGAAGATGGGGGCGGCCAAGGCGGATTTCGACGCCACGATGGCGCTCCACCCGACGGCCGCTGAGGAACTGGTAACGATGCGCGAGCCAACGCGGCGTCACCGCCGCGAGGCAAAGGAATAGGCTTGCGCGGCGATAGCATGCCGCGCGACAAGCGAACTCAGGGAAAACGAAAACAGGGAGAAAATCTGTGGCTGACAAGCAGCGATTCAGGGTCGTCGAAATCCCCGGCGTGCCGGAACAATATGCCAATCAGTTTGTCTCGGGAGGCTTCGACGGCAGCTCGGTCGCAATCACGCTCGGTACGGCCCGGATGGTGCCGGAGCGCATGGGCGATATGCCCAAGGACGGCGCGATCCCGCAGGTCTACGTCACGACTCGCCTGATGCTTTCGGTGCCGGCGGCGCTGGAGATGTTGAAGCAGGTCAAGCAGATGCTGGATCAGATCGGGCTGAAGATGCCGGAGGGGCAGGACCCGCCGGCGCAGCAAGGCACGGTGAAGACCGGCAGTTCCTGGGTCGACGGCTGAGGCCATCGGCGGTCGGCCGCTCGCGGCGGCCGACCCGCCGACTAGCCGCGCACCACTGGGGTCGGCCAGCCGGTGAGGATGTATTTCTCGTGGTTCTGCGAAATCTGCCCACGGTGCGGATAGCAGAAATTGGCGGGAAACATCAGCACTTTGCCTTTCCTGGCCTCGCAGATGTAGTCCGTACCCATGAACTCAGTGCCGCCATCGGGAACGTCGTTGAGATAGAGCAGGAAGACGAGGTGGCGGTTGACCGTGTTGCCGGTCGCATCGCAATGCCAGGCTTTGAAGCCGGCGCCGGGTCGATAGTACTGGAAGTGCGGTAGGTACTTGAACTCGATCTCCTGCCACCACGACGCATCGACGTCCTTGTAGTAGCGCGGGATCATCTCGACGAACTGCTCCATCACCTCGGTGAAACCGGACTCCTTTGGGGAGGGCAGCTCGGGGTGACCTTTGGGCAACGACTCGACGGCAAGATCTTCGCTGTCCTTGATCTCCTTCTTGACCTCGAAATTGCCGGTGCGCCCGGGGCCGCTGAAGCCTAGTCGTTTGGCGGTATTGAATAAATCGATCAGCCGGTCGCACACGGATACGTCGCGCAAGTAATACTCGCGCACGAAGTTCATGTGCATGTCCTTTACGGGGTTTTCGCCAGCCTGCGTTTCTGCGGTCATTGTTGACATTGTTTCCTCCCTGACCTTGAGGAGGACGATACGCCATGGATCGGTCGCCGCTCAAGCAGGGTCCCATTGGCGCTGTCATGCGACGATCGGAGCCTTTCGCTGCCACTCCCGCAGCTCCATATGACCTTGAGCGGGTCCTCGCGGCGCGATCCCGCCGGCGGTAGCCTGTTAACGGCCGTCGGTATATATCCCCCTCCCGAAGTCGCCGCGAAACGGCCCGAAGCGACCTGAGACTGAAGACATGGCAAAGGCCTGGAACCCTGATAGCTGGCGGTCACGACCGATCGAGCAGGCGCCGGAATATCCTGATCCGGCCGAACTCAAGGCGGTCGAGACCAACCTCCAGAGCTACCCGCCGCTGGTGTTTGCCGGCGAGGCGCGGCGCCTGAAGCGCGCGCTGGCCGACGTCGCGGCCGGTAGGGGCTTTGTCCTGCAGGGTGGCGACTGCGCCGAGAGCTTCGCCGAGCATGGCGCCGATTCCATTCGCGATCTCTTCCGCCTGTTCCTGCAGATGTCGGTTGTCCTGACCTTCGCCGGCTCGATGCCGGTGGTGAAGATCGGCCGCATCGCCGGCCAGTTCGCCAAGCCGCGCAGTCAGCCGATGGAGGTCAATGGCGGCACGGAATTGCCGGCCTATCGCGGCGATATCGTCAACGGCATCGAGTTCACCGACGCCGCGCGGCAGCCGGACCCGAAGCGGCTCGAAATGGCGTACCGCCAGTCGGCGGCGACGCTGAACCTCCTGCGCGCCTTCGCGCAGGGCGGCTACGCCAATCTCGAGCACGTGCATGAGTGGATGCTGGGCTTCGTCCAGGGAAGCCCACAGGGCCATCGCTATCAGGAGGTCGCCGACCGGATCTCGGAGGCGATCGCCTTCATGCGCGCCTGCGGCGTCAGCGCCGAGAACACGGTGAACCTGCAGACCACCGACTTCTACACCAGCCACGAGGCGCTTCTCCTCGGCTACGAGGAAGCGCTGACCCGGGTCGATTCCACGACCGGCGGCTGGTACGCGACCTCCGGCCATATGCTCTGGATCGGCGATCGCACGCGTCAGTCCGATCACGCGCACATCGAATTCTGCCGCGGCATCGAGAACCCGATCGGTTTGAAGTGCGGCCCGTCGATGACGCCGGACGAGCTCATCAGGCTGGTCGACATTCTCAACCCGGGGAACGAGCCCGGCCGGCTGACGCTGATCTGCCGTTTCGGTGCCGATCGCGTCGAGGCGCATCTGCCTCAGCTGATCCGCGCCATCGAGCGGGAAGGGCGGACTGTCGTGTGGTCGTCGGACCCCATGCACGGCAACACCGTGAAGACGATGGGGGGCTACAAGACCCGTCCGTTCGAGACGATCCTTCGCGAAGTCGAGCAGTCCTTTGCCGTCCACCGCGCGGAGGGCACGCATCCCGGGGGCATCCATATCGAGATGACCGGCAGCAACGTCACCGAATGCATCGGCGGTGCACGGGCGATCTCGGAGGCCGACCTGTCGAGCCGCTACCACACGCACTGCGATCCGCGGCTCAATGCCGACCAGGCACTCGAGCTCGCCTTCCTTGTCTCCGAGCTTCTGCGCCGTGGCCGCCAGTCGACCAGCAGCGGCGTGGCGCTTGGCGCCTGAGGGCGCAACAGCTGTGACGATCCCTGCGCTTTTTGTCTCGCACGGCTCGCCGATGCTGGCGATCACGCCGTCGAAGGCGAACGCATTCCTTCGCGGGCTTGCCGCTACGCTTCCGCGACCGGACGCCGTCATTGTCGCCTCGCCGCATTTTCCAGCGCTGATCCCGATAGTCGTGGCGGACCCGAACCCGGAGACGATCTACGACTTCAGGGGGTTCCCGCCGGAGCTATCCCGGATCACATATCCGGCGCCCGGCGATCCCGCCCTCGCGGCGGACGTCGTCGGCCTTATCGGCGAGGCGGGCTTCGATGTCCGCACGCTCGAGCGGCGCGGCTTCGATCACGGCACCTGGGTGCCATTCTCCCTGATCTGGCCGGAGGCGGACATCCCGATCGTGCAGCTGTCCATCCAGCCTCGTCAGGATGCCGCCTATCACACCCGGCTCGGCACTGCGCTGCGCCCGCTTCGCGACCGCAACATCCTGGTCGTCGGTACCGGCGCGATTACCCACAATCTCGGCGAGCTGATGCGGAACGGGCTAGCCGACCTCGATGCCGAACCGGAGTCTTGGGCCGCCGGTTTCGCCGACTGGATCGCGGAGCGCGCCGAGAGGGGCGACCGGGAAGCCCTCACCGACTACCGCGCGAATGCGCCGTCGGCGGTCAGGGCACATCCGGAAGACGATCACTTCCTGCCGTTCTTCGTCGCCCTCGGGGCGGCCGGCGAGGGCGCGCCGTCGCAGCGGATCCACCGCTCCATCGAATACGGCGCTCTGACGATGGATGCCTACCTCTTCGGCGCTGCGGCCTAGGGCCCGCGGCTGAGGCCCTTCGCGTCGAGCTCGGCGAGGTAACTCGTCCACAGCGCCTCGCCATTCTCGCCGAGCGAGCGGAGATAACGCCACGAATAGATGCCGGTGTTGTGGCCATCATCGAAGGTGAGGCGCACCGCATAGTTGCCGACCGGCTCGACCGTCATGATCTCGACGTCCTGTTTGCCGGGCACGGTTTGGCGCTGTTCCGGGCTGTGCCCCTGCACCTCGGCGGAGGGGCTCAAGACGCGAAGCAACTCGGCCTCCAGCGGGAAGGAGCGACCGTCGTCGAAGCTGACGGTCAGCCGTCGCTTGTCGGCGCTGAGGCGGATTTCGGTTGGCCACGGTTCGGCGTCGGTCATGCGCTTCGTCTCGCAGTCCGCAAGCCCAACGTCAAAGGCTTCGGTTGACGACCCGCCGTCGTCCGCCTAGCGGTCAGGCCCGAAACACTCCTTTTCGCTCGAAGCATGCCGACCCGCAGCAACGTTCTCGGCATTGCCGCGATGGTCGCGGCCATGCTCGGCTTCGTATCGAACGATGCGCTCGTGAAGCTCGCATCGGAATCGATGCCGCTCGGCGAGACCCTCTTCATCCGCGGCTTCTCGTCGACGGCCATCGTCGTCGCGCTTTGGATCGCGCTCCGCCCGCGCCCGAAGCCGGCGGATTTCAAGAACCGCGCGCTGCTCTTGAGAACCTTCGGCGACGTCGCGGCGACGTTCGTCTATTTGACGGCGCTCACCCAGCTACCGATCGCCAACGCAACGATCGTGCTGCAGGTCGTCCCGCTGGTGGTGACGCTGGCGGGCGCGCTCCTTTTTCGCGAGCACGTCGGCTGGCGCCGGTGGACCGCGATCTTCGTCGGACTGGCAGGCGTGATCATCGTCATCCGTCCGGGTCTTTCCGGCTTCAACGCCTACTCGCTCCTGGCGCTGGCCGCGGTGTTTCTGGTGGCGCTTCGCGACGTCGCCACCCGAGGCGTGCCGGCCACGATCCCGTCCGTCGCCATTGTCGCGGCGGCGGTGGTTGCGAACTTCGCCGCGGCAGGTGTTCTCGGTCTCACCGAGGATTGGGTCTGGCCGCATGGCGACGCCATCTGGCTGGCGCTCGGTTCCGGCATCGCGATCGTTGCCGCCTACTGGCTGATCGTCATTGCGCTTCGCGTCGGGCATTTGAGCGTGACCGCCCCATTTCGCTATACGGTGGTCGTCTGGGCGGTGCTCTATGGGATCGTCGTCTGGGACGACCGGCTCGACGCACTCACGATCGTCGGTGCGGTACTCATCGTCGGCAGCGGCGTCTTCACGCTCTATCGCGAGCGGAAGCTCGCTTTGGCACGCAAACGAGCCGGCGCGACCGGCGATATCAGCGGAGGAATCTGATGGCCATTGAGGTCGCCAAAGGAATTGCCAAGGAACTCGGCGTGCCGGAGGACAAGTTCCTCGGCCTCGCCGACCAGATCATCGGCTTCGCCAATCATTCCTCGACCCAGATGAAGCGCGAGGCCGTCGCCCTCGCATTTCTCTACGGCGTCTCGCGCTACAGCGCATTTGCCTGGCAGGCGGGTCCCGACGGCAAGAGCGGCGACCCCGAGAAATTCGTCAAGGAGGCGACGGAACGCTTCGAGGCGATGCTGCGCGAGCAGATCGACGACCCCAATCTCCGCAACCGGCCGAAATCGCCCTAGGGCTCCAGCCGCGGCTCACGCGGCTTTGTTTTGCCCGAACGTCGCAGACGCGCCACCTGAGGTACTGTATTTCTCGGCAAGGGCCGGAACATGATCTCGCGACGCGCATTCCTGTTGGGTTCGGCTGGCGTCGGCGGCGTTCTGCTGGCGCTCGGGCCGTTCCGTGTGGGTTTCGCCCAGAACGAGCCGGAGGTCTTCGAGGTCACGCACACCGAAGAGGAATGGCGCGAAATCCTGTCGCCGAGCCTGACGCTTGGCGGCGCCACGGCCTACAGCGTGCTTCGCGAGGAGGATACCGAGCCCGCCTACAGCCATCCCTTCGACAAGTTCTACGAGGCGGGCCGGTACCACTGCCGCGGCTGCGACCTTTACGTCTATTCCTCCGAGCACAAATACGATTCCCGCACCGGCTGGCCGAGCTTCTGGCAGGCGCAGGACGATGCGATCAGAACGAAGACGGACTTCCGGATCGGCGTCCCGCGCACCGAGGTCCATTGCCGCCGCTGCGGCGGCCATTTCGGCCACATCTTCAGCGACGGCCCGGCGCCGACCGGCGAGCGCCACTGTCTCAACGGCCTGGCGCTCCGCTTCTACGCTGCCTGAATCGCCTGTCGCTGTTTGCCGCGGCAGCGCCCGCGCGCTAAGCGACGCGGATGACCGAGCCCGCCGCGCTCCTCAAACTGGCGATCGCCCAGCTTAATCCGGTCGTCGGCGACATTGCCGGCAACCTCGCTCTCGCGCGTCGCTCGATCGCCGAGCCGGCGGCGCGCGAGGCCGATCTGGTCGTATTCACGGAGCTCTTCATCTCCGGCTATCCGCCGGAGGACCTCGTCCTCAGGCCCGCTTTCGTCGAAGCCTGCCGCGATGCGATCGAAGCGCTGGCGGCGTCCACCGCTGACGGACCTGCCATCGTCATTGGCAGCCCGTGGATGGCGAACGGCCGCCTCCACAACTCGGTCATGCTGTTGCAGAACGGCGAGATCGCGGCGGTTCGCCACAAGCTTGACCTGCCGAACTACGGCGTCTTCGACGAGAAGCGCGTGTTCGCGGCGGGCGAGTCGGTCGAGCCGATTTCGTTCAAGGGTTTCCGTCTCGGCCTGCCGATCTGCGAGGATCTGTGGTCGCCGGAGATCTGCCGCCGCTTCGGCACGGCCGGTGCGGATGTACTGATCTCGATCCACGGCTCGCCCTTTTGGCGCGGCAAGCAGGCCAGGCGGGCGGAGGTCGCGCAGGAGGCGGCTGCCGCGTCGGGCTGTCCCGTCGTTTATGCCAACATGGTCGGCGGTCAGGACGAGCTGGTCTTCGACGGCGCCTCTTTCGGCGTGGGCGCCGACGGCAAAACGTCGTTTCAGATGAAGCGCTTCGAAGCCGCGATTGAATCGGTTTCGCTGAGCCGAAGCGGGGCCGGCTCTGTCATCCTCGCCGGGCCGAAGGCCGATCTGCCGAGCGGCGAGGAGGCGGACTGGCGCGCCTGCGTCGCCGGCCTTCGCGACTATGTCGCCAAGAACGGCTTTAGGGAGGTCGTGCTCGGCCTCTCCGGCGGCATCGATTCCGCAGTCGTGGCGACGATGGCGGTCGACGCGCTCGGGGCCGAGAAGGTGCGCTGCGTGATGCTGCCCTATCGCTACACATCGAAGACGAGCCGCGATGACGCCGCGACGCTCGCCGAGGCGCTTGGCGTTCGCTACGTCACCGTCCCGATCGCGGCGCCTGTCGAGGGCGCCGAGGCGGCCTTGGCCGAGCTCTTTGCCGGCCGCGCTCCGGACGTCACCGAGGAGAACCTCCAGGCTCGCATCCGCGGCGTTCTCCTGATGGCGATCTCCAACAAATTCAATGAGCTGCTGCTGACGACAGGCAACAAATCGGAGGTCTCGGTCGGCTATTCGACGCTCTATGGCGACATGAATGGCGGCTTCAATCCGATCAAGGACCTCTACAAGACCGAGGTCTACCGGCTCGCCGACTGGCGGAACTCCAACCGGCCCGACGGGCTACTCGGCCCGGCCGGCGAGGTCATTCCGCGCTCGATCCTGACCAAGGCCCCGACGGCGGAACTGCGGGCCGACCAGACCGATCAGGACAGCCTGCCGCCCTATGCCGAGCTTGACGCGATCCTCGAGCGTCTCATCGAGGAGGACCAGAGCGTCGCCGAGATAGCCGCCGCCGGCTTCGACGCAACGACGGTTCGCCGGGTCGCCCGGCTTGTCGGGATCGCCGAATACAAAAGGCGCCAGGCGGCGCCGGGCGTGAAGGTCACGGCCCGAAATTTCGGCCGCGACCGCCGCTACCCGATCACCAATGGCTATGTCGAGGAGTAGCTGCGACTAGGCCGTGAGAACCGTGACCGGCGTACCGATCGGGGTGATGGAATAGAGATGGATGATGTCGTGGTTGAGGAGGCGGATGCAGCCCGACGACACCGCGCGGCCGATGCTGTAGGCCTCGGGCGTGCCGTGCAGGCGATAGAGCGTGTCCTGGCCGTTGCGGTAAAGGTAGAGGGCGCGCGCACCGAGCGGATTGGTGAGCCCGGGAGGCATTCCGCCAGCCCACGGACGAGCAGACGGATCACGCTCCATCATCGCCTGCGTCGGGGTCCAGGTCGGCCACTCGGCCTTCCGTTGGATCGAAGCGCGGCCGGTCCAGCCGAATCCGGCGCGGCCGACGCCGACGCCATAGCGCTGGGCGTAGTTGTCGGCGAGCACGAGATAAAGGAAGCGATTGTAGGGATCGACGACGATCTCGCCCGGTCGGTTGGGGATGTTCGCCGGAACCTGGACGATCTGGCGGTAGTATTGCGGCTCCACGACGGAGAGATCGACTGGCGGGATCGGGAAGCGCTCGGCGGGCAGCGGCCCGTACATGCTTGAAGCCGCCGAGTTTGATACGGTTTGGCCGCCTGTCGTAACCGCCGTGGTTTGGCATGCGGCGAGCGCCAAGGGCGCGCCGATGATGAAACCACGGCGGGTCAGTCCCACGCCCTGTGAATTCCGAATGACCCCAGCCGACATTCGTGTCCTCTTGCTCGTCTCGCAGAAACGATTCGCCCCAGATCCGTGCGAATCAACAAAGGGCGCCGCTTCTGCAGCGCCCGCCCAAGAACAACTCTGATTGTGCTCCGTTAACGGTCCGTTTACGCAAAAATCATGTCGGCACGGCTTCGCTTTGCGCCTTCACCAACCGGCAACATTCATGTCGGGAACCTTCGCACAGCGCTGTTCAATTGGTTATCCGCGCTTCGTCAAAACGGCGTGTTCCTGCTGCGTTTTGACGACACTGATGCAGAACGGTCACGCTCTGCCTATGCCGACGCGATTCGGCGCGATCTCGAGTGGATCGGCATCGTGCCGACGGAAGTCTATCGCCAGTCCGAGCGGATGGACCTCTACGAGTCGGCGGCCTCCCGCTTGCGGGAATCAGGGCGGCTCTATGCCTGCTTCGAAACGCCGGAGGAACTTGACGCCAAGCGTGCGCGCCAGCGCCGACGCGGTCTGCCGCCGGTCTATGATCGCGCCGCGCTTGCCCTCACGGAGAGCGAGCGCCGCGACCTGATCGACGCCGGCCGTCGGCCGCACTGGCGGTTTCTCCTTGCGGAGAATGCCGAGAAGGGCCGTCGTGTCGGCTGGGAGGATCGCTTCCGCGGCGAGCAGTCCGTCGACCTCGATTCCCTGTCCGATCCCGTCCTGATCCGCGAGGACGGCACGTTCCTCTACACGCTGCCCTCGGTCGTCGACGACATCGACCTCGGCATCACCGAAATCATCCGCGGCGAGGACCACACGACCAACACCGCCGTTCAGATTGCCCTGTTCGAGGCTTTGGACGCGAGCCCGCCGGCCTTCGGCCACCACAATCTGCTGACGGCGGTCGGCGGCGAGGGGCTGTCGAAACGGAGCGGCGCCCGCTCAGTTGCGGGGCTTCGCGACGACGGCTTCGAACCGATGGCCGTCGCCACCCTGGCGGCGCTCGTCGGCACGTCGCTGCCGATCGAGCCGGTGGAGACGATGGCTGAACTCTCGGAGCGCTTCGCGTCGGCCTCGGTCTCGCGGGCGCCGGCGCAGTTCGACGAGGCCGAGCTCGCCGGCCTGAATGCCCGTTTCATCCACGAGACGCCGTTCGCCGCCGTTTCCGAGCGGCTGGACGAGATGGGGATCGCCGGCGACGAGGCGTTCTGGCTTGCGGTCCGCGGCAATTGCACCGTTCTCGCCGATGCGAAGGCGTGGTGGCAGATCGTGTCGGGCTTCGTCGAAACCACCCCCATCGAGGATGAGCGGCTGGCCGAGGCCGCGATTGCGCTTCTGCCGGAGGAGCCCTGGGACGGTGAGACGTTCAAGGGCTGGACGGCGTCGATCAAGGAGGCCACCGGCATCGGCGGTCGGGCGCTCTTCAAGCCGCTCCGCCTTGCGCTCACCGGCCGCGATCACGTCGTTGGGCCAATGGATGCCCACACGATGCGCGGC
>CAZSXA010000049.1:0-13186 GCA_964611195.1 uncultured Bauldia sp.
GGTGGCTGGCAGCAGGTCCGCTGTCCTGTCAATGAACGCACCGTCCTCGTTGACCAGGGCACGCAAACGCTCATTGCCGGGCCCGCTGAGCGAGTTCGTGTTCCCGATCAGAAGATCGGGATCACCGTCCCGGTCGATATCGAGGGCCTTGCTCTCGAACGACTGCTGGCTGTCAGCGGGGAGCGTTGCTTCCGGCGCTTCCACGAAACCGCCGGCGCCATCGTTGAGGTAGAGCCGGTTCTGCGGGTCGGCGCCGGTCAGAAACACGCTGACATTGGCCACGAACAGGTCGAGGTCACCGTCGCCGTCATAGTCGGCGAGGTTCGCCATCCGGCTCTCCGTCCGCGCGGCGGGCATGCCGCCCTCGTCGGCGAAGCGTCCGCCGTCGTTGATGAGAACGAGGTTCTGGCCCTCATTGGCAACGATCAGGTCAAGGTCGCCATCGCCGTCGACATCGCCGGCCTCGATATCCTGGGTGACGTCGTCGGCGGCTGGCAGGCGATCGGTCTCTTCGCGAAAGCCGCCCTCGCCGTCGTTGATGAGGACGATGTTCTGGCCATTGTTGCCGAGGACGGCGTCCGGCAAGCCGTCGCCACCGATGTCGAACACCACGATGCCGTTCGAAACGCTGCTCGCCGGAATGCGAGCGCTCACATCGGAAAAGGCGCCGGTCCCGTCATTGAGATGGAGTTCATGGGTGGCGTCGTCCTCGGAGACGAACATCAGATCGATTGCGCCGTCCCCGTCGAAATCGGCAGCAACGACCTCCTCCGAGTCGTGCGCCCGGGTGGCGAGCCTGTCGGACCCGTCGGTGAAGTCGGCGTTTCCATCATTGATCAGAATTGCATTGGATTGAAACTCTCGCGCCACGACGATGTCGAGATCGCCGTCGCCGTCGACGTCCACGGCAAGGGCATGCATCGACCGACCGTCCAGCCCGCCACCTGGAAGGCGATCGCTGGCATCGACGAATAGCTGCTGCGCTGTTGCCGCTGCTGGGCCGACCATCACCAGCAAAGACCCCGCGAGTACAAAGGCTCTCATATCTACCTCCTCCTCCATTCTGCCCGCAATGAAGGGCCCCTCGTCAATGCTGCCGCTGCAGGTCGCGACAACCGGAGCGTGCCAGAAATGCATCATCGGCAGCGAAGCGTCTGACGCGGCTCGTGCGGATGTTGCCGGCATCGATGGGTTGGGGTTCAATCAAACAAGGCTGATGCATCCAACGAGCGACGGGGAGGTCTCGTGGAGCTGAAACGAACTGTGGCCGGACGGCTGCGCGGCGTCGCGATCGTCGCCCTCGCCTCTGTTGCTCTCGCTGCCTGCAATGGCGCAGGCGGTGGAGGCGGTGGCGGAGGCGGCGGCGGTGGAGGCGGTGGCGGCCCGGGCTGGGCCACGCAGAGCGTCGACTTCGACCTTGCGGTCGCTCAGCAGATCGCCAACTCGGCCGAGTTCCAGTTCGTCAACGCCAACTTCGCAGCCCAGTCCAGCCCGTATCTGTTGCACAACGTCCATCTGCCGCTGTCCGCAGGACTGTCGGGCGCGGGCCAGATCGTCGCGCTGGTCGATGACGGCCTTCGCACGTCGCATCAAGAGTTCGACGGCAAGACGATCTATATTTCCGGGCCGGCCTTCGCTGCTCGAGACCACGGCACGCATGTGGCGGCACTGATCGCCGGCAACCGGGACGGCGTCGGAATGCACGGTGTTGCACCCAATGCCGACCTTCATTTCCAGACCTTCAACGCGAGCCTCAGCCAGATCGCCGACGGGACGCGCGACGCGGCTGCTTTGGGCGCCGTCGCACAAAACAACTCATGGGGGTTCCCGGGCACAACGGCGCAAGACGTGGCCAACTATCTGAACAACAACAACGTCAGCGTCGCGCAGGCGATGTCGGCCTTGATCGGAGGCTCAAGCGGCGAATGGCAGGACTACATCAATGCGCTGAACTCATTCCAGCAGAACGGTGTGATTGTCTTTGCGATCAGCAATGATCTTGCCGTCCTGTCGGGGGACGCCCTCGCGGCGCTCGCGGCATTCGAAGGGTCCCTGGACGAAGCCTGGATTACCGCCATCAACGGCTACTTCGAGGTCGATGGCGCCGGCAACATCGTGTACGCACAGCGGCTGTCAGGCGCATGCGGATTCACGGCTGAGTTCTGTCTCGCGGGTGACGGGTACACTTGGTCGGCCGGCTCGCTGGCCGACAATGACTACTTCTCCGCTTACGGCACATCGTTCGTGGCACCACAGATTTCCGGGGCTATCGCCCTGATGGCCGAGGCGTTTCCGAACCTGTCACCGGAAGAGTGGGTCGATCGGTTGTTGGCGACGGCGGACAACTCCTGGTTCGGCCATGACGGTGTCGTCGACTTCGGCGACGGCATAACACACGGCTACTCGGATATCTGGGGCCACGGCGTCATCGACCTCGAAGCGGCGTTCAGCCCGATCGGAAGCGTTTCGATCCTTGCCGGCGAGACCGTCGCCGATGCGGTTCGCGTGCCGCTGGAGGCTGGCGGGGTTCGCTCGGCGGCCGGGTATGGCGACGCGATCACGAACGCGCTCGGTGGCTGGGAAATGGCGGTCTTCGACACCTTCAACGGCGACTTCCGCATGGATGCCGGCGTGCTGGCCATGGAAGGCGCAACGCCGATGGGCGACGCTTTGGTGCGTGCAGCTGGCGCCCCGACGCCGGCCGGCGTGACGCCGGAGCTGGCGTCGGTCCGGGTCGGCGCCGGCGGCATGCTGCGGGTTGCCGCCGATGCAGGCGGGGTCGCCTTCGACGGCAACCCCAATATCGGCGGCGCCTCGATGCGGTCGCTCGCGGAGAACGCTGCGATCTTCTCCACGTCGCGCGCCTTCGGCAATCTCGGTGTTTCGCTCTACGGCTTTGCCGGCATGGAAGGCGGCGATCCGTCGACGATGCTTGGCGGCGTCGGCGCGACCGTTTCGCTCGACACGCCGATCACGACGTTCTCCGTCGGCCTCGGTCAGAGCCTGGAGCGCGGCGCCATCCTTGGCCTCGTCGGCAACGACGCATTCGACTTCGGCACGGGAAGCTCGATCACCTCAGCGAATGTCGGCTTCTCAACGCCGCTGGGCGCCAACGCATCGATCTTCGGCAATCTCGAGCTCGGCGTCGCCAACGCCACAGGCTTCGCGGGCGATGGCCTCGTTCGATCGCTGAGCCCGATCGGCTATCGCGGGCTCCAGGTCGGCGCGACGTTCGAGAACGTCATCAGCCAAGGCGATTCCATCACCCTCTCCTACGTCCAGCCGATGCGGATCGAGAGCGGCGCGGTGGATTTGACCCTTCCCGTCCGCCGCCTTTCGGATGGTACGATCATCTCCGAGACGCGGTCAGCCAGTCTCGTTCCGAGCGGCCAGCAGCGCGACCTTATGCTCGCCTACGATCTCGAGCTGAGCGAACAGGCACAGCTGCGTTTGCGGCTGCAATACTCGCTCGACGCAGGCCACATCGCGGGAGCCCGAGGCTTCGGAATCGCTGCGGGATTCAGGCAAGCGTTCTAGCCCGCCCGCCCCTCCAGTCACGCCGTCAGGAACCATCGGACGCCGCGAAGCGTTCGCCGTTGGTTCAGCATGACTTGAGGAGGAACTATCGTGAGATTCCATTTTGCCCTAGCCGCGGCCGCCGTGATGGCGGTTGCAGCGACCCCCGCCGCCGCGCAGTCCGGCGCCGAGGACCTGCCGCCCGATTTCACACCGGACACCGTTACGCCCGACGACCCATTCGGCGACATCGACGTCTCTGGTGCGGGTCAGACGGTCGGTGAAATCTATACCTGCGCCGCGGGTCTGAGCGGTGCCGAGCTCATCGAGGTGCTCCGACGCTGCCAGGTCATCCACCCATTGACGGTCAGCGCTCAGATGCTCGTCGATGTCGATACAGTCGAGGGTGCGGACGACGAGAACGTCGACGACGCGGGCGACGTTGCGGGCGATGACGAACCGCCGCCGATGCCGGCGGGCGATCTCGCCGTAGCCGGTGACGTCTACTATGACGCCGAACACCTGACCCTGTGCGAGAACCTTCAGGGAATCGTCCTCGGCGTCGACATCACCGACCCGATGGACATGGAGGCGGACGACGCGCGCTAGCGGGCCATTGCGGCGGCCGGCGCTGGAGCCGGCTGCTACCGACTAGAGCGGATACTCAGCCGGGTCGACGCCGCTTTCCTCGAGGAAGTGGCGGATCCGGTTGACCTCGTCCTTCGGCAGATCGTGCGCCGCGCGATGGAACACGGCCGTGTGTCCGTTGAGCGTCACCGCGATGCGGTCGCCTGAGCGGTTGTCCAGTTCGGCCCCGAGTTCCTGGAGGACCGATTCAACCTCGCGGAACTGGATATTGCCGCTCATCGGATGGTCGAAGAGCGCGTGAAGGGTCTTGCGATGATGGTGGTTCATGGTCCCCCCGATACATGTGAACTGCGCCGGCGCGGCGCCGATGCGCTGTCCCCGCGCGTCGAGAAGGCCTTAGCACAATCGCCCCTGGCGAGGGCGCGGCCAAATGGCCTCAGACGGCGGGCGAGTGCTCGGTCTCCCGCACCCGGCTGCGCATCCTCGCGATTGCGGGTGCGCGCGCGCCCGAGCGTTTCCGATCGATACTATCAGCCGCCAAGCACGCCGACTGCTTCGTTGAGAGCGCCGAGCAAGGTTGTGCAAGCCTCCTGCGGCGGCAGTCTTTCGGGGCGGCGGTCGGCCGGTAGCATCCATTCCTCCGGCGACTCGCCCTCAAGCCAAAGCTCGAACGGAAAGTTCGGGCCGTCGTCGATGGCGGGTGCGGCGGGCGCATTGGTCGTGCCGGGCGATAGATCCTCAAGCGTCACAAGGCTCCGCAGCGCAAGCATCGCGTTGTCATGGACCTCCGGCGCGAACAGCGCGATCAGTGAGCCCAGGCCCGTGGTCTCGCCGGCATAGTGATCAGCGACGGCATAGATCGTCACCTGGCCGCCCCTCACATCGCCGGCGTCGTAGGCCTCGCAGGCCGATCCGGTCAGGTCGGCCAGATGGCGTAGCAGGCGAAGTTGGTCGCGGCCGGAATAGAGCGCAGAATCGACAACCTGCTCCAGCACGCCGACGATACGCTGCGCCGGCGTTTCGGCTTCTTCCGGATCGTAGCCGGCGAAGCTGTCCGGTGGAACTGGCGAGGGATAGATCTCGTCGATCAGCGCCAGCATCTCGTCGACATCAGCGCGCTGCTCCGGCGTGGCGGAGTCAGACAGCTCAGCCCACATCGCCTTGACGCGCTGGGTGGCCGACCAGCCATTCGCGTACTCCCAGCGCTCGATGAATGCTTCCTCCAGGCCTTCGGCGACGCCGCCCTCGCCGAGGAGGAGCTGTGCCATGATCCCCGCCTGGAAAGCAGGATCGGCTCGCAGCTCCGGCGGAACGACAAGATCGTAGGCCTCCAGCAGCAACTCACGCGCGACGGGGACAAGGGAGTTGGCATCGACAGGGCCGGCCGGGCCGTCGACGACGCCGCCCTCCTCAACTGCTTCGGCAACGCCGATGACGCGGTTGAGGGTGTATTGCGCGAGGTCGAAGTCAATTGCCACCAACGTCCCGCCGAACCGTTCGAAATCTGAGAGCGCCAGGCTCTCCACGATCTCCGGGAAATCGATCGTATAGGGTTGCCGGACGACGTCGAGGATTCTCAGGCGCTGCAAAGCGAGCTCGAAGCCAATCGCCTGGCTTTGCTCGACGGTCCACTCGAAGAAGGGCTCGTTGGTGTATTGCGCCGATGCAGGGGATGCGAGCGCCGATGTCAACGCGACTGCCGCCGCTGAAATCGCCGTGCGCCGACGGCGGGCTTGGCGTCCGAAGCGTTCTGACCTGACCGATTGCAGCATGTCGTCGATAATCCGCCAAGCCAAGCCGGCGCGGCGTAGGCGCCAAAGCCAGCGTTAAAATGCCTTTGCAAAGCATATCCTGAAAGTCAAGTTTGCGACAGCGGTCGGGAGCAGCGGCGCAGGCCGGAAGGCGCCTTGGGTGTGACCGAGACATCCGCGCGATCCAAGCGGCCACAAATCTGTGCCTCCTTGTCAATCCGATTAAATCGGAAGATGGTCACCTGCGCTGATGGCCGGCGCCCACGTCTGCGGCCGCAATGCAATGCATCACGAAGGAGCGTCCCAAATGAGAGCGCCGCGCCGGTTGGTCTTCCTCGTCGCGTCAATGGTCGCCCTGATGCTCACGGGCGGCGTCGCCATCGCGCAGCAGAATGTCGAAGTGGTCGGTCTGCTGTGGCGCCACAATGACGGGCTCAACCCGATCCAGTTCTCGCCTGACGGAACGAAGATCCTGACCTCCTCTGGTGACGAGACGATTCGCATCTGGGACTACGCGACCGAACGGCAATTGATGGTCCTCACCGGGCATGAGCGGACGATCTATTTCTCCCACTACTCGCCCGACGGATCGCGCATCGTTTCCGGCGCGCGCGACGGCACGGTCCGTGTGTGGAACGCCGAGACCGGAGACGAGGAACTGGTGCTGACGACCCTCAATGAGCGCGATCGCCCAGAGACCCCGAGCGCCGCCGATTTCTCTCCCGACGGGTCGCGCATCGCGGTCGCCTATTTCGACAACATCGTCCGTATCTGGGACGTCGAAACCGGCGAACTAGCGATGGCGCTGGAAGGGCATGGCGGGCTTGTCACCCGAGTCGCATACTCGCCCGATGGCAGCCGGATCGTGACGACGTCCTACGACAATACCGGTCGTCTCTGGGACGCTGAAACCGGCGAGGAGGTCGCCGTCCTTCAACATGAGAGCATCGTCGATGTTGCCGGATTTGCGCTGGGCGGGCGGCTGGTTGCTACCGGATCGGCCGACACGACGGTGCGCCTGTGGAATACCGAAACCGGCGAGCCGTTCTCGACCTTTGTCGGGCACACCGAGGAAGTGCGGGCCATCGCATTCGCTGAGAACGTGCCGATCATGCTGACCGGATCGAATGATCTCAGCGCGCGACTCTGGGATATGACGACCGGCGAGACGATCGCCGTGCTGCGCGAAGGCAGCGAGGTGACGATGGCAAACATCTCCGCCGACGGGTCGTTGATCATCACCGCGGCCGAGAATGGCGAGATGCGGCTTTGGGATGGCGAAGGCAATCTCCTCGCCAATCTGCTGGGCCACATTCACCGAATAAGCAGCATCCTGTTCTCGCCCGACGGAACGCGTCTGGTCACCGCGTCGCGCGATTCCCATGTGCTCTATTGGGACCTCACTCCGTTCTTGTAGCAAATCGATCAACGAGCGGCCCCGCCGAGTCGTGCAGTCCACTACAAGTGCATTGATGGCCCCGGGTTCAAGTGCGCGATGGTTTCCGAGGGCGCTGCCGACAGTGTCGGAGCGACGACGGCACCGCTCAAGCCAGGCTTGTCCGGCGGGGCCATCCGGGTAAGGTCCTGCGGGCCATGACCAAAGCGCGTGAAATAGCCGAGTCGATCGCCGAGGAAATTGTCCGCGGCAACATCCGGCCGGGCGACTCCCTCGAGGAGGAACGCCTTGCCAAGATGTTCGCCGTTTCCCGGACGCCGGTCCGCGAAGCGCTCCGCCAACTCGAAGCGATGGGCCTCGCCGAGGCGCGCCCGCATCGTGGCGCCGTCGCCGTCGACATCTCGGAGGAGCGGCTCGACGGCATGTTCGTTGTCATGGCGGAGCTCGAGGCGCTGTGCGCCCGGCTTGCTGCCGCGGCCATGACGGCGCCGGAGCGCCGAGCGCTCGACGAGATGCATCGCGAAGCGGGCGCGATCGTCTCCGAGGGCAGCACGCCCGCCTATGTCCTTGCCAATGACCGCTTCCACGAGGCGCTCTATGCCGGCTCTCGCAACGCGTTCCTGCAGGAGACGACGCTGTCGATCCGGGCACGGCTGGCGCCGTTCCGGCATGCCCAGTTCGATACGCTGGGGCGCATCAGGAAGTCCCACATCGAGCACGGCCGAGTGATCGATGCGATCCTCCGCGGCGACGCCGAAGCCGCGGCGGAGGAGATGCGACGGCACATCCTCGTTGTCCGAGCCGCCGTTGAGGAAGTCACCCACCCGCACGATGCCGATCGCCACGCGGTCAGCCCGTAGCCTTCGCCTCGCCCTTGGCCGTTGCACTGAGATAGGCGCGCCAGCCGCCATGGCGGCTGATGTCCGGCGCGTCGCGGACGCCCTCAGCCTCGGCAAGGAAGCCGAGCACCTGCCGACCGTCATCGAGAGCGACCCAGCCGATCGACAGGGGCGGCGTGATCTTCTTGATGAAACGTCCGAACCCGTCAGGTGGCAGATGCCAGATCTCGCCGACCACGGCGACGCCGGTCCCGGCCGCACAGCGCACCAGGCCCGGGCGCGGCACCCCGCCGTCGATCAGATGCAGGCGATAGTCGGCCGCCGTAGCCGCATCCTCGACGAACGAGGCAGCGCAGGCCAGAAGATCGCCGTTCAGCGGTAGGCCGCGGAGATGTGCGCCGAGGACCAGAAGATCCACGCCCTCCGACGGTTCCGTTCGCAGCTCCTGATCCACTTCCGGGAGCGGCCAGCTGGTGGCGCCGAGGGTCCGCGTGGTCCTGGCATGGAGACCGCGTCCGAACGCGGCGAGCGTGGCATCCTCACCGCCCTCCCCGATCAACGTGACGCCGGCCGGAAAGCCGTCTGCGCAGCGGCCGGCGGGAACGGCCAACGCGCTCAGCCCGAGCAGGTTGACGAAATTGGTGTATGTGCCGAGCCGCATGTTGGGCGCGATCGGGTCGGCCGCAATCTCGTCAACCCGGACGGGACCCGGAATAGACGGCACGCACAGAAGGTCGATCTCCCGCCAGGTGCCTTCAGTCTGACGGGCCAGTTCGCGAAGCCGATGCATGGCATTGAAAGCGCCGGCGGCGGAGTGACGACCGGCCGCGAGGATGATGCTTCGTGTCACTTCCAGAACCTCGTCGGGGCGCTCATCGACGAAAGGGCCTACCGCGGCGTAGCGCTCGGCAATCCAGGCGTCGCCATAAAGAAGATCGGCAACGGCGAAGAAGTCGCTGAGGTCGAGCGGGACGATCTCGGCACCGAGCGCCTCGATCGCGGCGACCGCATCGTCGAACGCCGCCTCGTATCCGGCGTCGCTGAACACACGGCTCGCAGGGTCCGGCACGCCGATGCGTCTGACGTGGCGCGCCGGGCCAACAACGCGATCGATCGAGAACGGGTCGGCTGCGTCGTAGCCTGCGATGGCCTCATGGACCGACCAAGCGTCGTCGACCGTGTGCGCGAAGACTGAAACGCAGTCCAGTGAGCGGCAGGCCGGAACGACACCGCGCGTCGAGACGAGCCCGGGCGTCGGCTTCAGACCAACGATGTCGTTGAGCGCCGCCGGGACGCGGCCCGAGCCGGCGGTGTCCGTGCCGAGCGCAGCCGCGACGATCCCGCGCGACACGACGACCGCCGAGCCCGAGGAGGAGCCGCCGGGAACGACCGCCGGGTCGATTGCGTTCCGCGGCGCCGAATAAGGCGTCCGTGTCCCGACCAGGCCTGTCGCGAACTGGTCGAGGTTGGTCTTGCCGACGATCAGCGCGCCGGCTGCGCGAAGCTTCGCGACAACTTCAGCGTCGGCATCGGGCCAATAGGCATAGGCGGGGCAGCCCGCCGTCGTTGTCAAGCCGGCGACATCGATATTGTCTTTCACTGCAATCGGGATGCCCCAGAGCGAGCGCGCGGTGTCGTGTTCGCCGAGCGCCTTCGCCTGGCTCTTCAACTCGACGGGCGGAACAAGCGCAATGAAGATGCCCGGATCGTCCGCTGTTGCCAGCCGCCGATGGACCTCGTCGACCACCTCGGCCGGCGAAAGCCCGGCGCCGTAGGCACTACGCAAAGCGTCGATCGTGAACGGCAGGTCAGAAATGTCCGGCAACGCTCCTCCCCCTCTGCCGGCTATTCGAGCATGCGCACGGGCCGCTCCCAATGGATCAGCACAACGCAGCCGTCATGAGAGCGCACCGAGTGGCGCGTACCGGCGGCGTTGGTGACGAAAGTGCCGGCGCGATATGTGCCACTCTCGTCGGTCTGCGAGCCCTCGAGCACCAGGATAGTCTCGAGCCCAGTGTGCTCATGAAACGGCACTGACGCGCCCGGCTGGTAACGAAGTAGCGCCACCGATGCACCGTCCGGGTCGCCAGAGATGTGGCAGATCTCGACGCCCTCACGAAACGGTTCGAACGGCGCCGTGCGCCAGCCGCCATCGAGAATGTCCGCGCTCCTCACTGCAAGGCCTCAACGATCATTGCCGTCGGCGCCGTCCAGCCGACGATCGCCCCTTGGGCGCGCACCATCTCAACAGTCGCTGCCTTGAAGGCAGCGAAATAGCTCTCCGTCGCATCCTCGGCGAGGAGGACATCGAAGCCGCGGTCGTTAGCCTCACGCATCGTCGTCTGGACGCAGACCTCCGTCGTGACGCCGGCGAAGACGAGATGCTTCGTGCCGAGCTCATTGAGGATCCTGCCGAGGTCGGTGGCATAGAACGCGCCCTTCCCCGGTTTCTCGATGACGTATTCGCCGTCAAGCGGCGCGAGCTCCGAAACAATGGCGGTGCCGGGCTCGCCCGAAATCAGCAGCCGTCCCATCGGTCCGTCGTCGCCGATACGACGCGTCGGGTTGCCGCGCTCGCGCTTCGAAGGCGGGCAGTCCGACAAGTCGGGGCGGTGGCACTCCATAGTATGGATCACCGGCAGACCGGCATCGCGAAACCCCTCGATGAGCCGGCCGACCGTCGGCACGATTGCGGCGAGGCGCGAGACGTCGTTGCCGAGGCTTTCGCCGAAGCCGCCCGGTTCGATGAAATCACGCTGCATGTCGATGACAATTAACGCCGTTGCCGCCGGATCGAAGCGGAACGGAAAAGGCTCGGCCGCTATCTCGGCCATCAGTGATGCCCGGCCATGTGCTGGCCGATGACCATGACGTCGGCCTCGGCCCGCGGCGTCTCGTAGACGATCTTCCCCTCCGACATCACGAGGATGCGGTCGGCGAGTTCGAGGATCTCGTCGAGATCCTCCGAGATCAGCAGCACGGCGGCGCCAGCATTCCGTGCCGCTACGATCTGCGAACGGATCTCCGCGACGGCAGAGAAGTCGAGTCCGAAGCAAGGATTGGTGACGATGAGCAGATCAACGTCGCCCGTCAGTTCTCGGGCGAGTACAGCGCGCTGGACGTTGCCGCCCGACAGCGTCGCGATCGGCGAGGCGATCGAGGCGGTCTTCACGCCGAAGAGCGACACCAGCTTCTTGGCGTAGTTGCGCATGCGCCCGTTGCGCAGCCAGACGACGCGGCCGTTGTCCTTCTCGTCGAAGGTTCGGAAGGAAAGATTCTCCGACACCGACATCCGCGGCGCGCAGGCGTTCTGGAGCGGCTCTTCCGGGATGAACCGGACCTGATGGCTGCGGGACTCGTCGCGGGTGCCGCGATAGGTCTCGCCCGACACGACAACCTTGCCTTCGCGCGGTACGGCCTGCCCGCCAAGCGCTTCGGCAAGCTCCTTCTGGCCGTTGCCCGAGACACCAGCGATGCCGACAATCTCGCGCGAATGGACGACGAGTTCGTCGATCTTGATCGACTTGAGACCGGACTGGTCAATGACGCTGAGGCCCTCCAGTTTCAAGACCGGTCGGTCTTTATCTGCCTCGCCGCTGCGTTTCGCGACTTCGGCGATGGTCTTATCCCCGATCATCATTACCGCCATTTGCTCGCGGCTGAGCTCCTTCGCCTTGCCGGAACCGGTGAGCTTTCCGTGACGAAGGACGCTGACGGATTCGGCGAACGCTTCGACCTCGCGGAACTTGTGCGTGATCATCAGGATCGTCAGTTCGCCATCCCCGGCCATCTTCTTCAAGAGCCCGAGCACCTCTTCAGCCTCGCCCGGCGTCAGCACGGATGTCGGTTCGTCGAGGATCATGAAACGGCTTTCGAGATAAAGCTGCTTCAGGATCTCCAGCTTCTGCTTTTCACCGGCCGAGAGTTCGGCAACGCGCGTATCGAGCGGCACCTTGAATGGCATTCTCTGCAGGAACTCGTCGAGGCGGCGGCGCTCCTTGCGCCAGTCGATGACGCCGGGAACATCGGGCCGCGAGATGACAAGGTTCTCCATCGCCGTCAGCGACGGGATCAGCGTGAAGTGCTGGTAGACCATGCCTAGACCGAGATGATGCGCGTCGCGCGGGCTGCCGATCGACACCTCCCGGCCGTCGACCATCAGCTGGCCCTCGGTCGGCTGGTAGAAGCCCATCATGCACTTCACCAGCGTCGACTTGCCGGCACCGTTCTCACCGAGCAGCGCATGAACCGTTCCTGGCTCGACCTTGATCGACACATCGTCCAGCGCGATGAAGCCGCCGAAACGCTTGGTCATGCCCACCGTTTCGACCGAGATCGCTTTGGCCGGACGCTCCCGATGCTCCGGCTCCGGCTCGCTCGACGGCGGGGTGATCACCTCGGCGACGCTCATGGCAGCGCCTCCAGCAACGCCTCGGACTTTGAGACCGCGCCGAAGACGCCGCCCTGCATCTTGATCATCGATAGAGCTGCGAGATGGTTGCTGTGGTCGGTCGCGCCGCAGCAATCCTCAAGCAGTACGCATTCGAAGCCGCGGTCATTGGCCTCGCGCATCGTCGTGTGGACGCAGACGTCGGTCGTGATGCCGGTGAGGATGATGTTGTCGACGCCCTTGAGGCGGAGGATCATCTCAAGGTCGGTGGCGCAGAATGAGCCCTTGCCCGGCTTGTCGATGATCGTTTCGCCCTGGTGCGGCGCCAGCTCGGGAATGATCTCCCAGCCTGGCTCGCCGCGCACGAGAATGAGGCCGTTGCCGGCCGGGCTCGGATCGCCGATGCCGGCATTGATCCGCCGCGACCGCCAGCGTTTGTTCGCCGGCAGATCGGAGAGATCGGGGCGATGGCCCTCGCGCGTGTGGAAGATGTGGTAGCCGCCCTCACGCATCGCCGCGAGCACGCGCTTGATCGGTTCGATCGGCGCCTGAGTCAGCGACAGGTCGTAGCCCATCGAGGCGACATAGCCACCCTCGCCGCAGAAATCGGTCTGCATATCGATGATGATGAGCGCGGTGTTTTCCGGCCGGAGGTCGCCATTGTAGGGCCAGGGATACGGATCGGCCTTGATCGTGGTGCCGCCCG
>CAZSXA010000050.1:0-13135 GCA_964611195.1 uncultured Bauldia sp.
CGGCCTTGCTCGACAAAGATCGGCCAGCACGAGCCGGCGCCGACCATTTCGGTCATGTAGGCAAGGCCCGGCTCGTTCGGGTGGAACAGGCCAAAGGCGGGCAAGGCGGCGGCGACGTCGTTGCCCGTCCTGCCGAGTAGCGGATAGTGCCGGGTATAGCCGGTGGCGAAGATGACGTCGTCGACGGTTTCCATCTGGCTGTCCGCGAACCGCGCCGCGCCGTTGTCGAAGCTGGTGACTGCCGGGCGAACGACGACGTGCCCGGATCGGATGCCTTTGAGGATTCCGCGGTCGAGCACCGGGACGCGGTCGAACAGCCCGTGCTTCGGAGGGGACAGTCCGTATCGCTCATTATTGCCCGATGCGGCGCGGACGACGGCGCCGAAGACGGCGTCGCGGATCCCGTTCGGGAGCCAACGTGTGTCGGACGCCAGCCGATCGGGCGCGATTCCGAGCCTGGCAAGCAGCGGCACCGTGCGAAGCACCGAGGCCGGAATAATCCAGGGGCTGTCACGAACGGCGAGGATGATCCGGGCAGTGGTACCTGCGAGCTTGCCGGCAATGTCGGTTGCCGAGGCGCCGGCTCCGACGACGAGCACCCGCCGTCGCGCGAAGTCGGCAGCGCGATGGTAGTCGGCCGAATGAAGGACGCGCAATCCGGCGGCAACAGCGGACGCCCGAAGCGGTTCGTCGAAGCGCGCGTGGTCGCGATTATGGCTGCCGGTGGCGAAGACGATCGCGCGGTAGGGGCGTCGGTCGATGTCGACGCCGGTTCGCAGCGCCGCGACCCACGTTCCGTCACGCGATCGTTCGGCGCCTTCGAAGCGGGTGCCGAAGTGGATGCGCTCCAGGACACCCTCCTCCGCGGCGGATTCGTTGAGGTATTGCCGCACCCGCTCGAACGGCACGAAGAGCGGCCAGTCCCGTGGCATCGGACGGAAAAGCTGGCTAGTCGCTCGCGAAGCGGCGGTGCGCATTCCCTCGTAGACGGAGCTGACGGGGTTGGCGTCGTCCCAGATGCCGCCGACGGCGTCATGTTGCTCGATCGCCTCGAAGGCGATGCCGCGGCGGGCCAACGCCGACATCGCCGCGAGGCCGGCCGGGCCGGCGCCGACGACCAGAACGGGCAGATGCGGATCGGTCGGATCGGGCCGGCTCGACGCCTCGGGGGTTGTGGCGAGCCAGGCCTTGAAATGGCGCGAGGCGGGAACTTCGATACACTCCGATGGCGGTCGGCGGCGGGGGCGGGCTGCCCGGCAAGCCGCGATCGCGGCTATAGTGCTTTCTACCGAACGGTCGCGTCGCCGGGTACACGGATGGATCGCAGCGTCATCTACTTCGCCTATGGCTCGAACATGTTCGTGCCGCGTCTCGAGAACCGGGTCGGCACCGTCGAGGTGCTCGGGCGGGGGCGACTCGTCGGCCATCAATTGCGGTTCCACAAGCGGAGCGCCGATGGCTCCGGAAAGTGCGATGCGTTCCACACCGGACACGCCGACGACGTGGTGGAGGGCGTCCTCTTCGCGGTTGCGCATGAGGGGAAAGCGGCGCTCGATAAACTCGAAGGCGCCAATTTCGGCTACGCGATGCACACGGCCAAGGTCGCCACAGACGACGGCGAGGCGCTGGCTGCGCTCTACACGGCGCAGGCGGACTCCATCGATCAAGCACTGAAGCCGTATGGCTGGTACCGCGACATCGTGCTCCGTGGCGCCCGCCAGCATTGGCTGCCGGAGGCCTATATCGCGGCCGCAATCGCCGGCGTCGCGGCGATTCCTGATCCCGAGCCCGCCCGCGAGGCGGCGCGGCGGGCCGAAGCCGGGCTGGCCTAGGCCGAAGGGGCCGACGATTTCGCTCCAATCCGACTATCGGTTTTTGCACTTCCTTAGAAATGGCGCGGCGATGCTCAGACGCGTCCGATCCCGAAGACCGGCAGATCTCCATGGAAGCGCTCGCCGAACGCGACGACACCGAAGCGCTGCTCTCGGAATGCCTCATCTTTCACGCGCTCGACAGCAACGGGCGGCGGCAATTGGCGTCACGCGTGAAGCATGCGCACCATTTTGCGGGTGAAACGATCTTCAGCGCCGGCGAACCGGGGCGCAGCATGATGATCGTCGCGAGCGGCTCCGTTCGTGTCACACTTCCGACGAATGGCGGCGACGAGATTACCCTTGCCGACTTCGAGCGTGGTGCCGTTCTTGGCGAGATCGCGCTCCTCGACGGCCGTCCACGTTCGGCATCGGCGACGGCGCTCACCGATTGCGAGCTATTGCTGCTCGACCGGACGGCGATCGGGCCGCTGCTTCGGTCCAACACGCGCGCGTGCATGGCGATCATCGAGATGCTCTGCGACCGGCTGAGGCAAGCCGACGAGCGGATGGCGATCGCAGGGCCGGCCCCGGACTGCTGAGACCGCTGACAACAGTAGAGCCCCCGCCTGATTGCAGGCAGGGGCTCGGCTGAAGCGCGGGCCGGCAGGGCTCGGGAGGGGCGTGGGCGCCGGCACGCTAGGAAGGCTTTCCGTCCGGGCTAGAGGGAGGGTCCCGTCCGGGCTGCCTTGTCGATGAATACGCGGTGGTTTCGCCGCTGGATCACCGACGGAGAGCAATTCCGAAGAAGCGGCGGTGAGTGAATGGCCGAGGCCCCTGTGGGTCCCTGCGTTTCCGCCATTGTGGCGGCGGTTTTGCCATGGCACGAGACCTGCCAGTCACGTCGCAGAAGCGGAGCGAGAGGTGAGTCGGTTCGCCTCAAAGGCCGAGTTGCTCGAAGAGATCCGGGAGGAGCGCCTCCGGCTCGAGGCTCTGCTTGCCGAGATTCCACCGGAAGCGAAACTGGAGGAGGTGACCGACGGCATGTCGGTCAAGGATTTCCTCGCCCACCGCGCCGAGTGGGGACGCATGATGATTGCCTGGTACGAGGCTGCCAAGGCCGGCAAGCCGGTAGCGGTCCCGTCGGAGCGCTTCAAATGGAACCAGCTCGACGCGCTCAACGCCGAGATTCATGAGCGCTTCGCCGACACGCCGCTGGCAGCCGTGGAACGCGACTTCGCCAAGGTGCATGATCGCCTTGCCGCAATGGTCGAAGAGATGAGCGAGGACGAACTCTTCACCAAGCACCACTTCGCGTTCACCGGCACGTCCGACCTTGCTACCTATGTGAACTCGGCGTCCGCGGCCCATTATCGTTCGGCCGGCAAGCACATCCGCAAATGGTGGAAGGCGAGGCAGGCTTCGACACGCTAAGGGCGGTTTGCGGCGAGGCGGCGATCTGGTAGCCCTTCCGGCCATGCCGTTCGAGTTGACCAGCCCCGCCTTTGGTGATGGCGAACCCATTCCCGACCGTCACGCCATGGAAGGCGACAACCGTTCGCCAGCCTTGAGTTGGAGCGACCCGCCGGAGGGCACGAAGGGCCTCATCCTCATCGTCGAGGATCCCGACGCCCCGGGCGGCACATTCCATCACTGGATCGTCCGCGATATTGCCGCCGATATCCGAGCGTTGTCCGAGAATGCCGGCCGGGCGGGCAGCGAGCTAGTGATGGGGCGGAACGATTTCGGCGACATCGCCTATGACGGGCCGCGGCCGCCGCAGGGTCACGGATACCACCGCTACATCTTCCGGCTCGCCGCGCTCGATACCGAGCTCAGGCTGCCGACGGGCGCGATCGGTCCCGATGTCTGGGAGGCTGCCGAAGGCCACGTGCTGGAAGAGGCGCGGCTGACCGGCATCTACGAACGCACCTAAGGGACTTCACGGATCGACAAGCGGTTCCGGTACATCCGCCGTTGCCGATACTCTTGCCCACTGGCGCGAGGTCCGACACATCAACTTCCGACTGCGAACGCGCCGAGTATCTTGACTCCCGAACTCATGTTTCTCCTATTTGTTGAGCGTGCATCTCAACAATAAGCGCCATCTGCTTCGGCCGGTGGCGAGGAGGGAAAATGATCAAACTGCTCAAGGGCTTGCTTGTTGCCGCCGGCGTTGCGGCGCTCCCGGCAACTGCTTTCGCGGCGGGCGACCTGGCGGCGCCGCCGTCGACTCCGCTGGAGCTCAACATCACGGGCGAGGAGGCCGACCTGTCACAGACGACCTTCGAGATCGAGACGGGCGTCTACTACCGGCTGACAATCACCAGCGACGGCGCGGAAGAGTTCATGTTTCAGGCGGAGGACCTCCTTCGCAATGCCCACGTCCGGCTGATCGTGATCAACGACATCGAGGTTCACCTGCAGGGGCTGCCGTTCCGCGGTATCGAGTTCGACGCCGGCGGGGCGGTTTCGGTCTCATTCGTCGTTCTGCGCACCGGCGAGTACGAATTCACGGTCGGTCCAGCGACCGGAACTTTCGTCGTTCGCTAGCAAGAAGTGCGGATCGGCCGCGAGGCCGGTCCGCCACGCTCGTCTCTGCGCTATTGTCGCAAAGAGTCGAGGCGGCCGATCAGGTTTGTCTTGTCAAATTTTCTATCAATTCCGACTCGCCGAGGGAGTATTGGCTAGTAATAGGTGCGGGTTCGTCATCAGAATATCTGCAAGTCCGGGTAAGACTGCTGCTGTCGGGAGGTCGCTCGCTTGATTTCAGCGCGCGTGAGTGCGCCGGGCGCCGACTGTTCGCAACCAACCCAGAGAAAGATGCAGCATGTCTAAGTCGTTACGCTTGGCCGCCGCCGCTGCGGTAGCATTCGGTTGTTTCGCGTTGGGTGCCGGCAGCGCGGCCGCGCAGGATTCGTGTCCGGTCACAACGCCCGAGGAGAACATGGACATTGTCGTCGCCTATGAGGAGGCGTTCGACGAAGCCCATTTCGAGAACATGGACCTCCACCTCCATGACGACCATGTAGAGAACGGCAACAGGTTCACGCTCGAGCACGAGGTCGGCCACAACGAGGACGAGCATCAGGTCGCCGTGATGCTCGAGACCCTCTATCCGGGGTCGGTCCAGCACATCGACGAGATCTTCGCGTTCGACGACAAGGTCGTTATCGTGACTCGTCTTGAGGTGAGCCAGCACACCCTCACCCCGGACGGCCAGCCGGCGATGCTGGAAACCCCGGCCGAGATGATGGGCGTTGCGCTCTTCACCATCGAGTGCGGCCAGATCATCCACGCGCATGTGTCGACGGACCTGTTCGGTCTCATGACACAGCTCGGCTTCGAACTCGCGCCGGCCATGTAGGCACCACATCAAGGCATCAAGGCCCCGGTCCGGTTGACATCGGACCGGGGACTGACTACTTCCCTGCCTTCTTCGAACGCGGGGGAAACGGCCCGCACAGACGGTCCGACAGAACAATGAAGATCAAGAATTCGCTGAGATCACTGCGCAAGCGTCATCGCGAGAACCGGCTGGTTCGCCGGCGCGGGCGCGTCTACGTGATCAACAAGACGAACCGCCGCTTCAAAGCCCGCCAGGGCTGATTTCCGACGGCGCCTCAGGCGGCGCCGGTGCCCGTTTCGTTCACAACAGCAATACGCAGCATGTTGGTCGTGCCCGAGCGGCCGACCGGAACGCCTGCGGCGATGACGATCCTGTCGCCCGGGCCGGCGAAGCCTTCGCGCACGGCAACCTCGCAGGCGCGGTCGACCATGCCGTCGATGTCGGGGGCTTCCTCGCCGAAGAGGCAATGCAGTCCCCAGCCAAGGGCGAGCCGGCGTGCCGTCGCGACCACGGGGGACAGCGCGATAATTGGCGTTTGCGGCCGCTCGCGCGACACGCGCAGACCGGTCGTGCCGGAGCCGGTGTAACAGCAGATCGCGGCAAGGTGGAGCGTTTCGGCGATCTGACGGACGGCGGCCGCGATGGCGTCCGCGCCGGTCGACTGCGGCTCGGCGCGCTGGCCGCTGATGATCGATGGGAAGTTGATGTCCTGCTCCACCTCGACGGCGATGCGGTCCATCGTTGCAACGGTCTCGATCGGGTAGTCGCCGACCGCGGATTCAGCTGAGAGCATGATCGCGTCAGCGCCTTCGAAGACGGCCGTCGCGACGTCGGACACCTCCGCTCGCGTCGGTACCGGCGCCTTGATCATCGACTCCAGCATCTGGGTGGCAACGACGACCGGTTTGCCGGCGCGGCGCGCGGCACGCGTGATCTGCTTCTGAATGCCCGGCACGCGTTCCAGCGGAACCTCGACGCCGAGATCGCCACGCGCGACCATGAGCGCGTCCGCAACTTCGATGATATCGTTGAGATGCGTGATCGCCTGGGGCTTCTCGATCTTCGCCAGGATACCGACCTTGCGGTCGCTGCGGGCGCGGATGGCATCGAGGTCGGCGGAGTGCTGGACGAAGGAGAGCGCCACCCAGTCGACGCCGGCTTCGAGCGCCGCATCGAGGTCGGCGCTGTCCTTGTCCGTCATGGCGTCGACCTTGAGCGTCGTATCGGGGACGCTGACGCCCTTCTTGTCGGAGAGCTGGGTCCCCGACTGGACCTCCGTGACCGCGCGGTCCTTCGAGGCGTCCCGGACGACGAGATTGACCTGGCCGTCATTGAGGAGGAGCCGGTCGCCGACGCGGAGCGACTCGAATATTTCCGGATGTGGAAGATAAACGCGCCCGGCATCGCCCGGCGTCGGGTCGGAATCGAGGGTGAAGCTTTGCCCCGGCTCGAGCGTCACATTGGTGTTCTCGAACGTACCGATGCGGAACTTCGGGCCCTGGAGATCGGCGAGGATGCCGATCGGATGCTTGGTTTCGTGCTCGATGTCGCGGATGAGGCCGACCAGCCGGTTCAGCTCGTCATGCGGCGTATGGCTCATATTGATGCGGAAGATGTCCGCCCCTGCCGCTACCAGGCCGGCGATCACCTCGCGCTTCGACGATGCCGGCCCGAGGGTGGCGAGAATCTTTATCTTGCGTGACCGCTTCATCGACCGCCGATCCCCTGCTGAACCGTGAGCTGAACGTTGTGGACGGTCCGATCGCCGGTGTCGATCTGGACGAAGCCGGCCCGGTCATAGCCCCGGGCCACGCAGTCTTCAATGCCGCGAATGGTGAACTCCTGGTCCCGCGTGCACATGAAGATGTCTCCCCCGTCGCCGCCCCATTCGCCACCGAGCGTGTAGTCGATGGCGTAGACGTAGTAGTAGCGTGACCGCAATGCGCCGGTGATGACAACGGCGCATTCGTTCGGCGAGCCGCGCGGGGAGAGGTTCCACCATCCCTCGCTGACGAGGTCGCCTTCGTCATCATAGCCGACCGCCACGCCGACGCTGCTCTCGGTGCCGTTGCAGACCCGAAGGCCGGTACCGGCGTCTTCGGGAACCGGGTTGGTCTCCGCCACGGGCGCAACCGCCGCAGCGTTCGTTTCTTCTGCTTCGTCACCGTCTCCGGACGAACAGCCCGAAACACCCAGAGCGGCGGCAATGGCGAGACCGATCAGGATGGACCCGCGAGTCCGAAGGCGCCTGCCGGCGTGGATCGGGCTGGAGGAAGAGTTCACGGGCATGGCGAGATGACGCGAATGATGAGCGGGTTATGACGCCCGGGATTCTCCAATGTCAACGCGCCGACAATATGCCCGGGGAAGAACCGGTGAAGCCCGGCGGATTTGTACCGGGCGCGCGGCATCAGCCGCTTGACCGAGCCGGCTCGGCTCGGCAAACAGGCCCGCCTCGGACGCACGAATTGGAAAGGTCGAAATGGCGGATACCGGCGGAATTGCAGGCGCTCAACTGAAGGCGCTGGTGGAGCGTATCGAGCGACTTGAGGACGAGAAGAAGGCGCTCGCCGACGACATCCGCGATATCTATGCCGAGGCCAAGGCAAACGGGTTCGACACCAAGACGCTGCGGCAAGTGGTCCGACTCAGGAAGCAGGACCGTGCCGAGCGCGAGGAACAGGCCGCGCTTCTCGATCTCTATCTGCACGCATTGGGAATGGCTCCCGCCGAGCAGTAGCGGCTCTTACGGGTTCGCCGCCACCGTGAAGCGGACGAGGTCGACCATCGCGACGGTCGAAAGGTAGCCGGCGAAGGCAGTCGTGTTCGGGATGATACGCCCGGGCTCGAAGCCGCCGGCTACGACACGCTCCGGCTTCATCAGGAACTCCGGTGACGCACCGACATAGGGCGTCGAAAGCCGGACGGCGCCAGCCTGGCGCAGCGTGCCCGGCTGCGCAATTGCCGTCATCGTGTCGGAATTGACGATCGGCGCGCTCAACTCGGCCAGCGGGTCGAACCAGCGGCGCTCAATTGGCGCCGCGGCGACCCGGGGCTCCGGTTCGGGATTGGCGAGTGCGACTGCCGGTGCCGGCGTCGGGCGCGGCGTCGGCGTGGTCAGCATGGCCAGCGGATCCGGTTCGGGATCGGTCGCCGGGGCGAAGGCAAGGGCGGCGCCGACCGGTTCGGTCACGGAAATGCCGGGAATCTCGGCGCGCGCGGGCGGCGGCTCGGGCAGGACGGTAACGCCGGCAACGGCGAGCGCCGGCGGCTCCGCGACCGGCGCCGGTTCCGGCTGATTGTCGTTGCGGTCGAACAGTGCCGCGAGGCGACGCTCAGGACCGGCGTTGTCGGATGGTGCGCCGAACAGCGCCACGACCTGATCGCCGCGCTCCTGAAAGGCGCGCTGGGCGTCGTCATAGCCGGGCAGCGGCGTGCCGTCGGACGGGATGTGAAGACTCTGGCCGTCCGGGAACACGGCGGCGAGCTGCGACCGACTGAGCCGGGGCCAATGTCGGACCGAGCCGGTGTCGATATGGACGAAGGGCGAGCCGGAGGTCGGGTAGTAGCCGACGCCGCCGATCTGCATCCTCAGCGCCACATTGCGCATCGTTTCCAGACTGACGTCTGGGAACTGGATGTCCATCGCCTTGCCGAGAAGGTGCTGGCTGTTCTGTGCGACACCGTTGGAGTTGGATCGCAGCATCTCGTTGGTGGTCGGCGAGCGATAGCCGGAAATGATGTTGATCGGCTGTTGTGAGCCGCTCTGCTGGTAGATCTCCCAGGCAAGATCGTAGAGCCGGGGGTCCATCTCGGTCGCTTCGTCCCGGCGCCAGTCACGAAGAATATGATTGAGCTGGTCGAGGCCGGACTGCACATAGCGACCGTCTCGCTTGTAGACGGCGGTAACCGTCTCACCGGTATGGAGGTTGTGGAAACTGAGGGTCCGCTCCGACGCCGCCGACGCCAACTGCACGGTCACCGCGGCGACCGTGCCGGCAAAAATGGCGGAAATCAGCCGGACAGCCCATCTAGGCTTCCGAGTTCCGCCGCCGCGGTGGTGATCGCCCAATCCTAGCAAACCAGTCTGCCGTCCCGCCGGTCTTCCGGCTTCCAAGCGCACCGACTGTGGATTGCTATCGTTAACAATAGCTTGCCACGTCCGGACGCGCCCCGGACCGAAAGATTCCTCCCAGCGTCGTGAAGACAACCCATAACGCTGTGGATTTCAAGAGGAATTCTCGCCTCGCCCCCTGGTGATGATTCACCAAGAGAGCGGTGCGGCAAACCGTCAGCCCGCGAGGAGGCCCGGCAAGGCCGCCTCGCGGGGCGATGTCAGCCTTCGAGACCGAGGCGGGAACGGACCACAGCGCTGTGGCCGTAGATGTCGTTCTTGAACTGGATCTCGCCGTTCTCGCCCAGCACCGCTGTGAAGTAGGTGAGATGGACGGGAATGTGGTTGTCGAGGTCGACCTGGCGTTCCTGATTGCCGAACAGGCTCTCCAGACGCTCGGCGTTCCAGTCGGGCGTGCGCGAGAGCAACGCGTCGGCGAAGGCGAAGGGGTCCTGGACGCGGACACAGCCATGCGAGAACGCCCGGACGTCCCGGCTGAACAGGCTCTTGGAGGGCGTGTCGTGCAGATAGACCGCGTGATGGTTGGGGAACATGAACTTGATCCGCCCGAGCGCGTTGCCGCCGCCCGGACGCTGGCGCATGGACACCTGATTGGCGGTCAGCTGGAACCAGTCGACCTCATAAGGATTGACCTGACGCACCGTGCCGTTCCAGCGGGCGAAAACGTCGAAATTGTTGCGGACGAAGTAGCCCGGATCGGAGCGCAGGATCGGCATCATTTCGTTGGCGACGATTGATGCCGGCACGTACCAGAACGGATTGACGATGAGATGCTCGATCTCGTCGCTGAACATCGGCGTTCGATTTGAACGCTGGCCGACGACGACCCTCGTTTCATGCGTGATCGTGCCGTTGTCGACAATCCGGACGGCGAATTCCGGGATGTTGACGTTGACGTAGTACTCGCCAAACTCGCGCGGAACCCACCGCCAGCGCTCCATATTGGCGATGATCTCGGCTTCGGGATCGACGTCGGGGCCGTTGAGCGCGGTAAGCGTGTTCGGCCCCACGATCCCGTCCGTGACAAGCCCTGCGACCGACTGGAACGACCGCACCGCTTCGTCGACGGCCTCGTCGAAGACAGTGACGGAGGCGGCGTCGGCGGCCGGCACATCAAGTCGGGCGCGCAGGATCTCGACACGCTCGTCCTCGTCGCCGAGGCGGAGCGACGGTCCGGCCGGGACCATGACAAGTTCCTCGGCCGTCCCGGAGCGGATCCGCGCCAGTTCGTCGCGGAGTGCGATGTAGCCGGCGTGAGTTGGATTGAAGGCATCGAGCGCGGCGGCAACGTCATCGGCAGTGATGACCGCGCGAAGGGCGGCCGCGGTGTCGGGGAACACCGGATCGATGTCGATATCATGCGCGATCGAGCGCGGATCGAGCCGGCCGGAAAAGGCCTCGCGGGCATAGGTCGCGACCGCGAGGCTCATCCGGATATCTGCGGCAGCGATCTCCTCGACCGACGGCGCGACTGCTGCGGCCAGCCATTGCGTCAGCGACTGTCCATCGGTGCCGAAGTCAGCCGGCGGAGTAACGTAAGCGTTCGGGTCGAGGCCGTCGGCGGCCGAGGCTCCGAGACGGAGGATCGCGGCGAGGGCGTGGTCGGTGAGCAGTCCGTCCTCGATCCAGGCCGGGCGATAGCCGCGGGCCTGGTAGTAGGCGGTAACGCCGTCGAGGTCGTACTGGGCGCGCTCGGTTTCGGCCGTGGCCGATTCGAGCTGGTTGCGAATGGCGGTTTCGACCGGCCCGAGCTCGACCTGAAGGATCACCGAGGCCGCGCCACCGCGCACCTGGAATGCCTCGCTGTCGGCAAAGTATGCCTCGGCACCGGCCGTGCCGACTGCGACCATCACGAACCCGCCGAGCGCTGCCCCAATTCCCTTACGCATCATTTCGTCCTGCCCTTTAGTACGCAGACTTAAGCACATTTCTTAATTCGCCAACGCGACGTTCCGCCGGTGCGACCAATCACAAACCTGTCATTCCGCCGCGACATCGCCGGTCTCGCGCAAACGCCGATAAAGCGTCGACCGGCCGATGCCGAGGCGGCGCGCCACGAGCGACATCCGCCCGCCATAATGGTCGAGAGCGAGCCGGATCGCGTCTTCTTCGATCTCTGCCAGCGGCCGGACCTCGCCATCGCGCAGCAGCGACAGGTGCGGCTCGCCGTCTTCGACGGGCGGCAAATCTAGCGCGGTCGATGGCATCTCCGCTGTAGCCGCCGGGCCACGGTCGGCGACCTCGAGTTGCGCCTCAATCTGCGGGAACTCGGCCGGCGTCAGCCTTTCGCCGTCGGCGAGAACCACGGCACGGAAGACAGCGTTCTCGAGTTGGCGGATGTTGCCGGGCCAGCGAAAGGCCAACAGCAGTTGCATCGCCGCGGCGTCGAGGCCGCGAAGCTGCGGCTTGCCTTCTTCGGCGGCAAAGCGTGCCGCGAAATGACGGGCGAGTTCGGGAATGTCCTCCGGCCGTTCGCGGAGTGGCGGGATGCGGATCGGGAAGACATTGAGCCGGTAGAACAGATCCTCGCGGAATCTACCCGCGCTGACGAGGTCCATCAGGCTCTGATTGGTCGCCGAGACGAGGCGAATGTCGACCTTCACCGGGCGACGCGCGCCGATCGGGTCGATCTCGCCGTCCTGAAGCGCCCGCAGTAGCTTGACCTGAATTTCAGGCGGCAGCTCGCCGACCTCGTCGAGGAAGAGCGTTCCGCCATGGGCTTCCTGGAACTTGCCGATGTGGCGCTCGCTCGCACCAGTGAAAGCACCCTTCTCGTGGCCGAAGAGGATGCTTTCGACGAGCTTCTCCGGAATGGCTCCGCAATTGACGGTGATGAACGGCTTGGATTTGCGGCTGCCGGTGCCCTGAATGGCTCTGGCGATCAGCTCCTTGCCGACGCCGGACTCGCCCTCGATCAGAATCGGAATCTGCGACTTCGCCGCGCGCTCGCCGAGGCCGATGACGCGCTGCATTGCCGGCGAGCGGGTGATGATATCGGCGAAGGTCAGGGTGCCGGCGGCGCTCTTCTTGATCCGCTGTATCTCGCCTTCGAGCGCGCCGAGCTTGAGCGCGTTGGCGATCGAGACCTGCAGTCGCTCCGGCGACAACGGCTTGACGATGAAATCGATGGCGCCGGCGCGCATGGCGCTCACCACGGTGTCGATGCCGCCATGGGCGGTCTGGACGATCACCGGAAGATGCCGCCCGGCCTTCCGCAAGCGTTCCAGAACGCCCATGCCGTCGAGGTCGGGCATCACCAGATCGAGGATCACGAGATCGATCGCGTCGCCGCCGGCGGAAGTGAGAAGCTCGGCGGCCGCTTCGCCGCCTTCGACCACGGTCGACTCATAGCCGAACTTCGTCACCGACGCCTCGAGGAGTCGGCGCTGAACAGGGTCGTCGTCGACGATCAGGATGGAGGTCGCCATCGGATCGTGGGGGCTCGCGATAGGTCGGCTGCGCCATCGGAGGCGCGCGGGATCAGGCGAATGATCCGCGGCGTTGGGTTAACGCGCCATTGACGGAAAGGGGTCCGGCGGCGACAAACGTCCCAAATTGATGCGATCCGGGCGCCGGTGTGGCTTTGGCGCACCCCGAAGACCGTTCGCCCGATGCGCTTGCGCGCAGCGCTCATGCCCGCCAGATATCCCGCGACACGATCTCAAGCTGGACGACGCCCATGACCTCTTCCGCCGACGCTGCCGCTGCAACCGCCAAGCCCGATCTCGGCGCGCTGCCGGAATGGAACCTCGACGACCTTTATCCCGGCATGGAGTCGGAGGAATACAAGGCGGCGCTGAAGCAGGCCGACGCCGATCCCGAGGCCTTCGCCGCGCGCTA
>CAZSXA010000051.1:0-13088 GCA_964611195.1 uncultured Bauldia sp.
ATGAACAGGATGTTCGTCGTGTCGACCTGGAGGAATTCCTGCTGCGGATGCTTGCGCCCACCCTGCGGCGGAACCGAAGCGACGGTCCCTTCCATGATCTTCAGCAGCGCCTGCTGGACGCCCTCGCCCGACACGTCCCGTGTGATCGACGGGTTGTCTGCCTTGCGGCTGATCTTGTCGACCTCGTCGATGTAGACGATGCCGCGCTGCGCCCGCTCGACATTGTAGTCGGCCGACTGAAGCAGCTTCAGGATGATGTTCTCGACGTCCTCGCCCACATAGCCGGCCTCGGTCAGGGTCGTCGCATCGGCCATCGTGAACGGCACGTCGAGGATGCGCGCCAGCGTCTGGGCGAGCAGCGTCTTGCCGCAGCCGGTCGGCCCGATCAGCAGGATGTTCGACTTGGCGAGTTCGACGTCGGCGTTCTTCGAGGCGTGATTGAGTCGCTTGTAGTGATTGTGCACCGCTACCGACAGGACGCGCTTCGCGTGCTGCTGGCCGATCACATAGTCGTCCAGCACCTGACAGATCTCGGCGGGGGTCGGGACGCCGTCGCGCGACTTGACCAGCGAGGACTTCGACTCCTCGCGGATGATATCCATGCAGAGTTCGACGCACTCGTCGCAGATGAAGACGGTCGGGCCGGCGATGAGCTTGCGCACCTCATGCTGGCTCTTGCCGCAGAAGGAGCAGTAGAGGGTGTTCTTGCCGTCGCTGCCGCTGACTTTGCTCATTCAGACCTTCCTTGGCTCAGCGGCGAAACTCGCCGGCCTTCGGGATCCGACCCGCGGTTCGAAGGACCGCGGCTCGCCGTGTATCGTCACCGGCGCGCAGAGCGCATCACCAGCGCGCCCAAGTGAAACGCAATCCAAGCATGCTATCGACGATTTGTTCAAGAGACACTTAACGCCGCTGCACACATCGTGAATGTGTTCAGACGGTTGACGGTCAGCCGCTATCGGTCGCCAGAACGGCCTCAAGTTCGGCGCGCGAATCGAGAACCGTGTCGATCAGGCCAAACTCCTTGGCTTCGTGCGCGGTCATGAAATAATCGCGATCAAGAGTCTTCTCGATCACGTCATATGGTTGGCCGGTGTGCTTGACGTAGACTTCGTTGAGCCGGCGCTTCATCTTGACGATGTCTTCCGCGTGACGCTCTATATCCGATGCCTGTCCCTGAAAGCCGCCCGAGGGCTGATGCAGCAGAATGCGCGCATTCGGCAGCGCGGCGCGGTGACCGGCGGCGCCGCCGGCAAGAAGCAGCGAGCCCATCGAGGCCGCCTGGCCGATGCACAGCGTCGCCACCGGCGGCCGCACGAACTGCATGGTGTCGTAGATCGCCATGCCGGCGGTCACCACGCCACCCGGCGAGTTGATGTACATCGAGATCTCTTTCTTCGGGTTGTCGGCCTCGAGAAAGAGAAGCTGTGCCGTAATCAGCGAGGCGCCGTAATCCTCGATCGGACCGGTCACGAAAATCACGCGCTCCTTGAGGAGGCGCGAATAAATGTCATAGGCGCGCTCGCCGCGGTTGGTCTGTTCGACCACCATCGGGACAAGCGTGTTCATGGTGTATTCGTGTGGATCACGCATCGGTGGCGTCCCCCTGGCTAGCGGCTATGGCGATGGGGCGAACGCGAATCTCCCCTGCCCACGGCAGTATGTAGGCGCGCGCGCCCGGGACGCAAAGAGCGTGTCGGTGATGCGTTAATCGCCGGACTTGCCGGTGTCGGTTTCGTCGGCTTCGTCCGCCTCGAGCTGAGAGACGAGTTCCGCACGCGTCACCGGCTTGTCGGTGACGCTGACGAGTTCGAGCAGGAAGTCGACGACCTTCTCCTCGAACAGCGGCGCACGCAGCCGTGTCACGGCGGCCGGGTTCTCCTGATAGTAGTTCGCGATCTCCTGCTGCTGCGTCGGATTGCGCCGCATTTCGTCGGTGATCGCGCGCTGAAGTTCCTGATCGGAGACCTCGATGCGGTTCCGCTCGCCGATCTCGGCGAGCACCAGGCCGAGCCGGACGCGTCTGTCGGCGATCTTGCGGTAGTATTCGCGCTGCTCTTCCTCGGTCGTGCCCTGGTCGGCGAAGCTCTGGCCGGTGCGCTCATTGTCGAGTTCGACCTCCCGCCACACGCCGGAGAACTCCTGCTCCACCATCGACGGCGGCGCCTCGAAGCTGTGCATGTCGTCGAGCGCGTCGAGCAGCTGGCGCTTCACCCGCTGCCGAACGAGCGGCGCGTTCTGGCTGTCGAGCTGGCGGCGGACCGCGTCGCGCAGTTGATCGACCGATTCCAGGCCGAGCTTCTTCGCGAGTTCGTCGTCGATGGCCACCGAATCGGGCGCCGCCACTTCCTGCACCGTCACGTCGAACGTCGTCTCCTTCCCGGCGAGATGGCTCGCGCCATAGTCCTCCGGGAACGTGATGTTCAGCGTCTTGGTGTCGCCGGCCTTCACGCCGATCAACTGCTCCTCGAAGCCGGGAATGAACTGGCCGGAGCCGAGGGTCAGCTGGGCGCCCTGATCGGCGCCGCCCTGGAACGGCTCGCCGTCGAGCTTGCCGACATAGTCCATCGTCACCCGGTCACCGTCTTCCGCAGCGCCATCCTTGGCCGTGTAGGTCGCGTTGGCACGGGCGAGCTGCTTGAGGCTCTGGTCGAGATCCTCCGCCGCGACCTCGACCACCGGCCGCTCGATCGCGATCGTCTTGAAGTCGCCGAGTTCGACCTTCGGCAGGACCTCGTAGCTCATCGAGAATTCGAGATCGGCCTTTGCGTCGAGAACCTTCTCGGCTTCTTTCTCGTCCTCGGGCAGGTCGTAGGTCGGCTGCTGCGCGGCGCGTTCGCCACGGCTCGACAGGATCTCGTTGGTCTGCTCGCGGAGAATGTCGTTGATGATTTCCGACATCGTCTGACGCCCGGCGATCCGCCGAAGGTGGCTGACGGGAACCTTGCCGGGGCGAAAACCCTTGATCTGCGTGGTGCCCTTGATCTCCTCGAGCCGGGAGACGAGCCGCGAGTCGAGTTCCTCGGCCGGAACGACGACCTTGAATTCCCGCTTCAACCCATCCGAGAGTGTCTCGGTTACCTGCATGCCACTCGAACCCTTGTTATCTGAAACGCTCACTGCTCCGCGCCGGCTTGTCGGGAACCCGCCAGGCTGGTGCGGGCGGAGGGATTTGAACCCCCACGGCGCAAGCCACTGGAACCTAAATCCAGCGTGTCTACCAGTTCCACCACGCCCGCGGGGAGCCACGACCGGGCCCGGCCCGGAGTTGAGCGCTGCCCCCTATAGACGCGCCCCCAATTCGGGTCAAAGGAAAACGCCGCTAGTCTGAGCCCCGCGAGTCGCGGGTTTTTATCAAGCCAAACCGGGCATCGAGCCGCCATGGACCTCTCCTCCTTCAGCACGAGCGACTTTGTCGCCCTCGCCCTCTTTGCGGCGGCCTGGGTCGGCTACTCGGTGCTCGTCGACCACGGTCCGCTGTCGCGCCGAACACTGACAACCGCAATGGATCGCCAGCGCCGCATCTGGGTCGAGATGATGCAGTCGCACGAGATCCGCATCGCCGACACCAACATCGTGTCCGGCTTGCAGCAGGGCAACGCGTTCTTCGCCACCGCCTCGATGCTGGCGATCGGCGCCTGCCTGGCGGTGCTGGGTTCCGGCGACACCGTCTTCGCGGTCCTCAGCGACGTCGCGCCCAACGAACCCGGCGAGCTGCTGGAGACCAAGATGATCGGCCTCGCGCTCATCTTCGTCTACGCGTTCTTCAAGTTCTCCTGGGGGTATCGGCTGATCGTCTACGCCTCGATCCAGGTCGGCGCTCTGCCGCCTCCGAACGCGGTGGGGACGCCGGAGGCCGCAAGAGCGATCGACCGTGCCGCCCGCTTTCTTCACCTCGCCGCCCGCAACTTCAATCGCGGGCAGCGCGCCTTTTATTTCGCGATGGCCTATCTCGGCTGGCTGGCAAGTCCGTGGGCCATGGTCGCCGGGACGTTCGCGGTCATCGCGGTGCTCGCGCACCGCCAATTCTGGTCGCGGCCCGCCCGCGCGATGGCGGAACCGGAATAACATGAATTTCCGACTCGACTTTTCCGCGACGATGACGCAAAACGAAAAAGCTGAGTATCCCTCTCAGCTTTTCCCGGCTACCCGTCAACGACGGGTCTTGCGTTCAACTTGGCGGTGCGTCTCGGGACGCACCGCCCTTTCCTTGCCCCCTCCTTGTCGAACTCACCAGCCATGATCCGGTTGGCGGTTGCGGCCGCTCGCGGCTAGGAACGACGGTATGGAGCAAGCCGAGCGAGCCGACGAAAGCCAACCGCCGAAGGTCGGCTATCGGCCGCTGCTCGCCTTGGAATCGCCGAGGCGCCTGGTCGCCGCCGCGATCCCGGCCGATTTTGCCGACTGGCTCGACTACGCCGCGGTGCTTGCGCTCCTGGTCTTCGTCTGGGGCGAGGGTCCGCTGGTCCTGGCGTTCTTCGCGCTTGCGCTCAGCGTCCCCTATGTCGTCATCGGCCCGTTCCTGGCGATGCTCGTCGACCGGACGCCGATCCGCAGCGTGCTGGTGCTCTCGAATGCCGGCCGCGCGATCGCCACCGTCGGGCTCATCTTCGCCGGCGACACGGCGCTCGTCCTCGGCCTCGTCTTCCTCCGCTCAACGATCGATTCGGCATTCACCCCGGCGCGTCAGGCTGCGATCAAGGCGACGACCCCGAAGGAGCTTCTTCAGGTCGCCAACGGGCTACACCACGCGATCAACCAAACCTCGAAGATCGTCGGCCCGGCAATCGGCGGGCTGCTCCTGGCGGCTCTGCCGATCGACGCGGTGTTCGCCATCAACGCGGCGATATCGCTGATCGCGGCAGGCATCTCGGCGACGGTGCTGATTGCCGCCCGCCCATCGAGCGAGCCTGAGGCGCCGGCCGGCTTCCTGAAGCGGTCGATGGTCGGTTTCGCCGAATTCGGCCGCAATAGGCTGCTGCGATTGGCCCTCATCTTCAGCGTCACCGCCTATTTCGCGATCTTCCTCTACGATGCCCTGATCCCGCTGCTTACCCAGAACCTCGGCTTCGACGAGACCATCTTCGGCTTCGCCATCAGCGCATCGGGCCTCGGCGGGCTGATCGGCGCTCTCGCCGCCGGCCGGACGACGTCGCTGTCGCCGTTCCAGATGATGGCAGGCGCCGCGATGATCGGCGGTGCAGTGACGATCGTCCTCGGCGCGGCGGCGCTCTCCAGCTGGTCGATCGGCGTCGTCATCTTTCTTGTCGCGGCCGGCGCGATGGGCGGCGCCTTCGGCTACCAGACCGTGCCCTACCGGACGCTGATCCAGAGCGAGACGGCTGAGGATCGAATCGCCCGGGTCTACGCGGCCGGCGAATCCGTCACGGTCGGCGTGATGCTTGCGGCGCCCTTCATCGGCAGCCTCATTGCAGAGGCGCTGGGCACGGGCGCGGCGTTTGTCGCCGGCGGCAGTGTGCTGCTCCTGCTGGGCCTCGGCGTCGCGCTCAGGCGGGCGACCGCTCGGACCTAGCGGTACTCCGGATTGGGGTGGCCGAAATCGGTCCCCGCGTCCCACTGATCGCGGCGGTTGCCATGGGCGGGAATGCCGCCGGCGTCGCGGATCATCTTCGCCATATGCATCAGGTTCCACGCCATGAACGTGGTGTTGCGCTGGGTGAACTCGTTCTGCGGGCCGCCCGAGCCCTCGTCGAGATAAGAGGGGCCCGGCCCGGCCTCGCCGATCCATCCGGCATCGGCCTGCGGGGGGATCACCATGCCGAGATGCTGGAGCGAGTAGAGCACCTCCATCGCGCAATGTTTGATGCCGTCCTCATTGCCGGTGACGATGCAGCCGCCGACCTGCCCGTAATAGACGTATTGGCCCTTGTCGTTGGGCTTCGCCGACATCGCATAGAGCCGGTCGATCAACAGCTTGCAGACGCCGGAGAGCTGCCCGAGCCAGATCGGCGTGCCGACGATGACGATGTCGGCCGCCTTGATCGTCGGCCACAACTCCGGCCAGGCATCCTCCTCCCATCCATGTTCGGTCATGTCGGGGTAGACACCTTGCGCCACTGCATGGTCGACGACGCGGATGTGGCTTACCTCAACGCCCTGCTTGCGCATCATCGCCTCGGCGACCTCCATCAGTCCGGCCGTGTGGGACTGCTCGGGCGACCTCTTCAGCGTGCAGTTGAGGCTGACGGCCTTAAGGCCGGAGAAGTCGTAAACGTCTTTTGAATCGGCCATGGCGGGGCTCGCGGCAGGTTGAAAGGCGGGTTGGTTCTACGGGATCAGGCTCGCGGCGCGGAAATCACCTTTAGGTGGCCGAACTCCGGATAGCCTCGGCGAGTTCCATCGCCGCCACGGCATCCTCGCCGCGGACGCCGCCGCCCGACCGACCGGCGACGGAGGCAAGGAACGCCTCGATCTCTGCACGAAGCGAATCATGATGCGGCACGTCGAACTCGGTCGTCGTCGGCTCCGGCACCGCCGTGAAGACGCCGACCCGGCCGACGGAGAGGTCAGCACTAAGCGTCCGGCGCGGTTCCGTGATCGCCATCGTCCGCATGATCGCCGGAGCCACCCGGCTTGCCGCGACATGAGCGACAATGCCGCCCGCAAAGACGATGCGAGCGAGCATCGCATCGAAGCCATGCCCCATCATCTCGACCCCGCTCGCCGACACCTCGACCGGACGATCCCGGACGAGGTCGAGGATGAGATCGAGGTCGTGGATCATCATGTCGAGGACGACGTCGACATCGAGGATGCGCCCGCGCCACGGCGCGAGCCGCCGGCATTCGATGAGCCGGGCCTCGCCGGTCCACTCGGCTTTGAGGCGCTGATAGGTCGCAGAGAACCGCTCGATATGGCCGACATTGAGGACGATGCCGCGCTCCTGCGCTTCGGCGACAAGCCGCCGTGCTTCGTCGACCGAGTCGGCGAGCGGCTTCTCGACGAGGACGTGAATGCCGGCGTCGATCATCTCCTTTGCCACCTCGGCATGGCGCGATGTCGGGACGGCCACGGAGACTGCGTCGACCTTGCCGATCAGGTCGCGATGGGTCGGCACATGGCGATCGCCATAGGCGGCCCGAATTGCCTCGGCCGCCTCCGGGCGCGGGTCGGCGATGGCGACGAGTTCGGCCCCGTCCAGCGCCTCATAATGCCGGGCGTGGAACGTTCCGAAATAGCCGTGGCCGATCACGCCGACCCTGATGCGGTCACTCAACGAGGCACCTCTAGATCAGCCCGAACCATAACGCCGCGAGCCCCAGAAAGGCGAAGAAGCCGAAAACGTCGGTAACGGTCGAGACGAACACACCCGACGAAACCGCAGGATCGAACTTCAGCTTGTTCAGCGTCAACGGGATCAAGACGCCGGCAAGTCCGGCGACGAGCATGTTGAGGACGATCGCGACGCCGATGACGAACCCAAGTTCGACGTCGGAGAACCACAATACCGCGCCGGCGGCCACCAACAGCGCAATCACGATGCCGTTGAGGAGCCCGACCAGTACCTCGCGCGCAACGACCCGCCGCGCGTTGCCTCTGCCGAGATCGCGTGTCGCGATGGCGCGGACGGTGACCGTCATCGCCTGAACGGCGGTGTTGCCGCCAAGCGCGGCGACGATGGGCATCAGGATCGCGAGCGCCACCATCTGCTCGATGGTGCCGCCAAAGATGCCGATGACGGCGGCGGCGAGGAACGCTGTCGCGGTGTTGACGACCAGCCAGGGCAACCGCGACCGCGAGCTCTTCAGCACGGAGGCCGTGAACTCCTCGTCGCCGAGGCCGACCAGCCGCTTGATGTCCTCGTCGGTCTCCTCCTCGATGACGTCGAGCATGTCGTCGATCGTCAGCACACCAACGAGGCGGTCCGCCTCGTCGACCACCGGCGCGGAGACGAGGTCGTAGCGTTGGAAGCGGCGGGCGACCTCTTCCTGATCCTCGTCCGCCTTCACCACCTGGCGAGTTTCGTCCATCAGCTCGATCATCGGCGTCGGGCGCTTGGCCCGCAGCAGCCGGTTGAGCTGGATCACGCCGAGCAGGCGGTAGGTCGGTGCGACCACGAAGACCTCGTGGAACTCATCAGGCAGGTCGTCGGCTTCGCGCATGTGGTCGATGGTCTGGCCGACGGTCCAGAATTGCGGCACGGCGATGAACGCCGCCCGCATCCGACGGCCGGCCGATTCCTCCGGATAGTCGAGGCTCCGCTTGAGCGCGACGCGCTCGCCGGCCGGCATCTGTTCGAGGATCTGATCGCGCTCGGCGTCGTCGAGATCCTCGAGGATGTAGACGGCGTCATCCGAGTCGAGCTCGGCGACACCCTCCGCGACCGCCTCGGCGGGGAGCGCCTCGAGAAGCTCGTCGCGAATGTTCTCATCGACTTCGGAAAGGACGGCGTAGTCGAAGTCTTCGCCCAACTGCTGGACGAACGGCCCGCGCTGATCGGACGGGATCGCCTCCAGAAGGTCGGCAACGTCGGCCGCATGGAGTTCGCCCGCAAGTTCGCGGACCCGCGCCGCTTGCTCGGCCTCGATCGCGCCGGTGAGGTCCTCGACGAAGTCGGCCGAGAGCGTGCCGTCCTGCTCGCGAAGGACGGGCGCGTCGGTTTCCTCGGGCGGATCGGTCGATCCGTCGGCCATGGCGCTCTCCTGGCAGGTGCCGCATCGGCACCCTCTATCGGCCGGCCGCGACGAGCGCTTTGCTCCGCCAGCCCTGCCACCGAACACAGATCAGCGCCGGGACTAATGCCGCGTCAAATATCGATTGGTGCGGTGGAGAAGACTCGAACTTCCACGGGTTTTACCCCACAGCGACCTCAACGCTGCGCGTCTACCAATTCCGCCACCACCGCACTCGATTGGGCCGCGAAGCGATCCCGGCCGCGCGGACCGCGGGGATGTAACAAATCGATTCTGGCGATACAAGCGCGCTTCGCCCTAGGTTCCGCGCCCAATAGGCCCACGCCTCCGCCAAGCCATGACGGTCCACGCTCCCTCCCTTGAAACGGCATCCGACGAGGCGTGCACATCCATGACCAGCCGGTCGGGGCGTACGGTCGGTTGGCGGCAGAGCGCGGGGCTGACGGACTACGCGGCGGCCGTCGCGGACATGGAGAAGCGCGTCGAGGCGATCCGGAACCGAAGCGCTGACGAGCAGATCTGGCTGGTCGAGCACCCGCCGCTCTACACCGCCGGGACCAGCGCCAGGCCGGAAGACCTTCTCGAGCCTGAGCGGTTTCCCGTCTTCAGGTCGGCCCGCGGTGGCCAGTACACCTATCACGGGCCCGGCCAGCGCGTGGCCTATGCCATGCTCGATCTCGGTGACCGCGGCCGCAATGTCCGCTGCTTCGTCAGCTTTCTCGAAAGCTGGATCATCGAAACGCTTGCCGCCTTTGGCGTCGTCGGCGAACGGCGCGAGGGGCGCGTCGGCATCTGGCTGCCGGCCACCGGGTCGCGTCCGGAATCAAAGATCGCCGCGATCGGCGTCCGCGTCAGGCGCTGGGTTTCGTTCCACGGGATTGCGATCAACGTCGCGCCGGACCTGTCGCACTATGCGGGAATCGTCCCTTGTGGGGCGCGCGGCTTCGGCGTCACCAGTCTCGCCGATCTCGGCATCGAGGCTTCGATGGACGCCGTCGACGAGTCGCTCCGCGCGGCCTACGCGAAGGTGTTCGGCGACCCGACCATCGACGTCAACCGATGACGCGGAAACCGCTGCCTTCGGGCGTTGACGCGGGCGACCGTTCGACCCGCTCGACGCGCGCTGCCGGCGGCCCGTCCTCGCATCGCGCGACAAGTACGTCGACCGCGGAGCCGACGCCAGCGACAACCGCCTCGACAGCGCCGGAGGGCAGATTGCGCACCCAGCCCTCGATGCCGAGTCCCTCCGCTTCCCAGCGAAGCCAATCGCGGAAGCCAACGCCCTGAACACGGCCGACGATGATGAGCCGTTCGACACGCTCGGGGCTCGTCACCGCCGAACCTCCGCCAGAACCAGAGCCGCGGCTTCCATTTCGCGCCAACGCGCAGCGCGTCTCGCTGAAGCCTCGGCGTCCTCGCCCCATTGGCCGATCTGCCAATCCTCGTCGACATGAGCGGCTTGCCAAGCAGTATCGGCGGCAAGCTGCCCTTCGCCATGGGCGAGGGCGAGGATCGCCGAGCCCGTCAGCGTCGTGGCGCTGTGGAGCGCGGCCAACGCGTAGCCTTCGTAGCGTTCGACGATCGTGGTGATGCGATCGAGCGAGGCCTGCGGCTGGTCGACAGGGACAACGCCGGCAACGATCGCAAGCGGTGCGGTGTGCTCGCGCGCGAGCCACTCCATCGGTGGGTCCCAGAGTTCCGCTTGCCGCTCGACCAGACCGGCGGGGCCGTCGGCGCGGTAGCAGAGGAGATCGTTGCCGGCATAAGCGACGATCTCGGCGCGCACGGGATCCGGCGACGCCATCACCGCATCGACAGCCGCGTTGACAAGGCGGGTCACCGGCATCGTAGCCGGGTCGATCTCATCGGCTTGCGCATCCCATTCGGCGGCGATTGCCTCCGCCAGCTCTCTGCTCGGCAGCGCAAGCGCGCTCCGCCGCGGCGTCTTCAGCGTCCGCTCGTCGAGCCGCACGACGGCACCCCCCGCCTCTTCTGCCACAGTGACCGATCGATAGAATCGTTTAGGCAGTTCCGGCTTGGCGAGCTTCTGCGCCACGCGGATCGGATCGTTTGGCTCGCTCATGCTGATCTGCGTTCGCCACTCGTCTCGCTCGCGGCTTCGTCGATGTCGAAGCCGAGAAGGTTCCATGCTTGCTGCATATGGGGCGGCAGCGGCGCGGTGACATCGATCCGGCCGGCTTCGGGGTGCGGCATCTCGATCCGCCGAGCATGGAGGTGGAGCCGGTTCTGCAGCCCGCCCGGCAGCTCCCAATCCTTCAGACCGAAGTAGAGTGGATCACCGACGATCGGATGACCGATATGCGCGGCATGGGCGCGGAGCTGATGTGTGCGTCCGGTGACCGGCCGCATGGTCAGCCAGGCGAGCCGGGTGCCCGCCTGATCGACGACAGAGTAATGCGTGATCGCGTGGTCCGCGTCGGCACCGTGCGGCACGATGAGCATCCTCTCGGCGTCACCGCCGTCGCCGCGCGCGAGATAGGTCGAGATCTTGCCCTGGCGCGGTTTCGGCACACCGGCGACGAGCGCCCAATAGGTCTTGCGCGTCGAGCGGCTTCGGAACGCTTGAGCCAGCCGCGACGCGGCGAGCCGCGTCCGCGCAACAACAAGCACGCCCGAAGTCTCGCGGTCGAGGCGGTGGACCAGACGCGGCTTCTGCCCCTTCCGGTCGCGCCACGCCTCCAGCATGCCGTCGACATGCTTGGTGAGACCGGAGCCGCCCTGCACGGCGAGGCCGGCGGGCTTGTTGAAGATGAGAACTGCGTTGTCCTCGTAGATCAGGCAATTCGCCAGTTCGCCCCGATCTCCAACGGCCTCCTGCGGGGCGGCGGCGCTGTCGGCGGAAAGCGGCGGCACGCGAACCGCCTGGCCCGTTTCCAGCCGTGTGTTGGTCTTCGCGCGCGCCCCGTCGACGCGGATCTGGCCGGAGCGGAGGAGCTTCTGCAGGTGCCCGAAGCCGAGCCCGGGATAGTGCGCCTTGAACCAGCGATCGAGCCGCATGCCCGCCTCGTCGCGGTCGACCGTCCGTGTTTGAACTGCGGCCATGCCGTCGGCCTCAGCCGAGCGCGCGGGCAATGGCGAGCCCGGCGAAGAGGCCGGCGATCGCAAGCCCGACCGACAGCGCCGCATAGCCGATCGCCGCCGCGACATCGCCGCGCTCCCACATATTGGCGAAGTCGAGGGAGAAGGCGGAGAAGGTCGTGAAGCCGCCGAGAAAGCCGGTGGCGAGGAAGAGCCTCAGCCCCTCCGATCCGCTGGCTCGCTCGGCGAGTATGCCGACGAGGAGACCCATCGCCAGCGAGCCGACGATGTTGACGATCAGCGTGCCGTAGGGAAAGGCCGGCCCGAAGGCGCGAAGGCTGGCAGTACCGACGAGATGGCGCGCCGCTGCGCCGACTGCGCCGCCCGCGGCCACCAACAAGACGTTGCCCATGAGCCTGGCTCCCGGCGCCGAGACGGCGCTAATCCGCCTTGGAAACGCTGACCGCCGTCCCCGCCCGCACGACCTTCAGCGCCGTGACGTCGTCGCTCGTCCTGGCAAAGACGTTCGCCGGCGAGGCGAGCCGGATTTCGTCGCCCTCGGAAACCGGCGTCCGGCCGAAACCGATGGCGATCGCATCGCCGGGCGGCCAATAGGCGATCTCACCGGCCTCGACGACAGCGCGCGCATCGGGCTCCTCGGCGCAGCTGACGCCGCAATCGAAATAGACCTCGTCGCCCCAGGTCGCGACGCTGCCCTCGACCGGTAGCGCCTCCCAGATGGCGTCGGCGGTGGGCGTATCGAGGAGTTCGGCGGTGACGGTGACCCCGTCGAAGGCGAGGCTGATGCGTCGCATGGCTGCGGCTCCGTGGCTGTGGCGCGTTGGCCGGGCCTTATCATAGCCGGCAGCGCGCGCGAAACGCACACGATCGCCATCCCGGGCTGCGCCGTGGACCAATCTCGGCTATGCCTCTGGTGACCCCTGAATCGGGCCACCTTGAATGAGCGGCACGCCAACAACGCGACAAGCGAGCGACCTCGGGCGGGACGAGCTCGTCGCGTTGCTCGAATGGTATCGCGACGCCGGCATCGACGTTGCCCTGTCCGAAGAGCCGATCGACCGCTTCGCTGCCGCCGAAACGGCGCCTGTGAGGGTCTCGCCTCCCGCCAAAGCCGAGGCTCGTGCAGTCGAGCCGTCCACGTCATCGCGTCCGCAGCCGACCGCCGCGACCACCGTGGAGGCTGCGGAGCAGCATGCCCGCTCAGTCGCCGCGTCCGCGAACTCGATGGAAGCTCTGCGCGACGCCCTCGCCGCCTTCGAGGGCTGCAACCTCCGCCACACGGCCACCAACCTCGTCTTCGCCGACGGCAATCCCGCCGCGCGGGTGATGCTCGTCGGCGAGGCGCCAGGCCGCGACGAGGATATCCAGGGATTG
>CAZSXA010000052.1:0-12630 GCA_964611195.1 uncultured Bauldia sp.
GCCGCAGCCGGTCCACTATCGTCCGATGTTCGGCGCGTTCGGCAAGTCGCTCACCGCGTCGTCGGCGACCTTCGTTTCGAAGGCCGCGCTCGACGCCGGTCTTGCCGGCAGGATCGGCACGTCGAAGGAAATGCTTGCGGTTTCGAACACGCGCGGCGGCATCTCCAAGGCGTCGATGGTGCACAATTCGGCGACGCCGAAGATGGAGGTCGACCCGGAAACTTACGAGGTCCGCGCCGACGGCGAGCTGTTGACCTGCAAGCCGGCGACCGTGCTGCCGATGGCGCAGCGCTATTTCTTGTTCTAGTCATTCGCGCACGATGCGATTGTCACCTGACGCCTCATCGCCGGCCGCATCATCGGCTCCGCGCGCTATGCCCGACACCCGCCTGCTGCTGACGACATGGCTGTCGCCGAGTTTCCCGGTCGGCGCTTTCTCCTATTCCCATGGCGTCGAGACCGCTATCGCCGCCGGCGACATCGCCGATGCCGAGACCGCGGCGGCGTGGGTCGGAACGCTGCTGCGCCATGGCAGCGGCTGGTGCGACGCGCTGCTTCTGGCCGAGGCCTGGCGCGCAATTCAGCAGCGCGACGACAAGCGGCTCGGCGAGGCGGCGGACCTCGCCGCCGCGATGGCGCCTTCGCGTGAACGGCTCATGGAAACGGTCAATCTCGGCGAGGCGTTCCTCGCCGCCGTCGCCTCCGGCTGGCGCAACGCCGATATCGATCGCATCGCCTCGACCACGCCGGCGACCGCCTATCCGGTTGCCGTCGGTGCGGCGGCGGGCGCGTTCGCTATTCCTTTGCGCGATGCCATCGCGCACTATCTCAGTGCGTTCGTGGCGAACCTCGTCTCGGTGGCGATCCGCCTCGTTCCGCTCGGCCAGAGCGATGGCGTTGCGACCATCGCCCGCCTTCAGCCGTTGGTGCTCGGACTCGCCGAACGAGCGGAAAGCGCCTCGCTCGACGACCTCGGCTCCGCGGCGATCGCCTCGGATATCGCTTCGATGCGCCATGAAACGCTTCCAGCACGGGTGTTCCGCTCATGACTCATTCGCCAAATGGCCCGCTCCGCGTCGGCATCGGCGGCCCGGTCGGTGCGGGCAAGACGACGCTGACCGAAATGCTCTGCAAGGCGATGCGCGACCGCTATTCGCTCGCCGTCGTCACCAACGACATCTTCACCCGCGAGGACGCGCTGATCCTCAATCGCGTTCAGGCGCTCCCCGAGGAGCGCATCGTCGGCGTCGAGACCGGCGGCTGCCCGCACACCGCGATCCGCGAGGACGCCTCGATCAATCTCGCGGCGATCGCAGATCTCGGCCGCCGCTTTCCCGACCTCGACGTCGTCTTCATCGAGTCCGGCGGCGACAATCTCGCCGCGACATTCTCGCCCGAACTCGCGGACGTGACGCTCTACCTGATCGACGTTGCGGCCGGCGAGAAGATCCCGCGAAAGCGCGGGCCAGGCATCACGCGCTCCGATTTGCTGATCGTCAACAAGATCGACCTTGCGCCGCATGTCGGTGCCGATCTCGAGCGGATGGAGGAGGACACGATCGCTGCCCGCGACGGCCGGCCCTATGTGTTCGCCGATCTGTCGCGGCGAAAGGGTGTCGACGAGATCGTTGCCTTTCTGGAGCGAGCCGGCGGGCTGATCCCGTCGGCGGATGCCGCTGAATGAGCACGCCGATGCCGAGCGCGCGCAAGGTGTTGCGGGCGGGCGATTGGTCCAACGCCGCCGACACGATCACGCTCGCCTTCGACGAGCGCCACAGACGCCGGATCGCGCTGACGTCCGACGGCGGCATCGCGTTCCTGCTCGACCTCGCCGAGACGATGCGGCTCGCCGATGGCGACGGGCTCGAACTCGACGACGGCCGCATCGTCGCCGTTCGCGCGGCCAGCGAGGATCTGATCGAAATCACGGCGCCCGATCCGGTGCAGCTTGTCCGCATCACCTGGCAACTCGGCAATCGCCACCTGCCGGTCGAGGTCGGACCGGGTTGGCTGCGCATCCGCCGCGAGCGCGTGATCGAGGAGTTCGTTTCCTCGCTCGGCGGGTGGGTGCGGCCGCTCACCGCGCCGTTCAACCCGATGAGTTCCGGCGCCGGCCACCACCATTAAGCCGGCAGCTTGCGCGCGAAGGCAGCGTTGTCGCCGGAGACGCCTCAGCCGGCAACGAGGTCGGTAACGCTCTCGCGGACCGTCGGCCGAACGATCACCGTCGCGCCGACCTCGGCACGATTGTAAAGGTCGATGACATCCTGATTGAGCAGCCGGATACAGCCGCTGGACACGGCGCGGCCGATGCTGTCGACCTCCGGCGAGCCGTGCAGGCGATAGAGCGTGTCGACGCCGTCCTGATAGATATAGAGCGCGCGCGCCCCGAGCGGGTTGTTGAGCCCGGGCTCCATCCCGTCGGCCCATTCCGCATTTCGCGGGTCGCGCTCGATCATGTCCGCGGTCGGCGTCCAGGTCGGCCACGCCTGCTTCCGCCCGATTTCGGCGGTGCCGCTCCATTCCATCCCGGCGCGGCCGACGCCGACCCCGTAGCGTGTGGCCGTGTTGCCTGGCTCGACGAAATAGAGGAACCGCAGCCGCGGATCGACGATGATCGTTCCCGGCGGCTCGCCGGTCGTGAACGGCACCTTCTGACGGCGATAGGGCGGGGCGATGCGGGAGAGGTCGACGGCGGGGATCGGAAACCGCTCGTTCGGCCGCGGTCCGTAGATCTCGGCGTAGTCGAAGTCCGGCTCCGGGCGGAGGCCGGTAAGCGGCGCGCCGATTTCGGCAACGCAGCCACTGAGCGCAATGGCCGAGCCGGCGAGAAAGCTGCGCCGGGTCAGTGCGCCGACATGCGGGCCTGCCGCGGCTTCGGCCTCCGGGCGCTTGGGCATAGCAATCCTCATCGAATGCGTTGGTCCGCCCGCAGCGTTGGGCAACGCGCCAGAAAGGTCAACTCGAGCGGCCTCGCAACTGATGGGTCCAAAACGCCGGGCGGATGATCCGTTGCACGGAGCGGTCCGTAGAAACGGCGGGATCAATCTCGGGACGACCTGTCTGGAAGCTTTCTTGCAGATGCCGTAGATGGTTAGGCGAACCGCGCATCACCGCGCATCGAGAAGGCCGCAGACAGGGAAGCACAGCAGACGACGGGGGCATGAGCATCTCATCCAACGAGACCGAGAAGCCGGAGAGAGGCGAGCAGGAGACGACCGCTCGGCTCGAAACGGCACGGGCAGCGCTCGAAGAACGGATGAACAGGCTGGTCGCGGGACCGGACATCGAACCGCCCCATCTCCGCGACGCGCTCCACCATGCGCTGCTTTCGCCGGGAAAACGGGTCCGGCCCCTGCTGCTTCTGATGATCGCGGCGCGGGACTCCGGGGCAAGCGAGGCGGCGCTCGACGCCGGCATCGCCGTGGAAATGGTCCATACCGCCTCGCTCGTCCTCGACGATCTCCCCAGCATGGACAACGCCGAAACCCGCCGGAAGCGGCCGACCGCGCATGTCCTTTTCGGCGAGGCGACGGCAATCCTCGTGGCGATTGCCCTTCTCAACCGCGCCTTCGGGCTCCTCGCCGAGCTCGGTGCCGGCCACGAAATCCGCACCGAACTCGGGCGAATCCTGTCCAATTCGATCGGCTGGAACGGGCTCGTGTCCGGCCAGGCGCACGATATTGCCGGGAACCAGGGGGCCGAGCGCGCGGACGCCGAGCGCGTCAACTGGCTGAAGACGGGAGCGCTGTTCGTTGCCGCTGCGGAGATGGGCGCGGTGCTCGGCGGCTGCGACGAAGCGGACCGCGCCCGGATCGTCGGCTTTGCCAACTATCTCGGCCAGGCGTTTCAGACGGCAGACGATCTCATCGACATCTCTGGCGACCCGGAAGCCGCGGGCAAGGATGTCGGCAAGGATCACGGCAAGCAGAACGTCGTGTCCATCGTCGGCGCCAAGCGGGCGCGCGACGCCTGCCGGGAGTATCTGACGGCGGCGCTCGATGAACTCGGCCGGACCGGAATCCCGCAAGGACCGATCTTCGCGCTCATGGAGCAGCATTTCGGCGCCATGATGCCCGGCAACCGCTGATCGGCGGATCGTGAACCTGTGACCAAAGGCCGTTTGCCGGCGGTCGGCAGCACGATTATGCTGAGATGTCGGTGGGTTGCGATCGCTTCGACCGCCCCGGCAGAGCGCGCGGAACGCGGCGCATGCCGGATGGGTCCGCTCCCGATGCAGAGGTACGAATGTCGGTTGCGAACGCAAAGGCTGCCGCAGGTCTGAGCCGGCGCGATGTCGCCGTCGGGATGACGCTTGCGGCGCTGATCATCGGCGCCTGGCTTGGTCTACACGTCTATGCGGTGATCTTCGCAGACTGGACGGCGCCGGGCATGGTGTTCGTCGCGATTCCGGTGATCCTGCTGCAGACGTGGCTGTTCGTCGGCCTCTTCATCGTCGCGCATGACTGCATGCACGGCTCCTTTGCGCCGCGGACGAAATGGCTCAACGAATGGGTGGGGCGGCTCTGCGTCTCCCTCTATGCCGGCTTCTCATACGAGAAGCTCTACGAGAGCCACCACCAGCACCACCGCTATTCCGGCACCGCACAGGATCCTGATTTCGACGCCAACTCACCACGGTCGTTCTGGCCGTGGTTCGTCACGTTCTTCCGCCGCTATTTCGGCCTCCGTGAGCTGCTGGTCCTGACCGCCGTCGTCGTGATCTATGCGCTGCTCCTCGGCGACCGCTACCCCTATCTCATCCTGTTCTGGGCCGTGCCGTCGATCGCCTCGGCGGTGCAACTCTTCTACTTCGGCACCTATCGGCCGCATCGCCTCGAAGAAGACCCGTTCACAGACCGCCACAACACGCGCTCAAGCGAGTATGGCTACCTCCTCTCGCTGATCACCTGCTTCCATTTCGGCTACCACCACGAGCATCACGACAAGCCGTGGGTTCCATGGTGGAAGTTGCCGGCGCATCGCGAGTCGGAAACCGCTCACGCGCCGGGGCTCACCTAGCGCGGCCGCGCGTAGAGACCCCTTGGCCGTTCGCCTGAGCGCCGGAACCGGCTGACGATGACGTCGCCGAGCGCTCGCGTCACCAGCCCGAGCTTCTGCAGCAAACTCGTCGAGACGCGACGATCCCAGGCGGATGGTCCTTCGCGCCGGAGCCGTGTCCCGATGGCCCGGTATACCCGGCTGGCCGAAGCGACCGCCCAGGCCGATCGCCATGGCAACTCGGCGACGCCCGCGCGGGACGAGCGGTAGTAGGGTTCGGCGATGTCGAGGAGTCGGAGCGCCGTGCGATGGAGCGCGGCGCGTTGCGAGGGGTTGCGTGCGTCGACCTGATCGAGACCCTCGGCCGCGAGCAGATCGGCCGGCAGGTAGACGCGCCCGGCCTCGGCGTCGTCGATGACATCACGCGCGATGTTGGTCAATTGCAGCGCGATACCGAGATCGGATGCGCGGTCGAGAACCGCCTCGTCGCGCGCGCCCATGATCATCGCCATCATCACGCCGACGACGCCGGCGACGTGGTAGCAATAGTCGAGCGTATCGGAGAGCGTGTCGTAGTGGCGCTCCTCGACATCCATTTCGAAGCCGTGCAGCAGCTCCAGCGGATGTCGTTCCGGGATCGCGGCATTGCGGACGACGCGCATGAGCGCGACGAAATGCGGGTCGTCGGCCCTGCCTTCGCGGAGCGCTGCCAGCGTGTCGTCGCGAAGCGTCTCAAGCCGCTCGAGCTGGCCTTCGCGGAAGTCGGCCTCCTGCTCGTGGCCGAGCGTCTGGCCGTCGATGACGTCGTCGGCATAGCGGCACCAAGCATAAAGCATCACCGCGTCTTCGCGGGTGCGCGTATCGAAGAGCCGCGCCGCCGCAGCAAAGCTCTTGGAGCCGGCCCGAAGCGTCGCGTCGCTATGGGCGACGACATTATCGGCGGTACTCACGACCGCGCGTCCGCGATCATCAGGCCGGCCGTCGCCTTCGCCGAGCCGACGACGCCGGGGACGCCCGCGCCGGGATGGGTGCCGGCGCCGACGATGTAGAGATTGGCGATCGCGTCGTCGCGATTGTGCGTCCGGAACCACGCGCTCTGCGTCAGGATCGGCTCGATCGAGAACGCCGAACCCAGATGCGAATTGAGCTCGTCGCGGAAGTCGAACGGCGTGATGTGGCGCACCGTCACCAGATCGTCGAGGAGGCCCGGGATGTAGCGGTCATTGAGATATTGGAGGATGCGGTCGCGGTATTTCGGGCCCTCGACCGACCAGTCGATGTCGGCGGTCCCAAGATGCGGCACCGGCGCGAGCACGTAGTAGGCGCTGTGGCCCTCCGGCGCGAGGCTGTCGTCGGTGACCGACGGCGCGTGAAGATAGAGCGAGAAGTCGTCCGCCAGCCCGTCGCGCTTGAAGATCTCGTCGATCAGCCCGCGATAGCGCGGACCGAACAGCACCATGTGGTGCTTGAGGTCGGGGCGCGTGCCCTTCAGCCCGAAATAGACGACGACGAGCGACATCGAGAAACGCTTGTTCGCAAGCTTCCTTCCGTAGTGCTCGCCGCGCCGCGAGCCGCGGAGGAGATGGCTGTAGGTGTGAACGACATCGGCATTGCTGCCGATCATGTCGAAGGACTCGCGCCGCCCGTCCTTTAGCACCACGGCCCGCGCGCGATTGCCCTCGACATCGATGCGGTCGATCTCCGCTGAGAGCTCGATGCGTCCGCCGAGATCGGTGAGGAGTTTCACCATTCCGCGGACGAGTGCGCCGGTGCCGCCCTTGGCGAACCAGACGCCGCCGCTCCGCTCCAGCGCGTGGATGAGCGCGTAGATGGCCGAAGTGTCGAACGGATTGCCGCCGACCAGCAGCGTATGGAAGCTGAAGGCCTGACGAAGATGCTCGTCCTTGATGAAGCTCGACACCTTCGAGTAGACGCTGCGATAGGCCTGCAGCCGCACCAGCTGCGGTGCGGCCTTGACCATCGACCATGGGCTCAGAAAGGGAACCGCCCCGAGCTTCTCATAGCCCTCGTGGTTGAGTTCCTTCGAGTACTCGAGAAACCGCCGATAGCCGTCGACATCGGGCGGTGACTTCGCCCCGATCTGCTCGTCGAGCGCAGCCTGATCGTTGACGTAGTCGAAGCGGTAACCGTCCTCCCAGCAGAGCTGATAGAACGGGCTGATCGGGATCAGCGTCACGTCGTCGGACATCGTGCGGCCGGAGAGCTGCCACAGTTCCTCCAGCGAGGCCGGGTCGGTAATGACGGTTGGGCCGGCGTCGAAGGTGAAGCCGTCGTCTTCATAGACGTAAGCGCGGCCGCCGGGCTTATCGCGTTTCTCGAAAACCGTGGTCTGAATGCCGGCGCTCTGCAGCCGGATCGCCAATGCGAGTCCGCCAAAGCCGGAGCCGATGACCGCTGCAGTTTTGCTCATGCCGCCGCCTTCTCGTGAAGCAACGGGCGTTCCCGAAGGCAGCGCATCGCCCGCCAGACGCTCACCGGCGGCTTGCCGACGAGAAGGCGCATCGCATCAGCGCGCGTTGTTTCGCCGGCGTAGAAGCGGGCGACAAGCGGATCGCTCAGGCGATAGAAGCGCTGCAGCACGTTGACCCTTTCATGCGGCCTCGCAGCCTTGAACAGCATGCGGTTAAGGAAGCGATAGAAGGATTGCTGCCGCGCTCGTTCGAGCCCGTATTCGCGCAGCCGCGCCGCGAGCGAGACGCCGTCTATCGGCCAGAGGTCGGCGATAAGGCGCGCCACCCGCACCGCCTCGGGCAGGCTGTAGCCGGTCGTCGGATGGAACAGCGCCGCGCGCATGCCGAGGGTCGGCACGTCGCGTTCGGTCTCTGCCCAGAAGCGTTCGGCATCAAACGCGAGAGCAATCGGCAGGACGCCCTTTTCCCGGCGTACGATCCTGCGAATGCTCCAGCCACGAGCCTTGGCGTAGTCCTTGATGGCAGCCTCGAACGCCTTCTCCCTGAGTCCTGAGCCATCGGAATAGCGCGTGTCCTCGATGAGGATGCGGTTTGGCGCGAAGGGCAGCAGATAGATGAAGCGATAGCCGTCGAGCTGATCGACGGTGGCGTCCATGATCACCGGCGCGTCGATGCCGTGATCCTCTTCGGTCTCGATCTCCAGCCCGACGAAGACCTGGTAGCCGAGCGCCAGCGCCGGATGTTTGGCGAAGCCACGGGCGTCGATCACGCAATGGGCCTCGATCCGCGTGCCGTCGGTCAGAGTGACTGCGGTCGGTTCGAGCTTCGCCACCTTGACGCCGGTTCGAATCTCAAGGCCTTCTCGGTCCTTCAGCGCATCGTGCATCGATTCGGTCGTGATGCTCTGATACGTCGCGTTGAGCGTCCGGTTGAACTTTGGAAACATCACCGACTGCCGGAGCCAACGATGCTGCACCAGCGGGTCGAGCCAGGCCATGTCTTCCGGCGTTACGTCGGCACCGTGGAACGACCAGGTATGCTCGCCGAACGGCTTCATCGAAGCTTCAAGCATCGTGATGCGAGGCGGATCGGGGAGGGCGAGAAGACGCTGGGCCAGGATTCCGGCATGCAGTCCCGCCCCAACCATCACCACCGAATGCTTCGTCACTTCTGTCCCCCGATGTGACGAGACTGCTGTGGCCGGCAGGCGCCGTCAATCGAGCACCGGCCGAGACGTGCCCGTGCGCTTCGCAACCGCGTTGACGCCGACAAGGCAGAATACGGATCGCTGGCGCATTCGGATTGGTTTGGTGTCGGCATCTCCGCGGGCTCAGTCGGCGGAGCTCCACACACCATGGAGCCAAGCGATCGCATCATTGAGCGCGTCGGCGTAACGCACGGTCTCGAAGTGCGAGAGCCCGGGAACTTCCACGAAAGCCGCCGCCACGCCGCGGTCGGCAAGCGCCGCCACCGCCTCGCGAGCGGGCGAGGACGGCACAAGCTCGTCGGCACCTCCGTGAATCGCATAAACCGGCACGTTCTCCCAGTTGTCGAACGCCTCGTCGGAAGGTCTGCCGGCCATCGGGATGGCGGCCGACACGAGGTCGGGGTGGCGCGCCGCGAAGGACCAGGCCCCCATGCCGCCGAGACTGAACCCGGTCACGACGATGCGGTCCGGGTCGACGGGGAAATCGTCACGGATAGCTGCGACAAGCTGCAGGAGCGCAGCATCGTTGATCGGGTCGCTCCAGCGCGAAGCGAGGCTGTCGGGCGCAACGATGACGGCATTGAGCTCGCCGAGGCCACGAACGAGCAGAATGTCCATGTAGTCGCGCCCGTAGTATGCCGGTGGCGTCTGACCGAGGGACCAGCCGTAGTGAAGGCCAAGCACAAGGGGCACGCGCTCGCCGGGAGCGATCTCGGGAACGGTCAGGCCATAACGAAGCAATGTGCCGTCTTCGAGCGTGAGTGTCTGCGCCTCGCTCCAGGCCGGTACGGCCCATGACAGCAGCACGATCATTGCCGCACCTACCGCCAGGAGCCGCGATTGAAGTCGCTTCCATGCCGCCATTGCGTCCGGTGGCTCCCCTGTTGGAGTTCTTGGCCCTAGGCAGCGCCTCGCCCGGACCGATAGGCTTGATTTGTTGATACGAGGACACGTCCCATCATGCACGTCACGATCGTCAATATCAGGGTCAAGCCCGAGCATCTCGGCGCGTTCGTCGATGCAACGCTCCGCAATTGCAGCGCCTCGGTCGAGGAAATGGGCAAGCTCCGTTTCGACCTACTGCAGTCCGCGGACGATCCGAACGCCTTCATTCTCTACGAGGCATACGGTTCGCCAGAGGCCGCAGCCGCGCACAAGGAGACGCCGCATTATCAGGCGTGGCGGGAGGAGGTCGCCGACTTCATGGCCGAGCCGCGCCGCGGCGACCCATATCGCGGGCTGTTCCCGGCCGGCGGCTGATCGGCGATGGTCGATCCGATCAGACCATTCGCCGTCTCACGGCTGCCGAGGATCATCTTCGGCGCCGGCTCGATCGCCAAACTGCCGGGCCTCGTTTCGGGCTTGGGCAGGTCGGCGCTGATCGTCACCGGGGCGCGATCGTTCCGCCGGAGCGAGGCGTGGACGGTCCTCACGAACGAACTGACAGGGAAGGAGACAAGGCTCCACGACCTGCAGGTCGACGGCGAGCCGTCGCCGGCGCTGGTGGATGAGGCTGTCGGCCGTTTCAAGGATGCAGGCATTGATGTCGTCATCGGTATCGGCGGTGGCAGCGCGATGGACGCCGCCAAGGCGATCGCCGGGCTCCTGCGTACCGGCAACTCGGTGATGGACCACCTCGAGGGCGTCGGGCCGGAGCTCCCCTATGAAGGCCCCTCCGTGCCGTTTGTCGCGGTGCCGACGACGGCAGGCTCCGGCAGCGAGGCGACCAAGAACGCCGTGCTGAGCGAACGCGGAGAGGGCGGCTTCAAGAAGTCCTTCCGCGACGAACAGCTGGTCGCCCACTCCGCGGTCGTCGATCCCGACCTTCTCGCCTCGTGCCCGCCGGCGGTGATTGCCGCCAACGGCATGGATGCCATCACCCAGCTGCTCGAAGCCTACGTCTCGACGCGGGCGAATCCGTTCTCCGACGCGCTGGCGTTGTCCGGCCTGGAGAAGGCGCGCGACGCCTTGCCGGCCTGGTACGCCGGCGGCGACGATGCCGAGGCGGCGCGTGCGGACATGGCCTACGCCGCGCTTCTCTCGGGCATCGTGCTGGCCCAGGTCGGCCTCGGCAGCGTCCACGGGCTTGCCTCGCCCATGGGTGCGTTCTTCCCGATTCCGCACGGCCTGGTCTGCGGAACGCTTCTGTCGGCCGCCACCCGCGTCAACATCCGAGCGCTCGAGGAGCGCGCGCCTGGGAGCGCGGCGCTCGGCAAATACGCCGATGCCGGCCGCCTGCTGACGGGTCGCCACGATCTCGACGACGACATCGCACGCCGCGCCCTTGCCGAACTGTTCGATGCCCGGACGGAAGCGCTCGATCTGCCGCGGCTCGGCGCCTGCGGCGTGGCGGAAACCGACATCGCGCGGATCGTTGCCGCATCGCGGGGATCGAGCATGAAGACCAACCCGGTCGAACTGACAGACGAGGAGATCGGCGCGATCGTCGCCGAGCGGCTCTGAAAAAGAAGGCCCGGCACGATTGCGCCGGGCCTCGTCGTCAAACACTGAATTCCTCGTCGCGCGGTTTCCTTCACGCGATGCCGAATGCGGTCGCTGGTTACTCCCCGTCCTCGGCCGGCAGGGCCTCGACGGCAGCGTCGATACGCTGCTGCAGCAAGGCGGCGAAGTCCTCATCGACCTCGGCCCGATCGAGGATCGAGGTGTAGATATCGACCGTAAGCACCGTGTCCTCGACGGCAGCGATCATTTCCAGCTCCGCCTGCTGCTGGATCTGCTGCGCTTCCTCCTCGGTGGCGGCCGCCTGGATCTGCGGCGTGTAGCGCGTCGCGATCTGATTGACCTCGATGAAGGCCGACACGAAGGCTTCGAGCTGCTCTTCGGTCGGCTCGATCAGGTTCTGCTCGGGGGCGGGAGCAGGCGCGGCGTCCTGCGCCACGGCCGGTGTTGCCACGCCGGCAACGCCGAGGGCGACGACCACGGCAAACGATTTCGGGGTGAACCGCATTGGGAAAGCTCCGGTTGTTTGGGGGGGGCGGGACCCCTAACATCCCCGACGGCGACGAAACAACCGGCCGGCAGGCTGGATTGAGGCAACCCAGAGGCGAGCGATCCGGCCCGAAGGACAATCAGAATCTCGCGTCGGGCCGGCGTTCCACGACCGGTGGAACAGAAGGCCGCGTTCAACCGTTTTGGTGATAGGAAAGGTGGAGGTGACCGCATTTGCTGCCCGCAAACCGAGGGGCGGATTGCGACGGTGCTGATCGAAAAGACATGAGCGATCGCTTCACGAATGACCAGCTTGCCCGCTTCTCCCGGACCGTGGTCGACGCGATCCACACGCCCACTGTCGTCATCGATCACGCCGGGTCCATCCAGGCCGCCAATCGCGCTCTTGCCGAACTGATCGGCGAGACAGGTGTCCTCACCGGGAGATCGCTGCTTCAGGTCGCAGGCGGTTCCCTGGATCAGCCCGACCTTCGCGAGGCACTCGAGCAGGTCCTGCCCCGGGCCATGGCCTTCGACGACGTGGCCGTCGAGCTTCCCGGAGGCTCCACCGTGTTCGCGAGCGGCAAAGCCCTCGCAGCGGCGGGCTCGGACGAACTGGTCGTCGTCGCCTTTGACCGGGCATTGACCGACCAGCGCACCGATGAAGCCGTCGAGAGCGACTGGCTGTTCAGGGTCGTTGTCGACACGGTCCGCGAGCCCCTGCTGGTGCTCTCATATGCCGATCACAGGGTGCAGTTCGCGAACAGCGCCTTCTTCCGGACCTTTCGCGTGTCGGAGAGCGAGGTGAGCGGCCAGCATTTGCCGGATATTGGCCACGGCCAGTGGGACATCCCGGAACTTCGCGCCGCGCTGGACGATGTCCTGGCGCGCGACACCAGCTTCGAGAGGCTCGAGGTCGAACACGATTTCCCGGAGATCGGCCATCGCGTCATGCTGTTGAACGGCAGGCGAATCGACCACCTGCGTCTCATCCTTCTGGCGTTCGAAGACGTCACCGAGCAACGACGGGCGCGGCGCTTG
>CAZSXA010000053.1:0-12459 GCA_964611195.1 uncultured Bauldia sp.
GGAAAATGAGGCCGCAAACGAAGCTCGATACCGGATTGCCGGGCAGGCCGAGGATCGCCATTTCGCCGAGCCGGCCGAACACCAGCGGCTTGCCGGGGCGCATCGCAATGCGCCAGAAATTGAGCTCCATCCCGGCGGCGGCCAGTCCGTCCCGCGTCACGTCATGGTCGCCGACCGAAGCGCCGCCGATGGTGACGAAGACATCCGCCGACTCCGCGGCCGATGCCGCGGCGTTCGTGACTTCCTCCGTGCGGTCGGGGACAATGCCGAGATCGGTGACGACGGCGCCGGCCGAGCGTGCCTGCTCGGCGATGGCGGCGGCATTGACGGCCACGGTCTGATCGCGTCCCGGAGCGCTGCCGGGCGGCACGAGCTCGTCGCCGATGGACAGGATCGTGACGCGGGGGCGGCGGCGAACGGTCAGCATCGCATGGTTGGCGCTCGCCGCCAGCGCCAGCTCGCGGGCGCCGAGCAACCGGCCAGCCGGCAGGACTTCCTCTCCCTCGTGGAAATCGATGCCGGCATCACGGACATAGCGGCCCGGTTCCACTGCCTCGGCAAGGACGAGATGCTTGTTCTCGAACACCGCCTGCTCCTGCGGCAGGACGGCGTCGGTGCCTTCCGGCAACGGCGCGCCGGTGAAGATCCTGACCGCTTCGGCTGGGGCAACGATGCCGTCGAAGCCCTTGCCGGCCGCCGACTCGCCGACGAGGCGGAGCCGAACGCCGGGTCCGGTATCGGCTGCGCGCATGGCGTAGCCATCCATCGAGGAACCGGCGAAGGGCGGCTGGGTCCGACGGGCGCCGAGCGCCCCGGCGAGCACGCGACCGCCGGCATCGCCGACGGCAACGCTCTCCGTTTCCACCGGCGCGACGTCCGAAACGATACGGCGAAGGGCTTCTTCGACCGGAAGCAGGTCCGTCATGGCTTCTCCATAGCTGAGCGCCGGTTCTAAGCGGCGCGGCTTCGGGATGTCGACTATTGACAGAGGCGGTCGTTTTGCCGGCATCCTTGCCTCAAGGAGTTGCGTTCATGGGCCTATCGGCCGGCGAAATCGAGCGCTATGCGCGCCATCTGGTGATGCCCGATATCGGCGGGCCCGGCCAGCAGAAGCTGAAGGCGGCGAGCCTTCTGGTGATCGGCGCCGGCGGGCTCGGGGTCCCGGTGCTCTCCTACTGCGCCGCCGCCGGGGTCGGGCGGATCACGATCGCCGATCATGATGCCGTGTCGCTCGCCAACCTCCAACGCCAGGTGATCTACCGCACCGACGACATCGGCGCGCCGAAAGCGGAGCGTGCCGCCGCGGCGGCGCGTGCGCTCAACCCGGAAATCGAGGTCGAGGCAATCGTCGAGAAGATCGGCGCGGACAATGCCGGTGATCTCATCACGGGCTACGATATCGTCGCCGACTGCACGGACAACGCCGACGCGCGCTACCTCATCTCTGACGCCTGCTTCCATGCACGAAAGCCGCTGGTGACCGCTGCCGTGATGCGGCTCGACGGCAATGTCACGACGCTGAAGCCGTATGAGCGCGGTCCCGACGGCAAGCCCAAGCCGACCTATCGCTGCGTCTTCCCGGAGCCGCCTGCCGACGGCGCCATTGCCGCCTGCGCCGAACTCGGTGTCCTCGGCGTGATGACGGGCGTGGTCGGCACCATTCAGGCGCTCGAGGTCATCAAGGAGGTCGTCGGCATCGGCTCCAGCCTCGTCGGCCGCCTGATGCTGATCGACGGCCGCGACCTTCGCATCGATACGATCGACTATGCCTGGGACCCCGACAATGCGCTCAACGGCGCCCGCGCCACCGAGCCGGCCTAGAGCGCGATGAGCGGGGACAGCCTCACCCATATCGACGAGTCCGGCGCGGCGCGGATGGTCGACGTCTCCGGCAAGGCGGAATCGTCGCGGACGGCGCGCGCCGGTGGCGCCGTAATCATGGACAAGGCGACGCTTGCCGCGATCCTTGCCGGCGAGGCCAAGAAGGGCGACGTCGTCGGTGTCGCCCGGATCGCCGGCATCATGGCGGCCAAACGGACGCATGAGCTGATCCCGCTCTGCCATCCGCTGGCGCTGTCGAAAGTCGATGTCGACATCGTCGCCGATCACGACCTCCCCGGCCTCCGGGTCACCGCCACCGCGAAGGTCACCGGCCAGACCGGCGTCGAGATGGAGGCGCTGACGGCGGCGTCGGTCGCCTGCCTCACGATCTACGACATGGCCAAGGCGATCGACCGCGGCATGCGGATTACCGACATCCGCCTTTTGGAGAAGGCGGGCGGGCGTTCGGGCCACTGGGTCGCCGAGGGCGAAGCGGCCGCTGCGAAATAGGCCGCTTCAGCCGCCCGGCCGAAACGCCTTGATCACGCCCGGATCGGTGTCGAGCCGAGCCCCGCCGAGAAGGTCGATACAGTAGGGAACGGCGGCGAACACGGCATTGAGGCAGGTGTGAATTGCCGCCGGCTTGCCGGGCAGATTGATGATGAGGGTAGCGCCGCGGCTGCCGGCGATCTGGCGCGACAGGATAGCAGTCGGCACCTCGGCGAGGCTGGCGGTGCGCATCGCTTCGCCGAAGCCGGGATATTGCCGGTCGCAGACCGAAGCCGTCGCCTCCGGCGTCACGTCGCGCGGCGAAGGTCCGGTGCCGCCCGACACCAACACCAACGGGCAGCCGGTCTTGTCGGCAAGTTCGACGAGAGTCGCGGAGATCGTTTCGGCCTCGTCGGCAATCAGCCGATACTCCTCGTGCCAAGGCGTCGTCAGCGTCTCGGTGAGATACGCGACGATCGCCGGTCCGCTGCGATCCTCGTAGTCGCCGCGGCTGGCGCGGTCCGATGCCACGACAACCCCAATCGGTACGGTTTCGGCCATGCTTTCCCGTGCCTTCGCTCTCCGTTATCGTTGCCGGTCTAGCGGCATTCGGCCGCCGCCGACAAGGCCGAGCGAGGGAGACCATGGCGCCGAGAACCAGCGTCCGCGTTCAGGAAGAGCGCTTCACCATCGCCGACGAGAGCGAGCGTCTCCTCGCCGGTCTCGCCGATGTCGGCGCGCTGGTAACGTTTTCCGGGCTCTGCCGCAGCGAGGGCGGACGCCTCAAGGCGCTCGAGCTGGAGCACTATCCGGAGATGACGGAGGCCGAGCTCACCCGTATCGTCGGCGAGGCGGTGGAGCGCTGGCCGATCCAGGCGCTCGGCGTCGTTCACCGCGTCGGCGTCATCCCCGCGGGCGAGGAGATCGTTCTAGTGATCGCCGCATCGTCGCATCGCGCCGCGGCGTTCGAGGCGGCCGAGTTCGTAATGGACTTCCTCAAAACGGACGCGCCGTTCTGGAAGAAGGAGCATCCGGCCGACGGCTCCGCAACCAAATGGGTGGATGCGAAATCGAGCGACGATGCCGCGCGCGCGCGCTGGCAGAGGAAGGACGCCGCGGAGTAGCGGCTCAGGCCCGATAGCCTTCGACTGCAATCGCCTTGATCAGCGCCGTCACCTCAGATCCGGGACCGAGCCCGAGATCGGCGACGGCATCCTCTGTGATCCGCGCCAGCAATGGGGATCCGCCGGCGTCGAGGCGGACGTCGACACCGCCGCCGGTGGCTTGCCCGAGTTCGATGATCCGCGCCGGGAGGCGGTTGCGGATCGATATCCGCCCCGGATCGCCGACCGCGAGCGCGACATCGCGGGCATGGATACGGAGGCGCAGCGCGGTGCCCGCCGGCGCCGCGACGGCAGGGACCGTCAGCGATCCGGCCGGATGCGCAAGCACCGCGGTTCCGCGCGACGCATCGACCGAAAGCACTGTCGCCGTCAGGATCGCGCCCTGCTCCGCCGCGCCAAGCTGCGGCAGGTCGAGACGCGAGAGGATATCGGCCGCCGTTCCTGCTGCCGTGACGCGGCCGGCGCCGAGCACCACGACCGTATCGGCGAGCCGGGCGATCTCGGCGACGGCGTGGCTGATGTAGACGATCGGGATGCGGAGTTCAGACTTGAGGCGGTCGAGATAGGGCAGGATCTCCGCCCGCCGCGCCTCGTCGATCGAGGCCAGTGGCTCGTCCATGACCAGCGCTTGCGGCCGCATCAGCAGCGCGCGGCCAATGGCGACGCGCTGTTGCTCGCCGCCGGACAGATGGCGCGGCCGGCGCTCGAGCAAGGAGCCGATGCCGAGGAGTTCGACCACCGGGCCGAGTTCGGGCGCCCGCTCGCCGCGGGGGAGGAAGCGCTGGCCGAAGCGAAGGTTGGCGCGCACCGACAGTTGCGGGAAGAGCCGCGCCTCCTGGAAGACGACGCCGATCCGCCGCTTCTGACGGGGCACGAAGACGCCCGCCGCCGTATCGACGAGCACGGTGTCGTCGAGGACGATGCGTCCCGTGCTCGGACGCCGCAGCCCGGCGATCAACGCGGCTAGCGTCGACTTGCCGGCGCCGGACTGCCCGAACAATGCGGTCACGCCGGACTCGGCGGTGAAGGCCGCTTCCAGCGCGAAGTCGCCCTGCGAGAGCTTGACGTCGACAGCGATGCTCATCGGCCGTCTGCCCGTTTCCGCGCCCGCTGCGCCAGAACCTCCGACGCGATGAGCGCGCCGACGGCGACGAGGATGGCGATGACGGTGAGTCGGATTGCGCCGCTCTCTTCGCCGGGAACCTGCAGCAGCGAATAGATCGCCGAAGGCAGCGTCTGGGTCTCACCGGGGATGTTGGAGACGAAGGTGATCGTCGCGCCGAACTCGCCCATCGCCTTGGCAAAGCCGAGCACCGCGCCGGCGATGATACCGGGCAGCGCCAGCGGCAGCGTCACCAGCATGAAGGTCGCGATCCGGCCGGCGCCGAGCGTGCCGGCCGCTTCCTCCAGCCGGGAATCGACGGCCTCCACGGCGAGGCGGATCGCCCGCACCATCAAGGGGAAGCCCATCACCGCCGCGGCAAGGGCCGCGCCGGTCCAGCGGAAGGCAAAGACAATGCCCAACTGCTCGGCAAGGAACTCGCCGATGACACCGCGCCGGCCGAAGGCGACGAGGAGGATGTAGCCGGTCACCACCGGCGGCAATACCAGCGGCAGATGGACGAGGACGTTGAGCGCCGATTTCCCCCAGAACTGGCCGCGCGCCAGGGCGACGCCGACGAGAATGCCGAAGGGAAGGCTGGCGACCGTGGCAACGCTCGCCACCAGCAGGCTGAGGCGCAGCGCTTCCAGCTCGGCGTCGGTGAGGCCGAACATGGGGCTAATCCGCCACGCAGTCCGGGCCGGCCCCGCCGCCCTCGCCGAGAACGCTGAACCCCTGCGCAAGGAAGATGCACTGCGCAGGCGGTGTCGCGAGCCAGTCGAGGAACGCGGCCGCAGCGTCGTTGTCGCTTTCTGCGACCAGCGCCGCCGGGTAGACGATCGGGGCGTGAGCGCTCTCCGGGAAGGCGCCGATGGCGACGACGCCGGGATCGGCAACGTCGTCGGTGGCGTAGACGATGCCGAACGGCGTCTCGCCGCGCGAGACGAAGGCGAGCGCCGCGCGGGCGTTCTCCGCCGGCGCCAAGCGGCCGGCCACCTGGTCCCAAAGGCCCAGCGTCTCGAGCGCTTCGCGGGCATAGCGGCCGGCCGGCACGGCCGCCGTGTCGGCGATGGCGAGGCGGCCATCGCCGAGAAGGCCGGCAAGGTCGAGGCCGGGGCCGATTTCGATTTCGCTGCCCGGGCCGTCGGGCGCAACGAGGACGAGCCGGTTGCCGAAGAGGTCGGTCCGCGATGCGCTGTCGATCAGCCGACGCTCTTCCAGCCAGTCCATCCAGTCGCGGTCAGCTGAGATGAAGAGGTCCGCCGGGGCGCCCTGGTCGATCTGACGGGCGAGCGCCGAGGTGGCGGCGTAGGAGATGACGACCGTGTCGTCCGTCTCTTCGGTCCAAGCGTCGGCCGCGGCGTCGAGCGCGGTCTGGAGGCTGGAGGCGGCGAAGACGACGATACGCTCCTGCGCCGCCGCCGGCACAATCGCGCTGACCAGAAGCGTTAGGGCGATCGCGACGGTGCGCACCGCGATGCCGGCTCGCGTGATCTCTCGTGCCTTGGTTGGATCCATCTCACTCCCAGATATGTATGGCCAAACATATCGGTGGCCCGAACCGTTGAAAAGGCCTAGCCTTCGGCGCCCTCGGGCGGCGGCGGATCCGCGGCGACGAGATCGGCGATCGTGCGGAAAGCCCGGGTTGCGGTCACGCCTGTCTGGAGTTCGCGATAGGCGGCGAGCACGCGCTCGCCTGAGGCGGTGAGACCGGCGCCGCCGTGCCCGCGGCCGCCCCGCGTCACCTCGACCAACGCTTCGGCGAAGCAGCGGTTCATCGTCGAGACGAGGAGCCAGGCGCGTTTGTAGCTCATGCCCATCGCCCGGCCGGCGGCGGCAATGGAGCCGGTGTCGCGGATCAGTTCGAGGAGGTCGGCCTTGCCGGGGCCGATGGCGATGTCGTCGCCGTAGATCAGCCGAAGCTGGGGACGGAGGCCGCCATGGCCTCCGGCATCGTCAGCCACCGGTCATCATCGGGAAGATCGCGATTTCGCGGGCGCCGGACAGGGGCGTCTCCGGCGTGGCATGGACCCGGTCGACAGCGGCGCGAATCCGGAGTTCCTCGGAAAGCGCCGCACCGTAGGAGGGCCCCCGTCCGCGCAGCCAATCGAGCAGAGCGCCGACCGTCGTGACGTCCTCGGGGAGAGCGACATCCTCCGAGCCGACGCCGATGCCTTCGCGAACGGAGGCGAAATAGCGGACGGTTACAGGAGTTGCGGCCAACGGGGCTTCCTCGTCAGATTGGAATGCTGAGGCCCTATCCTAGAAACGCCCCCGGCGAATGCCAAGACATCGGCCGGCGGTCGCTCAAATGGCGGTCGCGCGGGCCCAGCGCCAGCGGTTGATCACCCAGTTGATGGCGATCGGCAGCATGGCCAGTCCACCAAGCGCTAAAGCCGTCACCACCGGCCCGGAGGTGAGCGCGGAATAGTCGATCTCGCAGGCCTCGACGGCGCAAAGGGCATCGACGTCCTGTGCCGCGATGAGGTCGCCCAAGGCCTCCCCGAAGAAGGCGAAGCCGAAGGTCCACGGGAAAAGCCCGATGAACGCAGCCGGGACGAAGACGCGCGGCTTGACGTCGAAGAGTGCGGGCAGCCCGTTCGCGACCCAGTAGGGCACGAGCGGGACCAGGCGCATGATGATGATCGCCGCGAAAGCGTTGCTGCGAAAACCTGTCGTGAATGCCCGGACGCCGGCACCACTGCGCGCCAGGCGCTCGCGCATCCAGTCGGAGAAGGCGGCACGGACGACGACATAGAAGATCAGGGAACCGATCGTGGCTGCCACGACCGTGACCGCACCGCCCAGGACACCGCCGAAGACGGCGCCGCTGGTGATCGTCAGGATCGATCCGGCCGGTATCGAGAACACCGCGACGACAATATGCAGAAGCGCCAACGCGACGACGGAGACGACGATATGATCTTCGACGAACGCCACGATGGCGGCGTGACCATCGACGACATCCTGCAGCGTCGGAACGGCATTGAAGGCCAGGAGCCAGGCGGCGCCGAGGCCGAGCACGAGCGCGATCAGCACCCAGCGGGCCAGGTGCCGGCTCTCGTCTTCCGCATCGTCAAGTTCGGTGGCCGGCCCTGCCGGCTGCACCTCGCTCTCACCCAACATCCTGCCGCCCTTCGCGGGTCTGTCATGCCGACGCCTCGCGATATGTTACCTCAAGAAACATCCCGCGCATACTCACATTTTCCGGCTCGTGGGGACGCGGTTCGGCCTCAGTTCTCCAACGGATCACTTCTGGTTGACGCCCGGTCATCGACGCCCCTTCGGGTCTATTGTCGGGGCCGAAACCGACAAAAGGCCGCTGCGAGCGGCCGGCTTCAGGAGGGAACAGCAATGTGGAAGCCGCTATCCTTGGTGGGCGCTGCCGTACTCGCGGTCGGGATTGCCGCCTCGCCGGCGAGCGCCGGGCCGGAGATGACGCCCCTGGTCTCGACGCAATGGCTCGAGGATCATCTCGGTGCAGAAGATCTGGTGATCCTCGACATTCGGTCGATGGATGAGTTCGAATCGGCCCACATCCCCGGATCGCAGCACACCGCCTATCCCGGAGCTTGGAACACGGAGCGCGACGGCATTCCCTCGCGCATTCCCCTGACCGCCGATCTCGAGGCGATGCTGTCGTCCATCGGGATCGGACCGGAGGTCAGCGTCGTCGTGGTCCCGGCCGGCACCAACTCCACCGAGATCGGCGGGGCGACCTGGATCTACTGGGTGCACAAATATCTCGGCCATGACGCCGTCGCGATCCTCGATGGCGGTTTTGCCGAATGGGAGTGGAACGGCCATCCGACCGAGAGCGGAGCCAGCCCCGATCCAGAGCCGCGCGACTTCGTCGCCGAGGTCAGGCCCGAACTGATTGCCGAGACCGACTATGTGGCGGAGCGCATGAACAGCGATGTCGTGATCGTCGATGCGCGGCCGGAGAACCAGTATACCGGCGCCGTCCAGAGCGGCCTCGTCACCCGGCCGGGGCATATCCCCAGCGCCATCAGCCTCAACAATGCCCGCTTCTATAACGAGCTCTTCAACCGCTTCAAGGATGTCGAGGGTCTTGAGGCCGAGCTGCCGCCGGAACTGGAGGACCGCTCGGTCCAGGTGATCACCTACTGCGTTGGCGGCCATTGGGGCTCGATCAACTGGTTCGTGCTGCACGAGCTTCTCGGCTTCGAGAACGCCCGGCTCTACGAGGGCTCGATGGCGGCATGGACCCGGCGCGAGGACCTTCCCGTCGCACTCGGCGAAGACCCGTAGGCGAACCAGCGGGGCCGGCGTCAGCCGGCCCTGGCCGCTTGGCGGCGCGCATTGAGGTCGGCTAGGAACGGGCGCTTCCCCGATGCGGGAGGGGCGATCGCGCCCCAACATCGCCGTTGATTTCACCTGACGACCGCACGGATTCGCAGTCCGTCGACGTGATCTACCCAAACCTCAAGCGTCGCCTCTCGGGCGTGACGACGTCGCTGCTGCGCCTGATCCCGGTGTTGCGGGAAGCCGGGTGCCGGGTTGCCGCGCTCGGACCCGGCATTCCGCCCGACGTCGCGCGCCTTCGCTGGCGCGATCTGCCGCGGCTCTGGAAACGGCCGCCAGAGCGGGCATGGCGTGTCTGGCATGCACGGCGGAACGTCGAGATGGCGCTTGGCCTCGTCCTTCGCGACATCCTGCGCATGCCGATCCGCATCGTCTTCACTTCCGCCTCGCAGCGCGAGCACAGCTGGACGACGCGGTTCTTCCTTCGCCGCATGGACCGCGTGATCGCAACCAGCGCCAAGACGCAGGCTTATCTCAGCGTGCCGGCGACGGTCGTGATTCACGGCATCGATCTGGCGCGCTTCCATCCGGCAGAGGACAAGGCCGCTGCCAAGGCGGCGGTCGGCCTCGATGCGGCGCATCTTCATGTCGGCTGCTTCGGCCGGATCCGGCACATGAAGGGTACCGGGCGTTTCGTCGACAGCCTGATCCCGCTGCTTGGCGAGCGCCCGGACTGGCGCGCGGTGATCGCCGGCCGCGCCACCGCGCAGCATCGCGAGTTCCTCGATAGACTGAGCCGGCAGGTGCGCGAGGCCGGTCTCGGCGACCGGTTCCTCTTCGTCGGCGAGCATTCGGACATCGAGCGCTGGTATCGGGCGCTCGATCTCTTCGCCGCGCCGCAGCGCTGGGAGGGTTTCGGGCTGACGCCGCTGGAGGCAATGGCGACGGCGCTGCCCGTGGTGGCGACCGACGTGGGTGCCTTCGCGGAGTTCGTTGAGGATGGCGTCACCGGTGCGCTCGTTCCGAATTCGGACGAGGGCGACCCGTTCGGCGCCGCGCTCCGACGCTATATGGATGACGAGATGCGGCGGCGCGAGGCTGGAGCCAATGGACGCCGGCGCGTCGAGGCGGGCTTCTCGCTGGAACGCGAGGCGGCGGCGCTCGCTGCGATCTATGACGACATGGCGCCGCGGCTGCCGGTAAGCGGCCGAGCAGCCGCTTGAGCCGCTCCTCTTGCCATCGAGGCGGCGGATCGCCCAAGCTCCGTCGCCCTCCCCTTATCCATCCGGAGGTGATCGATGCCGTCCATCTCGGCGAATGGAATCCGGTTCCACTACGAATTCCACGGACCCAACGACGCGCCTGTCGTCACATTCTCCCATGCGCTCGGCGCCAGCACGGCGATGTGGCGCGAGCAGGTCGCGTTGCTATCAGGCGACTATCGCTGCCTCGCCTATGACGCCAACGGCCATGGCGGCTCGACCGAACGGCTCGGCGATTTCTCGATCGCCTCGCTGGCCGACGATCTCGCCGCTCTGCTCGGCGCGCTCGACATCCGGCGGACGCACCTCGTCGGCGCATCGCTCGGCGGAATGACGGCGATGTCCTTCGCGACCCGGCACCCCGCCCTGTTGGACCGGCTGGCGCTTGTCGGCACGACCGCGCAGATGCCGGACGCCGCTCCGTGGCATGAACGCGCCGCCAAGGTGCGCGCCGATGGACTCGACGATCTCGCCGACGCGACGATGGGCCGTTGGTTCACGGACGGCTTTGCGGCGGCGAATCGCGCCCGCGTCGAGGAGACGAAGGCCGCCTTCCTCGCCACACATGTCGGCGCCTATGCCCAGGCATGCGAGGCAATTGCCGCCATGGATCTCACCGACGACATTCGGAGAATTGCCGCGCCGACCCTGGTGATGGCGGCCGAGAACGACGCCGCGACGACGCCTCAGATGGCGGACGACATCGCGGATCGCGTCCCGGGCGCGGCGCTGGTGATGATCCCGGAGGCCAAACACATGATGGCGATCGAGCGTCCTGAACTGGTGGCGGCGGGGATTCGTACCCACTTTGAGGTTGACCAATACTAGAACTTGCGTGACCAAATCTTGCGCGCCCTCCCCGCGCAATCCGTGATCAACTCGGTTTCCTCCCCCTCCCGGATCCGCGACCGAGGCCCGCCTCGCGTCGCGCGCCAAAAGGACTTCAGCCCATGCAATTCGCAATGATCGGCCTCGGCCGCATGGGAAGCGGCCTCATTCAGCGCGCAATCGCCGCCGGCCATGACTGCGTCGCCTTCGACCCCAACCCCGACGCCGTCGCGGCGGCCGAGGCGCTCGGCGCCACCGGCGTCGAATCTCTCGACGAAATGGCGGCGGCTTTGAAGCCGCCACGTGTCGTGTGGATCATGGTGCCGGAGTCGGTCACCGGCAAGGTCGTCGGCGACGTCGAAGCGTTCCTGGAGGCCGGCGACATCGTCATCGACGGCGGCAACAGTTACTTCCGAAACTCTGCCGATCGCGCCGCCGAGCTTGCCGAGCGCGGCATCACGTTTCTCGATGTCGGCACCAGCGGCGGCGTCTTCGGCCGGGATCGCGGCTTCTGCCTGATGATCGGCGGTCCGGACGACGCCTTCGCCACCCTCGAGCCATTGTTCGCAGCGCTGGCGCCCGGCGTCGAAGCCGCGCCGCGCACGCCGGGCAGGACGGGGGAACCATCGCCGGCCGAGCAGGGTTACCTCCATTGCGGACCGGCGGGCGCCGGCCATTTCGCCAAGATGGTTCACAACGGCATCGAGTATGCAGCCATGGCGGCGCTGGCGGAGGGGTTCAACCTACTCGCCCATGCCGGCGCCGATACGGAAGCGGAGAGTGGCTATTACCGCTACCAGTTCGACATCGGCGAGCTTGCCGAGGTATGGCGGCGCGGCAGCGTGATCTCGTCCTGGCTCCTCGACCTTACCGCCTCGGCGCTCCGCGAGGATTCGGGGCTCGGCGGCTTCTCGGGCCACGTTTCCGACTCCGGAGAAGGCCGGTGGACGGCGCGGGCGGCGATCGATCTCGCCGTGCCGGCGCACACGCTGACGGCGGCGCTGTTCGACCGCTTCGCCTCGCGCGGCGAAGGCGACCTTGCCAACCGCCTCCTGTCGGCCATGCGCAAGCAATTCGGCGGGCATCAGGAACAGGGTGGAAGCCAATGATCGCCGAACGCGCCGACGCGCTCGTCCTCTTCGGCATTACCGGCGATCTCGCCGCGAAGAAGCTGTTCCCCGCTCTCTACAATCTGACGGCGCGCAACCGCCTGCCGAACCGGGTGGTCGGCGTCGCCTCGACGGAATGGGACGTCGACCAGCTCCGCAAGCACGCGCGCAAGTCGCTCGAGAAACTGGACCTCGACATCGACGACAAGGTCTTCGCCGAGTTCTCCGACGCGCTCCGCTACGTCGCCGGCGACTATCGCGACGCCAACACCTATGAACGGCTGTCGATCGAGCTCAACGACCACACCAAGCCGGTCTGCTATTTCGCGATTCCGCCGTTCCTGTTCCCGGACGTCATCCGCGGCCTGTCGTCGGTCGACAAGGAACGGGCGATGCGGCTCGTTCTGGAGAAGCCCTTCGGCCGCGATCTCAAATCGGCGAAGGAGCTGAACCAGATC
>CAZSXA010000054.1:0-1324 GCA_964611195.1 uncultured Bauldia sp.
GGTTCGACGCGTTCGAAATATCGATCGAGATCCATGAGCGCCTGGAACTGATCCTCCCGCGCCCGCCAGTGCAGTCGCGGGAAGGCGTAGTAGCGATAGCGCGGGTCCTTCCGCGGGATAAGGTCGATGTCCTCGCGCTGCTCGGGGTTGAAGATGCCGGCGAGCGGCAGGGCGATCGTCTCCGCTTCGGAGAACCAGCCTGCCAGCCAGGCGAAGGACGAAATCGAAAGCACGATGTGCCGGGCCGAGGCGAGCTTTAGAAAGTCGGCACGCGGGGTATCTGGCGCCAGGAAACCCGCCGCGGGGAAGGCTTCGCGAAGCGCTCGCAGATAGGGGTGGTCTTCGTGGATCTGGCCCAGAAAGATCGGCCGTTTGCCGGTCTCGGCAATGATCTGCCGATAATAGGCCAGCGGCAGCGGCGCATAGTGCGGATGCCCTCCGCGAAGCACGTCGCCGGCGCGGATATGGATGACGAGCTCATCGTCGCCGAAGCCGGGTGTCGGCCGGGCGATGCCGAACATCGCGCGGTATTCGGTGCGCGGCAGCCGATAGTATTGGAGCCGCATCCCGAAGGAGGAATAGACGGCACCCTCGCACACCCTCGAGTTCAGCATCTCAACGACCCTGGCGAGTTTCGGGCTTAGCCGGTGCGAGCCCTTGATTCGAAGCACGTTGCGGGCGGGCGCCGGCTCGCGTTTCGTCTCGATGCTCCATTCCGGCAGCGACAGACCGCTGATCTGAAGCCCCGGCACCTCTGCCGCCACCGACCGCGCCAGCATGTATTGGAACATCTGGTTTGCCATTCGCCCGCGCTGCTTCACGCGGAAGGTTGGTGGCCCCAAATTCGATTCGGACGCCGGCTGCGAATCCGCCTCGCTCTCCGGCGAGGCCGGCTTCAAACGCCGCGATTCCAGCCTTGTTCTTTGACCGCCGTCCAGGAAGCGGGACAGTCTGCCCGCGACGTCGAGACGAATGGACTGTCGTGCGGGATCAGCCTTGGCTTCGAGATGCGGGCGCAACTGCTCGCGCACCGTGGCCACGATCGTATCGACGGCTGCTTCGCGAAGGTGATCTGGAAGCCGCCTGGCGTGAAATCCGGGTTCGTGCCCCAGGGACCGAACCCCGGACCAAGCGCGGTTCTCGCCGGTTGCACTGATTCGCCTGACGTCTACCGCATTCGCGAGGATGAACGCTTCCTTGTCAGGCAACACCGACTGCCGGCATGGATTCAAGATCGAGGACACCGACTGTCGCCAGCTTTCGTCGTTGCCGAGGGCGAGGTCTTCATACCAGACAATGGCCTCCACACGCGGATCGGAGAGGG
>CAZSXA010000054.1:1334-6646 GCA_964611195.1 uncultured Bauldia sp.
GGGCCTGCCCCACGATGCTGGACCACCACCCTGCGCTACCGCCAAGAATCTTCACGGCCTCCGCGTTCGACTTGGCCTTCGTGGCCTTGCGTCCGGCGTGGGCGAGGACTGCCTCGATAGGGTCGCGGACGACCACAACGACCTTGCCGAAGCGCCTCTTGTCCCCGATCTCATACGTCTCGAGCTCCTCCCAGCGGTGGGCCTTCTGCGCGATCGGCCGCATCACATCGACATGGCTGAGGATGTCCGATGCGCCGCGGAAGCTGTTGTGGCAGATCGGCACATCCTGAGCGTTTGTGCGACACCCCAGCGTCGCGCGCCCGGTCGCGAGCTCGATAACGAACCGCGTCAGATGGCTGCCCGAGCGTGGGTAGCTCAGAAGCGCAATCTCTAGGGTGTCGGTCGGAAGCGCCGCTCGATCCGACCGCATGTGACTCTGGTCTCGCACCCGCCGTGCCTCCCGGCTTGGCACAGTGTGTAGTCGAGAACCGGGAGCGAGTGAACTCGGCGCAGCGCCGGTCCGGGCAGCGTCTTCTTGAGAGATCGGCGAGCGAGCCTTCGGGGCGGGCAACCGCCGAGCCGCCGCCGCCGAACGCGACTCTTCGAATTCTGATGGTGGAAAGCTGGTAGCGGAGGAGGGACTCGAACCCCCGACACAAGGATTATGATTCCTCTGCTCTAACCGACTGAGCTACTCCGCCGCGCCTGGGCGCGCGGCATATAAGGAACGGCCGGAATCGGTGTCAAGCAAACAGGCGCGGCCGACAATATGGCGGGTAGCCATCGCCGGACTTGCTGCGGCCCCTCCGCACGCGCCGCACTGGTGCGGCAACCTCGGCGGCAGTCAGGCTCGGCCCACCCGGCCCGGCTTGTCGACAGAAGCCTGCCGCTCTGGCCTTCCCTTCTCCGCCCAAGGCGCTAGGCTGTTTGCCTCAAGCGGGAAGGCAGAGCGGGGAGCGACCAATGCCACACAAGTTCAAGATCGTGTCACGCGCCAACGACCAGTTCGGCGTTCAGTTCGTCTACAACGCCGAGATCGTCTTTTGGTCGGAGAGCTACAAGGGCAAGTCGAGCGCCGAGAACTGCATTGATTCCCTGAAGAAGAATGCGCCGGGTGCACCGACGGCGGACCTCACCAATGGCGAGAAGGAAACCGGCTATCGGTTCGAGATCGACGAGGCGAAGAACGGCGAGACCTATGTCCGCTTCGTTGCCTCCAATGGCGAGACGATGGTGCGAACGGAGACCTACTCCTCGAAGGCCGGATCGAAGAACGCCATCGAATCGCTGAAGAAGAACGGCCCCGGCGCCGAAGTGGCCGACGAGAGCTAGGTCGGCCGCCGTCCCGCTACGCCAGTCCCAGGCAGTCCGGCCGACGGTGATCCGAACCGGCGGCGGCATCGTAGAACGGCAAACCACGTCTGCCCACGTTGCCAAAGGATGCCGCAATGGCCCTGCTGTCCCGCGCCCGCAAGGGCTTTTTTGCGCTGCTCGGCGCAGTCGGCGTCGTAGCCCTCGCAGGCTGCGTCTCCGTGCCCGCCGGCGTCACGCCGGTCACCGGTTTCGATCTCGATCGTTATCTCGGCACCTGGTACGAAATCGCCCGCCTCGACCACAATTTCGAGCGCAACCTCACCAACGTCACGGCCACCTACTCGCTGAACGAGGACGGCAGCGTCCGCGTCGCCAACCGCGGCTTCGACGTCACGATCTGCGAGTATGACGAGCAGATCGGCCGGGCGACGTTCAACGGCGACCCCACGGTCGCGAGCCTCGGCGTCAGTTTCTTTGGTCCCTTTGCCGGCGGCTATCACGTCATCGAGCTCGGCCCGGACTACAGCTATGCGGTCGTGTCGGGCCCGACCAAGGGCTTCTTCTGGATCCTGTCGCGAACCCCGGAAATGCCGGAGGCGACGGTCGAGCGCATCCTCGCCGAGGCCGAGGCCAACGGCTATCCGACCGACGAGATCATCTTGGTCGACCAGGGCGGACCGAGCTGCTGAGCGGTCCCCACCGCGCTGGCAGACGGTCTTGAAGTCCTCGCCCGCCGCCAAACCTCCCTCCCGGCGGCGGGCGGGGCGCTACCTCAGATGCGCTCGAACTCGAGCAGCGAGAACAGCCACAACGGGCCGAGCTTGCGCCGGCTCATGAGGCGCACATCGTCGCGCTCGGCGAGCCGCGCAACCGGGAAGTCGGGGTTCCAGCCGAGCTTCGCCGCGTAACGGGCGAGCCGTCGCTCGGCCCAATGGACGAGGCCACCCGTCGCGGCGAAGTGGCCGATGACGATGATCCGCGCGCCCGGCTTCGTCACCCGGTGGAACTCGGCCATCACCTTCTCCGGGTCCGGAACCACGGTCATGACATACATCGCCACCACCGCGTCGAAGCTGGCGTCGGGGAAGCGGAGGTCGGCGGCGTCCATCTCCTCGATGGCCTCGACATGATCGAGCTTCTGCCGCGCCACGCGCACCCGGGCCCGGTCCAGCATGTCGGGCGAAAGGTCGATCCCGACGATGCGGTGGCGACGGTCATAGCGAGGCAGCGCCACGCCGGTGCCGACTCCGGCCTCGAGAATACGCCCGGTGGGCAGGCGGTTCACCAGCTTCGCCACCGCCCGCCGTCCCGTCAGGAACGGCAGCGCGAAGACATAGTCATAGACCGGCGCCCAGCGCGAATAGGCCGCCAGCACATCGGCGTCGGTCAGCGGCGACGGCGGATAGGGCTTGTCGTGAGGTGCGGTCACCGCGAGCGCTAGGCCGCCGCGATGGCGGTTCCGGCAAGGCGTGCCAGCGCTTCCTCGGCCTCGCGATTGTGCGCTGCGTGGGCGATGACGCCGCCGCCGAGCACGCGGGCGCCTGCACCCTCGCCGTCGTAGAAGACGCAGGCCTGGCCGGGTGCGACGCCGTTTTCGCCATCGGCGAGTTCGACAATTACAGTGCCGTCCTCGACGCTGAGATGCGCCGGCCGCGGCGGCCGGGTCGAACGCACGCGGGCCTGGACCTCGATGCCGTCGGCGCCGATCGCGTCGAGCGCGCCGTCGCCGAGCCAGTTGACGTCCGAGAGTTCCAGCCGGTGCGTCGCGAGCGCGGAACGCGGACCGACGACGACGCGGGCATGCTCCGCATCGAGGTCGATGACATAAAGCGGCTCGCCGGCGGCAACGCCAATGCCGCGGCGCTGGCCGATCGTATAATGGATCACGCCGTCATGACGGCCGAGAACGCGGCCGTCGAGGTGGACGATATCGCCGGGCTCGGCCGCGCCCGGCCGAAGCCGCTCGATGACGTCGGCATAGCGGCCCTCCGGCACGAAGCAGATGTCCTGGCTGTCGGACTTCTCCGCGATGCCGAGACCGAGCGAGCGCGCGATCTCGCGCACCTCGGCCTTGGTCATGCCGCCGAGCGGAAAGCGGAGGCGCTCCAACTGGTCCGGTGTGGTGCCGAAAAGGAAATAGCTCTGGTCCCGCGAGAGATCGACCGGGCGGAACATCGCCCGCCGGCCCGCGAGGCGACGGGAGGCGATGTAGTGGCCGGTCGCCATCACGTCGCCGCCGAGCTCCATCGTGGTCGACAGAAGATCGGCGAACTTGACCGTCTGATTGCAGGCAACGCACGGCACCGGCGTCCGGCCGGCGATGTAGCTGTCGGCGAAATCGGCGATGACGGCTTCCTTGAACCGCTCCTCATAGTCGAGGACGTAGTGCGGAATGCCGAGCATCTCGGCGACGCGGCGAGCGTCGTGAATGTCCTGCCCGGCGCAGCAGGCGCCCTTCCGGTGCGTCGCCGCGCCGTGATCGTAGAGCTGCAGGGTTACGCCGACGACGTCGTAGCCTTCGCGCTTCAGGAGGCCGGCGACGACCGACGAATCGACCCCGCCGGACATCGCGACGATGACGCGGGTGTCCTCGGGCCGCTTGGCGAGATCGAGCGAGTTGAGGGCGGGCGAGTTCATTGCCCCGACATATGGAACCTTATCGCCGCCGGGTCAAAGGCAACCGGGACGGCTTGACCGGCCTAGGCTTCGAGAACTCTTACCGATTTGTTTCCATCGGTTTAGCCAAAATTTAAGGCGCACAGCCGTAGCTTAGCACTTCAATTGGTCTGCCTGAGTTGTGAGCGTAGCATGGCCGAAGCGATCCGTTCGCGGGTCAAATATGTGATCGGACCGGACGGAAGCCCGCTGACGATCGCCGATTTGCCGCCGCAAGATACCAAGCGTTGGGTGATCCGCCGCAAGGCGGAAGTCGTTGCCGCCGTAAGGGGCGGTCTCCTCAGCCTCGAAGAAGCTTGCGCGCGCTACACCCTCACCGTGGAAGAATTCCTCTCCTGGCAGCAGTCGATCGACGAGCATGGCCTCGCCGGCCTTCGCACCACCCGCATCCAGCAATATCGCGGCTAACGATCTCGCCGCTTGATCGGACTTGAGCCGCCGCGCCAAGTCCATATTGTGCCGGCCATGACAGCTGGCGTCTTCATCGCACTCGGTATCGCCATCGGCGCCGCCATCGGCATCGCCATCGGCAACGGCTTCATCGGCGTCGGCGTCGGCGCCGCGATTGGTGTCGCATGGTACGGCGCGGACCGTTTCTTCCGCCGCAAGCGGACGTGAGCGCCCGACCGCCGGTCGCTCCCCTCATTACCGACGAGGTGAACGCCTTCGCGGGCGCGCTGCCGGAAGCCGGCGCGCTGATCGGCCTCGACCTCGGCACCAAGACCATCGGGGTCGCGATCTCCGACGCCGGCCGGCGGATCGCGACGCCACTTTCTCTCATCAAGCGCAAGCGCTTCGGCGTCGACGTTGAATCGATCTTCGAAGCTGCAGGCGGCGACGAGGTCGCCGGCATCGTCCTCGGCCTGCCGCGCAACATGGACGGCACGGAAGGCCCGCGCGCCCAAGCCACCCGCGCCTTCGCCCGCAACCTCGCCGGCGTTCGGGCCGTCCCGATCCTCCTCTGGGACGAGCGCCTCTCGACTGTCGCAGTCGAGCGCATGCTGATCGAGGCGGACAGGAGCCGCGCCCGCCGCGCCGAACTCGTCGACAAGGCTGCCGCCGCCTACATCCTGCAGGGCGCGCTCGACGCCACGCGGAGCTAGATCGTTCCCGCGTCGGCGGGGCAGACCCTGCCTCCTCTTTTGCGGGTCAGCGTGAGAGCTAGACAGCCGCCTGCCCGGGCCGAGCCGCCGCATCGCGGCCCGCGGACGACAGGATGGAATTGGCAGCGCGCTAGCTGCTGGAGGAACTCCGCTCTTCCTCCTCGTCTTCCTCCTCGTCTTCCTCCTCGTCTTCCTCCTCGTCTTCCTCCTCGTCTTCCT
>CAZSXA010000054.1:6746-12409 GCA_964611195.1 uncultured Bauldia sp.
CCTCGTCTTCCTCCTCGTCTTCCTCCTCGTCTTCCTCCTCGTCTTCCTCCTCGTCCTCTTCCTCTTCCTCTTCCTCGTCCTCTTCCTCGTCCTCTTCCTCGTCCTCTTCCTCGTCTTCCTCCTCGTCCTCTTCCTCGGCTTCCTCCTCGTCCTCTTCCTCGTCCTCTTCCTCGTCCTCCTCCTCGTCTTCCTCCTCGTCCTCTTCCTCGTCTTCCTCCTCGTCCTCTTCCTCGTCTTCCTCCTCGTCTTCCTCCTCGTCCTCTTCCTCGTCTTCCTCCTCTTCCTCGTCTTCCAGTTCGTCCTCGATCTCGTCGATCAGAGCGTCGATAAAGTCGTCCGCTTCATCCTGGGGAACGGAGATTTGGAACGGCTGCCCGTTGACGATGACCTGGACAATGAAGGTCCCATCCGGCGCGACCTCGGCCGACTCGACGACGTAGCCAAGGTCGGTGAGACGGGCCAGGAAATCGTCGAGCGAAAGCGTTGACGCCGACACCGAAAGGGACAACGCGCCGAGGGCGAAAACACTCGCCATTAGCTTGGAACGCAGTGGATGCTTCATGGGTGGCCTCCTTGGGGAATCACAAAACGGATGGGCCGAGAGCATGCCGATCCCGACTGTCCGGTTCATGACTCTAGTCAAGTGAGGCGGTTATCGGCGGCGATAGCGCGGGTTATGGCTAGCGATCCGTAACCGTGGCAAACGAGGTTGTCCTCCCCCGCGAATCCCGCCTCAGAACGGCCAGACCAGAACGATCATCGGCACCGAAACGGCGAGGATGACGAGTTCCAGCGGCAGGCCCATCCGCCAGTAGTCGGTAAAGGCGTAACCGCCGGGACCCATCACCAGCGTGTTGTTGTGGTGGCCGATCGGCGTCAGGAAGGCGCTGGACGCCGCGATGGCGACGCCCATCAGGAACGGGTCCGGGCTCGTGCCCAGCCCGTCCGCGACTTCGAGCGCGACCGGCGCCACCACCACGGCGGTCGCCGAATTGTTGAGGACGTCGGTCAGCGCCATCGTCGCGATCATCAGGATCAGGAGTATCAGTACCTCCGGCAGCCCCTCCCCGGCGCCGAGCAGGAGATCGGCGATCACCTCCGAGCCGCCCGTCGACTGCAGCGCCGCCCCGAGCGGCAGCAGTGATCCGATAAGGACGATCACGGGCCACTCGATCGAGGTGTAGACCTCCTTCGATGGCACGATTCCGAGAAGCACGTAGAGCACGACCGCGATCGCCAGCGCCGCCGCGATCGGGATCAGCCCGGTGGTCGCGGCGATGATGCCGAGCACGAAAATGCCTGCGGCAAGGCCGGCGCGCGGCGCCTGGCTTACCTGCACGGCGCGAGGCGCCAGCGAAACCAGCGCGAGGCTGTGGGTGGCGTCGGCGAGTTGATCGGGCGTGCCGATAAGGAGGAGGATATCGCCGGCCTCGATGCGCTCCTGACGGACGCGACCGGCAATGCGCTGGCCGCGCCGCGAGATGCCGAGGAGAACGACGCCGTGACGGCGGGCGAGCCGGAAGCTTTGCGCCGACCGCCCAAGGAACAGCGAGCCGGGCTGCACGACGGCCTCGATCAGGGCGAGGTTGTCGGCGGGCTCTGCGGCCTGCTGGTCGGGCTCGAAGAATTCGAGGCCGAGCGAAGTCTTGAGCTTGTCGAGGCTGTCCGGCGTCGCCTCGACGACGAGAACATCGCCGGGCCGGACGATATTGGTGCGCGCCCGGCCAGGAAGCCGGCGGCCCTTGCGGACGAGGCCGAGGATGACGGCGTCGGCATCGTCGGCCGCCTCGTCGAGTTCCATCACCAGCCGGCCGATCGCGTCCGAGCCTTCAGGGACGGCAAGCTCCGCGATGTAGTCGGTGATGCGTCGCAGCTCTTCGACCTGGTTGGCGTCGAGCGCCCGCTGCGGGATCAGCCGCCAGCCGACCAGCGCAACAAAGGCAACGCCGGCCACGGCAACGACGAGGCCGACCGGCGTGAAGTCGAACATCGAGAACGGCTCGCCGAGGGCGTCGGCGCGGAACTGCGCGATGATGATGTTCGGCGGCGTCCCGATCAGCGTGATCAGACCGCCCAGCATGGTGGCGAAGGCGAGCGGCATCAGCGTCGCCGCCGGCGGCCGCTTCTCCTTGGCCGCCGCCTGAAGCTCCACCGGCATCAGCAGCGTCAGCGCCGCGACGTTGTTGACGAAGGCCGAGAGCGCCGCGCCGACGCCGCCCATTACCGCGATATGCGCCGAGACGCGCCGGCCCTGATTGACCACCGATCGCGAGATCCAGTCGACCGCGCCTGAATTGCTGAGCCCGCGCGAGACGATGAACACCAGCGCAACGATGATCGTCGCCGGATGGCCGAAGCCGGCGAAGGCGGCGTCGATGTCGATGATGCCGAGCACCACCGCCAGGATCAGCGCGCCGAAGGCAGCGAGGTCGTAGCGCAGACGCCCCCAGATCAGGAGGCCGAGCACCAGCGCGAACAGGCTGAACAGCGCAATCTGATCGAAATCCATGAGGACCGTCGGGCTGGTGGCGTTGACGTCGGCCGCCGTTTGACCGGGCGGCGAACGCATTGCGCCGGCAGTTTGTCTCGCCGGCTTGGGTCGCGCAAACGGCCGAAGTGCTTACTGGTTGGGGCAGACGAAGTCGAGTATGCCGCGCGCGTCGAAGCGGGAATCGAGCATTCCGTAGGTCGTCCGCCATCCCTTGCCGAGCCGGGTGTCGAGGAAGGCGTCGCCAACCTCGGCCGGAAAGCTGTGATGAAGCGTCGCCGCCGCAACGGTAAGCGCCAGTTGCTCGGTCAGCACCCGGGCCGAACCCTCGTCGGCGAGCGCCACCGCGGTCGCGGCGCGGAGGATGTTGAGCGTTGCCTTGGCGCTGCCGCCGAGCGAATCCTCGCAGACCGCGAGCACCGCATCGAGGGGGTCGGAACTCTTGCCGAGCATCCTGAGGATGTCGAGACAAAGGACGTTTCCCGGGCCGTCGGCGATCGCCAGCGAGGCAGCGTCGCGATAGAGCCGCGGCAGCCGGCTCTCCTCGACCGCGCCGTTGGCACCGACGGTTTCCATCATCTCGGCGATGACCGAGGGCGCGGACTTCACCACCCAGTACTTCGCCGCCGGCGTCATCAGCCGTGCGAAGTTCGCCTCGACCGGATCGTCGCCGGCGCGGTCGAGCGCCGAAGCGATGCGGAAGACCAGCGACGTCGCCGCGGTGACGTCGAGCGCGGCGTCGGCCAGCACGCGCGCCATCAGCGGTTGGTCGACGAGCAGCGCGCCGCCGACCGTCCGCCGGCGCGCATGGTGCACCGCCTCGGCCAGCGCCGCCCGCATCAGCGAGGAGGCGATTACCGCGTCGTCGAGGCGCGACAATGTCGAAACCTCGCGCAGCGTCGCCTCACCCTCTCCCGAACTGCCGAGCAGCCAGCCGGTCGCACCGTCGAGTTCGAGCTCCGCCGCAGCGGACGAGCGCGTGCCGAGCTTGTCCTTGAGCCGCATCATCCGAATGCGGTTGCGCGTGCCGTCGGCAAGGAAGCGCGGCACCAGCAGCGTCGACAGACCCTCGCGCGTTTGCGCCAGCGTCACATAGGCATCGCTCATCGGCGCGTTGACGAACCACTTCGCCCCGGTGAGGCGATAGTTGGCGTCATTGCCGCCGCGCTCGGCCTTGGTTGCGATCAGCGAATGATCCGACCCCGCCTGCCGTTCGGTGAAGGCGAGCGACATGAGAATGCCGGCTTTCTGCGGCGCCGGCTTGTTGGTGGCGTCGTATTTGCGCGAGCGCACCATCGGCAGCCATTGCTCGGCGAGGCGCGGCGAATGCGCCAGTGCCGAGACCGCTGCATTGGTGGCCGAAAGCTGCAGGAGGTGCCCGGCGTCGACCTGGGCTGTGAGATAGAGCCGTGCGGCCCGCGCGAGGCTCCTGACCCGCCCTTCCGCGCCCGCCGCGTCCCACACCGAGCAGTGCAGGCCGGCCGCAACGCTACGCCGCATGAGCGCGTGATAGGCCGGGTGGTACTCGACATTGTCGATGCGGTTGCCCTGCGCATCATGGGTGCGGAGCGCTGGCGCCTGCTGGTTGGCGAGGCGCCCGAGTTCGAGCGTGTCGGTCGCGCCGAAGAACTGGCCGAGCCCGGACAGCACCTCCAGCGTCGCCGCGGGAACGTGCTCGGTCATGGCCGCAAGCACTGGATCCGACGCGAACAGGTTCACGTCGGCCGGAGCCGCTGGCAGGTTGCTGCCCTCAATCCTGTTGAATGCCCGACTCATTACTCTCTATCGGCATCCTTTCGTGGCAAACACTTAGGCCAGTATGGTTAACGTTAGGTGCGAGCCGGACAGCCTTGTCGAGGCTGGCCCGATTGCATATAGGGATCGCTTTGATGAGCACCCGATCCGAATCCCCGGCCCGCCGTGAGCGGCGGCACCTTTTGGGGATAGCCGGACTCGGGCCGGGCGAGATCACCGCGCTCCTCGACCTGGCCGAAGCCGAGATCGTCGGCGACGACATCCTGCCACCGAAGAAGACGACGCTTCGTGGCCGGACGATGGTCAACCTCTTCTTCGAATCCTCCACCCGCACGCAATCGTCCTTCGAGCTCGCCGGCAAACGGCTTGGCGCCGACGTCATGAACATGTCGGTCGCCAGTTCATCGGTGAAAAAGGGCGAGACCCTGATCGATACGGCGATGACGCTGAACGCAATGCGGCCCGACATCCTCGTCGTCCGCCATCATTCGGCCGGCGCCGCCGAGCTCCTTGCCAAACAGGTCTCCTGCTCCGTCGTCAATGCCGGCGACGGCGCACATGAACACCCCACCCAGGCGCTGCTCGACGCGCTCACCATCCGCCGCCACAAGGGCGACATTCACGGTCTCGTCGTGGCGATCTGCGGCGACGTGCTGCACAGCCGCGTCGCCCGCTCCAACATCATTGCGCTGCAGGCCCTCGGCGCCCGTGTTCGCGTCGTCGGCCCGTCGAACCTGATGCCAGTTGCGATCGAGCGGATGGGCGTCGCGGTGTTCACCGCCATGGACGAAGGCCTCAAGGGCGCCGACGTCGTGATGATGCTCCGCCTTCAGCGCGAACGCATGCATGCCTCCTTCGTGCCATCGGCGCGCGAGTATTTCCGCTTCTACGGCCTCGACGCGGCGCGGCTCGCCCACGCCAAGCCGGACGCGCTGGTAATGCATCCCGGCCCGATCAATCGCGGTGTCGAGATCGCTTCCGACGTCGCCGACGGACCGCGAAGCCTCATCCGCGAGCAGGTCGAGATGGGCGTCGCGGTCCGCATGGCCGTGCTGCAATGGCTGGCGAGCGAGGAGACGGAGGGCGCGGCATGATCGGCAGCGTGGACGACTTGAGGTTCCTCTACGATCAATCGATAGAAGTGTTCTTGAGACTACATTTCTACGCCACTGGAAGTGTGGACTTCGCATACGGAGATATTGACCTCGATTCAGACCTTTCTGGTCTTTCCGACCAGATGGCAAAAAGGGACCTGCTACTTTTGGCTGCTAACCTGAGAAACTTCTCAGATCGAACAAATAGCACCTCGCACCTAAAAACCATTCGGCTTCAAGAGCACGAACTTTATCTCTCAGCTGGCCCTCCGTACAGCCAACCGAAGGGCAATTCGATAGATTTGTACAAGACACTTAGTAGGATT
>CAZSXA010000055.1:0-12401 GCA_964611195.1 uncultured Bauldia sp.
CGGGTCACGTGGTTCGCCGAAGGTCGCCGCCTGCATGCCAAGCGCGCGCAGTTCCGGTTCGGCCGCCTCGGCGAAGGCAAGACCGCTTGCGTCCTCGACCATCGCCTGCACCCGCGTGTAGCCGCCGCCGGAATAGGCGCAGGAACGTCCGATATTCTCCACGGGCGCGTTATTGGCGGGGCCGGCACCAGCCAATATCTGGTCAGTCGTGGGGAGCGCCGCGCCGCGCCGATACCCCTCAAATCCGCTGACGCTGACGCCGGCCGAATGCGAAAGGAGGGCCTCGAGCTCGGCTGTGCGGTGGAGGAGGCTGAGAGCAACCGCCGCGGCCACCGGCTTCGACAGCGAAGCGGCCTGAAACATCGTCTCGACCGGACGCGCTCTCCCTCCCAATCGAGCACCGCGGCGGATACGACGTTTCCCCCTTCGATCACTGCGACCGCGACCATCGGAACCCCGTTCGCGCGCATGGACTCGCCAGTGACGTCGCGACAATCCTGGTCCGACAGGTCGCTTGCGCAAACCTCGACGTCAGGGTCCGAGGCGCAAGCCGAAACGAAGAGCACCCCCGCAACGAGCATAGAGACGCGGTGCAGGTGCGACCGCGGCTTCCCGCGAAGCGGCGCGACGCGCGTCTCCCTGGAGCGAGCTTGTGGTCGGCGAGGGACGATCATCTGCACGCTGTCCGGGATTCCTTCAGTCAAGCCTTGTGGCGGACCGCCAGCTCGCGATGGGCCAGATAGAGCGCCAGCGCCGCGGCGTTGGAAACGTTGAGGCTGCGAATGCCGCCCGGCAGGTCGAGCCTGGCCAGGCGATCGCAGGTCGTCTGCGTCTTCTGACGAAGCCCCTTGCCCTCGGCGCCGAGAACCAGGGCGATCTTGTCGTGGCCGAGAACGTCCTCAAGCGGTTCCGGGCCGTCCGAATCGAGCCCGATCAGTGCGAAACCGGAATCGCGAACCTCTTCCATGGCCCGCGCCAGATTGGGCACCGAAACGACGGGAATGATGTCGAGCGCGCCCGACGCTGCCTTGGCGAGGACCCCGGTCTCGGTCGGCGAGTGGCGCCCGGTGACGATGACGGCGTCGGCATCCATGGCCGCTGCGGTCCGCAGGATCGCGCCGACATTGTGCGGATCGGTGATCTGATCGAGGAAGAGCACCAGCCGGGCGGACGCGCCGAGTTCCTCGAGGGAGGGCGAGGTCAGGGGCTCGACCTCGAGGGCAACGCCCTGATGGACCGCATCTTCGCCGAGGAGCTTCGATAGCGTCCTCGGCGTTGCCGGCTCGATCGGCACCGACAGCGCATCATGGAGCCCGTCGAGCCGCTGTCTTGCATTGTCGGTGACGAGGAGCCGCAGCAGCGTCCGGCGCGGATTGGCAAGCGCCGCCGATACGGGATGGAGACCGTAGAGCCACAATCTGTCGGCTTGCCGCTCGGCGGGCGAACGGGAACGGAACGGGCGCCTGCGCCCGATATTTGGCGGGCGGTTGGGGGAGCGTGTCATGGGCGAGAGGTTATAGGTAGCGATCCGGCCCGCTCAAAGAGGCAGATCACGTGGCGAACCGGTGCGATCGCGTTGACACCCCAGGGGGCCATCGCCATAACACGGGGCCGAGCGAAGCGCCGTCCATCGGGGCGTAGTATTGTTTCGCCGACCCAGCCGTTCCGTTCGCGGAACCGATGGGGGAGTGTCCCGAGCGGCAAAGGGGGCGGACTGTAAATCCGCTGGCGAACGCCTTCGTAGGTTCGAGTCCTACCTCCCCCACCATTCACGGAACAAGCGGGTGTAGCTCAATGGTAGAGCAGCAGCCTTCCAAGCTGATGACGAGGGTTCGATTCCCTTCACCCGCTCCAGTTGCCACGAGGCCCGATCCAACCTCCACCGTGGCCGACACAGCCGAAACGCGAGCGTCATGAGCGGTATCCCGCTATTCATCCCGATCATGATCGGGGCGATCGTGATTGGCCTCGGGCTGATCGGGTCTCGCGGCCAACAATACTGGGCTCGTGCGCTCGCGGCGATCGGCGTTGCCTTCGCGATAGCTTTTCTGGGCGCCGGTGGCGGGACGCTCGACGATCCGAGCGGCGACGGTCTGATCACCCGCTCGATCAGAGAGGCCAGCGACGACGGGCCGGTCGTCGCCCTTTGGGGAATCGCTGTGCTGGTTGCTGGCTACGGCGCGATTATCTATCTGATCGTCACCGGCATCCGCCGGGATCGCGCGGCACAGGCGACCAGACCGAACGCATAAGGCCTTTGCTGGACGGCACAGAACGGCTATTCGTGGCCGCGACGCGCTCGGCCCAGCGATCGGATAGGGGTGTAGCTCAGTTGGTAGAGCACCGGTCTCCAAAACCGGTGGCCGGGGGTTCGAGTCCCTCCGCCCCTGCCAGGCCTCGCGGGCAACGGATCCCGGCAGCGTTACGCAGCACTGAATTTCTTGGCGGAAGGGGTTGTGTCGTCGATGCGACAGCCTTATGTCTCCTCCTCCCAGCAAGGCGCGTGAGCCATCCGAGTTCGCGCGCCTCGATGGCTTGAGCGCGTGAATGGCCGAAAGAACCAATCCTTTTACATTCCTCCAGCAGGTGCGGGCGGAAGTCGCGAAGGTCGTTTGGCCGACGCGGCGTGAAACCGTGATCTCGACGATCATGGTGCTTTTGTTCGCCACTTTGGCGGCGCTCTTTTTCCTCGCGGTCGACGGCATTCTCGGCTGGGTGGTGCGCACCGTTCTCGGCATCAACGTTTAGCGCGGGAAGGTAATGGCAAAGCGCTGGTACATCGTTCACGCGTATTCGAACTTCGAGAAGAAGGTCGCCGAGTCGATCCGCGAAAAGGCCGACGCCTCCGGATTGGGTGACCTTTTCGAGGAGATCCTCGTGCCGACCGAGAAGGTCGTCGAGGTTCGGCGAGGCCGGAAGGTCGACGCCGAGCGGAAGTTCTTCCCTGGCTACGTCCTGGTGAAGATGGATATGACGGATGAGGCCTATCACCTCATCAAGAACACACCGAAAGTTACCGGTTTTCTGGGCGCCGACGCACGTCCGGTGCCGATCTCCGAGGCCGAGGCGGCCCATATTCTCCAGCAGGTGCAGGAGGGCGTGGATCGTCCGAAGCCGTCGATCAGCTTCGACGTCGGCGAACAGGTGCGTGTGGCCGACGGCCCGTTTGCCTCGTTCAACGGCCACGTCGAGGAAGTGGACGAAGAACGGGCACGGCTGAAGGTTGCGGTGTCGATCTTCGGGCGGGCGACGCCCGTCGAGCTCGAATACGGTCAGGTCGAAAAGCTCTGACCGAACAGGGACGTGGGAGGAGAGCGGCCTCGCCAGGGCAAGCTGCCGGACCACGCCATTCCCGAACCGCCGGGCCTCCGGCGCGCTGAGAGGAACGAACGATGGCAAAGAAGATACAGGGCTATCTGAAGCTTCAGGTGCCCGCCGGAACCGCCAACCCGTCGCCGCCCATCGGGCCGGCGCTCGGTCAGCGCGGCATCAACATCATGGAGTTCTGCAAGGCGTTCAACGCGCAGACCCAGGAACTTGAGAAGGGCTCGCCGATTCCGGTGGTGATCACCTACTACCAGGACAAGTCCTTCACCTTCGAGATGAAGGCGCCGCCGGTGTCCTACTACCTCAAGAAGGCCGCCAATCTGAAGAAGGGTGGCTCGGCGCCGGGCCGCGATTCGGCGGGTAAGGTCAGCCGCACCAAGGTTCGCGAGATCGCCGAGAACAAGATGGGCGATCTCAACGCGACCACGGTCGAGGCGGCGATGAAGATGGTTGAAGGCTCGGCCCGGTCCATGGGCCTGACGGTGGTGGATTAGGCCATGGCGAACGGAAAGCGATACACGGCCGCTCGCGACGGCGTTGACCGCGTCCAGCTCTATGCGCTCGACGAGGCTGTCGCCATGGTGCGGGCCCGCGCCACCGCCAAGTTCGACGAGACCGTCGAAGTGGCGATGAATCTCGGCGTCGACCCGCGTCACGCCGATCAGATGGTGCGCGGCGTCTGCCAGCTTCCCAACGGCTCGGGCCGCACATTGCGCGTGGCGGTCTTTGCCAAGGGCGACAAGGCGGACGAGGCCAAGGCCGCCGGGGCCGACGTTGTCGGCGCCGAAGACCTGGTGGAAACGGTGCAAGGCGGCACGATCGATTTCGATCGCTGCATCGCCACGCCGGACATGATGCCGCTGGTCGGCCGTCTCGGTAAGGTGCTCGGCCCCCGCGGCCTGATGCCGAACCCGAAGGTCGGCACCGTCACGCCGGACGTGGCGGCCGCGGTCAAGGCAGCCAAGGGCGGCGCCGTCGAGTTCCGTGTCGAGAAGGCGGGCATCGTGCATGCCGGCGTCGGCAAGGCGAGCTTCGAGGATTCAGCGCTCGCTGAGAACATCAAGGCGTTCGCCGATGCGGTGCAGAAGGCGAAGCCCGCCGGCGCCAAGGGCACGTACGTGAAGCGCGTTGCGATTTCATCGACGATGGGTCCTGGCATCCACGTCGATCCGGCGACCGTTCTGGGCGCCTGAGTATCTGAGATTGCCGCCCGTTTAGGCGGGCGGCGTACGTTTCGGGCCGGTCCAAACGGGTCGAAGCATCCTGTCCGAGATTGCCTGGTGTCGGGTTCGCCCGACCTAAGCTCCATTCCGGGGGCCGGCATGAGACGGGGAGAGGATCGCTTGGCCGAAAGGCCCGCCGATTCGAACCCAAGCCTAGCGGCAAATGCCGTCGCGGGCGGACAGGCTGGAGTGGCCGCAATTGCCTGAAAGGACGGGCGGCCTGCGTAACCGGCGGTCCGGCCCTCAAGGTTCCGGTCGCTAGCAACTGGAGAAGACAGTGGAACGAGCAGAAAAAGGCGAATTCGTCCAGATGCTCAACACCGTGTTCTCGTCGAGCGGAGTGGTGGTTGTTACCCACTATTCCGGGCTCAACGTCGCCGACATGACGAGCCTCAGGGCGAAAGCCCGTGAGGCCGGGGCAGGCGCCAAGGTGGTCAAGAACCGCCTCGCCAAGCTTGCCCTTCGTGGCACCGAGGCGGAGCCGATCACCGACCTGTTCGTCGGACCGACCATGATCACCTATTCGGAGGATCCGGTCGCCGCCGCCAAGGTCGTTGTCGACTTCTCCAAGGCCCACGAGAAGCTCGTCGTTATCGGCTGCGTCATGGGCACGACCAAGCTCGACGCGGATGGGGTGAAGGCTCTGGCATCGATGCCTTCGCTCGACGAGCTGCGCGCCAAGCTGGTTGGCATGATCAACACCCCGGCGACTCGCATCGCCCAGGTGGTCAGTGCCCCGGCTGGTCAGCTCGCCCGGGTAGTGGGCGCCTATGCCGCCAAGGACGAGGCCGCTTAAGGCCGTATCACGGTTCGAATCGATCAAAGGAAACAGTAAGATGGCAGACCTTTCGAAGATTGTAGATGAGCTTTCCGAACTGACCGTTCTGGAAGCTGCGGAGCTTTCCAAGCTCCTCGAAGAGAAGTGGGGCGTTTCAGCCGCGGCTCCGGTCGCGGTGGCGGCTGCCGGCGGTGCCGGCGGCGGCGAAGCGGCGGCTGCTGAGGAGAAGGATGAGTTCGACGTCATCCTCGCCGACGCGGGCGCTCAGAAGATCAACGTCATCAAGGAGGTCCGCGCGATCACCGGACTCGGCCTCAAGGAGGCCAAGGACCTGGTCGAGGGCGCTCCGAAGCCGGTCAAGGAAGCCGCTCCGAAGGAAGAGGCCGAAAAGCTGAAAGCGCAGCTGGAGGCAGCCGGCGCCAAGGTCGAGCTTAAGTAGCCTTCGGGCTGACGACGATCAGCCGGTTCGCGCCACGGCGCGGACCGGTATCGCGACGCAAGTCGGCGAGCCGGCGCGGCCGGGTTCGCACCAGGACTGGCAGCGGCACCGTATTGCCGCTGCAGAGTAAGCGGGCAACAGCGCCCGCCATCATTTTGGAACTGTCAGGGACACGGGACGCCTGGCCGCGCGAACTCCGCGCCGAGCCGCCGATCCGTTGTCCCAAACGTCAAGGAGCCCAGCATTGGCCGATAAGTTCACGGGTCGCAAGCGCGTTCGCAAGTTCTTCGGTTCCATCAAGGAAGTGGCCGAGATGCCGAACCTCATCGAGGTTCAGAAGGCGTCCTACGATCAGTTCCTGATGGTCGAGGAGCCCGAGGGCGGTCGCACCGACGAAGGCCTTCAGGCCGTCTTCAAGTCGGTGTTCCCGATCTCGGACTTCTCCGGGACCGCGATGCTGGAGTTCGTCCGCTATGATTTCGAGCCGCCGAAATACGACGTCGACGAGTGCCGCCAGCGCGGGATGACCTATTCGGCGCCGCTGAAGGTGACGCTGCGTCTGATCGTCTTCGACATCGACGAGGACACCCAGGCGAAATCCGTCAAGGATATCAAGGAGCAAGAGGTGTACATGGGCGAGATGCCGCTCATGACCTCGAACGGCACGTTCATCATCAACGGCACCGAGCGCGTGATCGTCTCGCAGATGCACCGCTCGCCGGGCGTGTTCTTCGACCACGACAAGGGCAAGTCGCACTCGTCCGGCAAGCTGCTCTTCGCCGCGCGCATCATTCCGTATCGCGGGTCCTGGCTCGACATCGAGTTCGACGCCAAGGACATCGTCTATGCCCGTATCGACCGGCGCCGGAAGATTCCTGCGACGTCGCTCCTGATGGCGCTCGGGCTCGATGGCGAGGAGATCCTCGACACCTTCTACAACCACGTTACCTACACGCGGACAGAAGGCGGCTGGAAGCTGCCCTTCGACGCGCAGCGGATGCGCGGCATGCAGTCCGCCAGCGATCTCATCGACGCCGACAGCGGCGAAGTCGTGCTCGAGGCCGGCCGCAAGCTTACCGCCCGCACCGCGCGCCAGCTCGAGGAGAAGGGCGTCAAGGCGCTCAAGCTCATCGACGACGACCTTCACGGGCTCTACCTCGCCCGCGACATGGTCAACGCCGAGACCGGCGAGATTCATGCCGAGGCCGGCGAGGAGCTCAACGCCAAGCTCCTCGAGACGCTCGAGGAAGCGGGCTATGGCGAGCTCGAGGTGCTCGATATCGACCACGTCAATATCGGCGCCTACATCCGCAACACCCTCGCCATCGACAAGCACGAGACCCGCGAGGAAGCGCTGTTCGACATCTACCGGGTGATGCGCCCGGGCGAGCCGCCGACGCTGGAGACGGCGGAGGCGATGTTCCAGTCTCTGTTCTTCGATTCCGAGCGCTACGACCTTTCGGCGGTCGGCCGCGTGAAGATGAACATGCGCCTCGATCTCGACGCCCCGGACACGCACCGCACGCTCCGCAAGGAGGACATCCTCGCGGTGGTGAAGACGCTGGTCGAACTCCGGGACGGCAAGGGCGAGATCGACGACATCGACAATCTCGGCAATCGCCGTGTCCGCTCGGTTGGCGAGCTGATGGAGAACCAATACCGCATCGGATTGCTGCGCATGGAGCGCGCGATCAAGGAGCGCATGAGCTCGGTCGAGATCGGCAACGTGATGCCGCAGGATCTGATCAACGCGAAGCCGGCCGCAGCCGCCGTCCGCGAGTTCTTCGGCTCCTCGCAGCTCTCGCAGTTCATGGACCAGACAAACCCGCTGTCGGAGATCACCCACAAGCGGCGCCTGTCGGCGCTCGGGCCGGGCGGCCTGACCCGCGAGCGCGCCGGCTTCGAGGTCCGTGACGTCCACCCGACGCACTACGGCCGTATCTGCCCGATCGAGACGCCGGAAGGCCCGAATATCGGCCTCATCAATTCGCTGGCGACGTTCGCGCGGGTCAACAAATACGGCTTCATCGAGAGCCCCTATCGCCGCATCAAGGACTCCAAGATGACCGAAGAGGTCGTCTACCTGTCGGCGATGGAGGAGGCGAAGTACACGATCGCCCAGGCCAACGCTCCGGTCGACAAGAACGGCAAGCTCATTGAGGACCTCATCGTTTGCCGCCACGCCGGCGAGACCGTGATGGTCCCGCGTGACCGCGTCGACTTCATGGACGTCTCGCCGAAGCAGCTGGTCTCGGTCGCGGCAGCGCTCATTCCGTTCCTGGAGAACGACGACGCCAACCGCGCGCTCATGGGCTCGAACATGCAGCGTCAGGCGGTGCCGCTCGTCCGTGCCGAGGCGCCGCTCGTCGGCACGGGCATGGAGTCGGTTGTCGCGCGCGACTCTGGGGCAGCGATCGGTGCCCGCCGCGCCGGCGTTATCGACCAGGTCGACTCGACCCGTATCGTCGTCCGCGCCACCGAGGATCTCGATTCATCGCAGTCGGGCGTCGATATCTACCGCCTGATGAAGTTCCAGCGCTCCAACCAGAACACCTGCATCAACCAGCGCCCGCTGGTGCGTGTCGGCGACGTGGTGGAGAAGGGCGACATCATCGCCGACGGCCCGTCGACCGATCTCGGCGATCTGGCGCTCGGCCGGAACGTCCTCGTCGCCTTCATGCCGTGGAACGGCTACAACTTCGAGGACTCCATCCTCCTCTCCGAGCGTATCGTCCGCGACGACGTGTTCACCTCGATCCATATCGAGGAGTTCGAGATCATGGCCCGCGACACCAAGCTCGGGCCGGAGGAGATCACCCGCGACATTCCGAACGTTTCGGAAGAGGCTCTGAAGAACCTCGACGAGGCCGGCATCATCTATATCGGCGCCGAGGTCGGCCCGTCCGACATCCTCGTCGGCAAGATCACGCCGAAGGGCGAAAGCCCGATGACGCCGGAGGAGAAGCTCCTCCGCGCCATCTTCGGCGAGAAGGCCTCCGACGTCCGCGACACCTCGCTCCGCGTACCGCCGGGCGTCACCGGCACCGTCGTCGAAGTGCGCGTCTTCAACCGCCATGGCGTCGAGAAGGACGAGCGCGCGATGGCGATCGAGCGCGAGGAAATCGAGCAGCTCGCCAAGGACCGCGACGACGAGCAGGCGATCCTCGATCGCAACGTCTTCGGTCGCCTTGCCGACATGCTGAAGAACAAGGTCGGCGTCGCCGGACCGAAGGGCTTCAAGAAGGACACCAAGCTCACCAAGGAGGTCCTCGACGACTATCCGCGGGCGCAGTGGTGGAACTTCGCCGTCGGCACCGACAAGACGATGCAGCAGATCGAGGCGCTGCGCGCCCAGTATGACGAGAGCCGCAAGCGGCTCGAGCAACGCTTCATCGACAAGGTCGAGAAGCTGCAGCGCGGCGACGAACTCCCGCCCGGCGTGATGAAGATGGTCAAGGTCTTCGTCGCGGTGAAGCGGAAGATCCAGCCGGGCGACAAGATGGCCGGCCGTCACGGCAACAAGGGCGTCGTCTCCAAGATCGTGCCGGTCGAGGACATGCCTCATCTCGAGGACGGAACGCCGGTCGACATCGTCTTGAACCCGCTCGGCGTGCCGAGCCGGATGAATGTCGGCCAGATCCTGGAGACCCATCTCGGACGCGCCTGCGCCGGGCTTGGCCTCAAGATCAACAACATGGTCGAGGCCTATCGGTCGAACGGCAAGGGCGACCTCAAGCCGCTTAAGTCGATGCTGAAGGACCTCTATGACGGCACCCCTGCCGGCACCGAAATCACCGAGTATGACGACGAGTCGGTTCTGATGCTCGGCGAGCAGCTGAGCACCGGTGTCCCGATCGCGACGCCGGTGTTCGACGGCGCAAGGGAGCACGACATCGTCGAGCTCCTGGAAAAGGCCGATCTCGACGCCTCGGGTCAGTCGATCCTCTTCGACGGGCGCACCGGCGAGCAGTTCGATCGCCCGGTCACGGTCGGCTACATCTACATGCTGAAGCTGCACCACCTCGTCGACGACAAGATCCACGCCCGGTCGATCGGGCCGTACAGCCTCGTTACCCAGCAGCCGCTGGGCGGCAAGGCGCAGTTCGGCGGCCAGCGCTTCGGCGAGATGGAGGTGTGGGCGCTCGAGGCTTATGGCGCCGCGTACACCTTGCAGGAGATGCTGACGGTGAAGTCGGACGACGTTGCCGGGCGCACCAAGGTCTACGAGGCGATCGTCCGCGGTGACGATACTTTCGAGGCCGGCATCCCGGAGAGCTTCAACGTGCTCGTCAAGGAGATGCGTTCGCTCGGCCTCGACGTCGAGTTCGAGAATGCCGAGCGGCTGACGGGGCCCGACACCCAGTCCGAGCCGGCCGAGTAGCGGCGACTTCGGTCGGACGCGGACAATCAGGTTTCAGGGCGCCACAAGGATGGTCCCCCCGCCGATCCGGCGGCGCCCAAGGAGAGAAGCGAAAGCATGAACCAAGAGCTCACCAACATCTTCGCTCCGTCGGCGCAGCCGGCGCAGACCTTCGATCAGATCCGGATCTCCATCGCGAGCCCGGAGAAGATCAAGTCGTGGTCCTTTGGCGAGATCAAGAAGCCGGAGACGATCAACTACCGGACCTTCAAGCCGGAGCGCGACGGCCTGTTCTGCGCCCGCATCTTCGGGCCGATCAAGGATTACGAGTGCCTGTGCGGCAAGTACAAGCGCATGAAATACAAGGGCATTATCTGCGAGAAGTGCGGCGTCGAGGTCACGCTCGCCCGCGTTCGGCGCGAGCGCATGGGCCATATCGAGCTCGCCGCCCCGGTCGCCCACATCTGGTTTCTGAAGTCGCTGCCGTCCCGCATCGGCATGCTCCTCGACATGACGCTCAAGGATCTTGAGCGCATTCTCTATTTCGAGAGCTACGTCGTCCTGGAGCCCGGCCTGACGCCGCTGAAGGAGCGTCAGCTCCTGTCAGAGGACGAGTACATCGCTGCGCAGGACGAGTACGGCCAGGATTCCTTCACCGCCAAGATCGGCGCCGAAGCGATCCGCGACATGATGATGGCAATGGACCTCGAGAAGCTCGCGGCCGACCTTCGTCATGAGATCGCGATCTCGACCTCGGAGCTGAAGCCGAAGAAGCTCGGCAAGCGCCTGAAGCTCGTCGAGGCGTTCATGGAGTCCGGCAACAAGCCCGAATGGATGATCATGACGATCGTCCCGGTGATCCCGCCGGACCTCCGTCCGCTGGTGCCGCTCGATGGTGGCCGCTTCGCGACGTCGGACCTCAACGATCTCTACCGCCGCGTCATCAACCGGAACAACCGCCTGAAGCGGCTGATCGAGCTCCGCGCGCCGGATATCATCATCCGCAACGAGAAGCGGATGCTGCAGGAGGCGGTCGACGCGCTGTTCGACAATGGCCGCCGTGGCCGCGTCATTACCGGCGCCAACAAGCGTCCGCTGAAGTCGCTGTCCGATATGCTGAAAGGCAAGCAGGGCCGCTTCCGCCAGAACCTTCTCGGCAAGCGCGTCGACTATTCCGGCCGTTCGGTCATCGTGGTTGGCCCGGAGCTGAAGCTCCATCAGTGCGGCTTGCCGAAGAAAATGGCGCTCGAGCTCTTCAAGCCGTTCATCTACTCCAAGCTCGACGCCCGCGGTTACTCCGCCACCGTCAAGCAGGCGAAGAAGCTCGTCGAGAAGGAGCGGCCGGAAGTCTGGGATATCCTCGACGAGGTCATCCGCGAGCATCCGGTGCTGCTCAATCGCGCCCCGACGCTCCACCGTCTCGGCATTCAGGCCTTCGAGCCGGTCCTGATCGAGGGCAAGGCGATCCAGCTTCACCCGCTGGTCTGCGCCGCCTTCAACGCCGACTTCGACGGCGACCAGATGGCCGTGCACGTCCCGCTGAGCCTCGAGGCCCAGCTTGAGGCGCGCGTCCTGATGATGTCGACGAACAACATTCTCCATCCGGCCAACGGCTCGCCGATCATCGTGCCGTCGCAGGATATCGTTCTGGGGCTCTACTATCTGTCGATCATGGCGGACGGCGAGCCGGGCGAGGGAATGGCATTCGCCGAAATCGGCGAGATCGAGCACGCGCTCGCCGCGGGCGTCATCACGGTCCACTCCAAGATCAAGGGCCGTTACCGCTCGGTCGATGCCGAGGGCAACCCGACCTCGGAGATCGTCGAGACGACCCCGGGCCGTATGCTTCTCGGCAACCTCCTGCCGAGGCATCCGAGCCTGCCCTTCGATCTGGTCAACAAGCTGATGACCAAGAAGCAGATCTCCTCCGTCATCGACGCGGTCTATCGCTATTGCGGGCAGAAGGAGACGGTTCTCTTCTGCGACCGCATCATGCAGCTCGGCTTCACCCACGCCTTCAAGGCCGGCATCTCGTTCGGCAAGGACGACATGGTGATCCCCGACTCGAAGCACGAGCTCGTCGAGCAGACGGCCAAGCTCGCGAAGGAATACGAGCAGCAGTACAATGACGGCCTGATCACCCAGGGCGAGAAGTACAACAAGGTCGTCGATGCCTGGGCGAAGTGCACCGATCGCGTCGCCGACGAGATGATGGCGCACATCAAGGCGGTCGAGACGGATGATGACGGCCGCCAGAAGCAGATGAACTCCATC
>CAZSXA010000056.1:0-12383 GCA_964611195.1 uncultured Bauldia sp.
CCTGCTCGATGCGGACGCGGTCGAACGAGTAGCCGGTGTCGGAGCGGTAGTAGGAAAGGCCGCGAAAGTCGTAAGGGCCGCGCGAGAACATCGCTACGGCGTGTGCGTCCTCGGGCCACGGTTGGAACGTGGTGTTGTAGTAGTTCGAGCCGAGGGCGTTGCGGCCGATCAGCGCCGGCGTCACGAAGGCGAAGTAGTAGTCGATATAGACCTCGTCGTCCGGGTGCGGCTCGGTCGGCGTCTCCGAACAGCGTCCGTCGGCGACGAAGCGGCACTCGAAGACCGTCTGGTCGACGATATTGACCGGCGTGCCGAGCGGAACGTCGGTCTCGGCATTTGGCGCGCCGACCTCCTCGAACAACGAGCGGATCTCGCCATAGGTGATCTCGCGGTGGACGAGCCCGCCCATGTCGAGGAGATCCTGCCATTCCTGGTAGGCGAACCCGTCGCGATCGAGCGTCGGCTCGGTGATCGGCGGCTGATCGCTGGTCGCGCGATCGATTATGCGTCCAGCGTCGAGAATGCCGGCGCGAATGGTCCTCGCGGAAATCGTCGCCCCGGCGACGAAGTCGGCCTGGGCCGGCTGCGGCGCGTTGGTGTTGACCGGATAGCCCGCATAGCGGTCGAGGAATATCTCGAGTGCGTCGTAGCGCGCCGGGAATCCAATCAGATACGGGTCGTGGTACTCAACCATCTGAATGCCGACGATCTGGCTCGACGCGTTAATGCCGACGATGGCGTCAAACGGGCGCGGCGAATAGCTCGGCGCACGCACGATGTCGTAGGTCGAGAAGACGTGGCCAATGACCTCGCCCTCGGCGTCATAGACCGGAATGGTCTCGGGATCGCCCTCCGGCTCGCCGAACGAAGCGGCGTCGGGAAAAAGCTGGGCCAAGATCTCCGGCGTTGCGCGTTCCGAGAGCGGAGGATGATCCTGGGCGTTCGCCGCGCTTCCGAACGCCATGAGGAGCGCCGCGAAAACGCCCGCGACGGCCACACGAATGAGTTTCAATCCCAATCCTCCCTCAAGGCACGCACCTGGATGCCGCTGCTAGCGCCATAGGCGGGCAACCACACCACTCCGTGGTGCGAGCGACCGACGTCCCGGCTTCCTCCCCCTTATTCGGGCCGGCTACATAGGCCGGAACATTAGAATGACTTGAAGAAGACACGGAATGCAAGCGCGATTGCAGTAACAATTGCGCGCCGCCAACCGTAACGGAGTTCGCCCGCATCCGCGGCACGGCGGGTCAGTCGAGGCCGCGATACTGCTCGTCTGTCACCGGCTCCAGCCATTCGATCACGCTGCCGTTCTCCGCCTCCTGGAGAGCCACATGCGACATGACATTGTTGGGGGCGGCGCCGTGCCAATGCTTCTCGCCGGGCTCGATCCAAACGACATCGCCGGGGCGGATCTCGTGGATCGGCTTGCCCCATGACTGCACGAGGCCGAGACCGGAGACGACGTAGAGCGTCTGGCCGAGCGGATGGGTATGCCAGTTGGTGCGCGCGCCCGGCTTGAACTGAACCAGCAATCCGTGGGTTCGCGCCGGTTCGGGGGCCTCGATGATCGGGTCGGCCCAGACCTCGCCGGTGAAGTTCTCGCCGGTCATGTTCCGTGTCGGAACGGACCCGTTGGGTTGGAGTTTCAAGCGCCTGCCTCGTGGTTTGCGACAATCCGAATGCCCGACATTGCCACCGTCGATTTGCCCGCGGCAAGGCGACATAACTCCGACGCGCTTGACCAAACGCAGAACTGCATAGCTTTTGATCATTCGGCGACACGAGGGGGCAGGGCGTGACGACGGACACGGAGGAATGGCTCGACGTCGGCGATGACCATCGCATTCGCGTCGAGACCTTTGGCGACGGCGTGCCGATCGTCTTTCTGCATGGCGGGCCCGGCAGCGGCTGCCGGCCGGAACAGCGCGACCTGTTCGACTCGTCGCGCCACCGCGCCATCCTCTTCGACCAGCGCGGCGCAGGGCGCAGCCGGCCGGCACGCAGCCTCGTCGCCAACACCACCGGTGACCTCATCGCCGACATTGAGCGCATCAGGTTGCATTCCGGCGTCGAGCGCTGGGTGGTCGTCGGCGGATCATGGGGCTCGACACTCGCGCTCGCCTATGCCGAACGCCACCCGGAGCGAGTCGCCGGGCTGGTGCTTCGCGCGGTATTTCTCGGCACGCCGGCCGAACTGGAATGGGCCTTCCTCGAGGCGCCGGCGAGGATCCGGCCGGACCTCCTTCAGGACTTCTTGAGCATCCTTCCGCCTGAGGAGCGCGACGATCCGCTGCCCAACTACTGGCGCCGCATCCTCGACCCCGACCCCGACATCCACCTCCCGGCGATCTGGGCCTGGCACGACACCGAGCGGGCCTTGTCACAGTTCGATCCGCCGCAGACGCGCCTGAAGCGCAATCCCACGCGCGACGGGCGGATGCCCGCGACGCCGATCTTCGAGGCGCATTATTTCAGCCACCAGTGCTTCCTCGGGCCCGATCAGCTTCTGAACGAGGCCGGTGCGCTGGAAGACATCCCCGGCGTCATCATTCAGGGCCGCTACGACCTCCTCTGTCCGCCCGGCACGTCGGCGGCGCTTGCCGAGCGCTGGCCGCGGGCCGAGGTGAGAACGATCGAGCGCGCGGGCCACGCCGTCAGCGAACCGGGTATCGGCGAGACGATGACCTCGGCCATTGCCGAAATCGTCGGTCGCGCCCGATTCTGAACCGGTCAGACGGGTGACAGACCCGTGTCGGCGCGATTTCACACATGCGTCGCTTCGATGACGGATGCGGCATTTGCCCGTCATATCAACAGCTTGCCTCTGTCATAGGCAAAGCTGATGGAGTTAATAGATTTCGCTGGGCGCCGAGCCGACCTAGCTTCGTTTTCAGGCGCCCGGCAACGCGGCGCCATTGAGCGGCAAAGACGCCGCAGCCACGATTTGGAGGATTTATCATGGCTTGGAAGACCCCGAAGATCGCCGAAGTCTGCGTCGGCATGGAAATCAACATGTACGCTTGCGCCACGCGCAAGTAGTCATCTGACCCCCGTCGCACTCATAGGCCACAATGCTCCATGTGCTGGTTCTCGGAGCTGCGGCGGGGGGCGGACTCCCACAGTGGAATTGCAATTGCGCCGTCTGCCAGGCAGCGCGCGATAAGGACCCCGGCCTCCGCTCCACCCAGGCTTCGATCGCCGTCAGCGCCAATGGCTCCGACTGGTTCCTGATCAACGCCGCGCCGGATCTCCGACAACAGATCATCGACACACCCGCGCTGCATCCGCGACACGGTCTTCGCGATTCGCCGATCGCCGGCGTGATTCTCACCAATGGCGATGTCGACGCTGTCGCCGGCCTGCTCAATCTGCGCGAAGGCCAGCGCTTCACCGTCTACGGCCACGACCGCGTGCTGAAGGTGTTGCACGACAATTCGATCTTCAACGTCCTCAACCCCGATCTCGTCCCGCGCGAGAGCGTGGAACTCGAGAAGCCCTTCCCGCTCCGCCTCCCCGACGGAACGGACAGCGGAATCGAGGTTGTGGCGTTCCCGGTCCCCGGCAAGGTGGCGCTGTATCTCGAGGATGAGAGCGACGCCGAGCACGGCTTCGGCACAGCGGCCGGCGACACGCTCGGCCTTCATATCCGCAACCGCGCCAACGGCGCGCACTTCTTCTATCTGACCGCCTGCGCCCGGATGACGCCCGAGCTCGCGGAGCGGATCTCCGGCTCGCCCATGGTGTTTTTCGACGGCACGCTGTGGCGGGACGACGAGATGGTCGAAGCCGGCCTTCTCAACAAGACGGGCCAGCGCATGGGCCATATGTCGATGTCGGGGCCGGAAGGCTCGATCGCGGCATTCGCCGACCTCGATATCGGCCGCAAGATCTACCTTCACATCAACAATTCGAACCCGGCGCTTCTGCCTCATTCGGAGGAACGGGCAGAACTCAACCGCGCCGGCTGGGAGATTCCGCGGGACGGGATGGAGATTGTCTTATGAATGTGATGCAAAAACCCACGCTCAACTCGGCCGACGAGATGGAGGCGCGGCTCCGCGAGATTGGCGCGACCCGCTATCACAACCTCCACCCGTTTCATAAGCTTCTGCACGGCGGCAAGCTCGACAAGGGTCAGGTCCGCGCCTGGGCGCTCAACCGCTATTATTATCAGTCGTCGATCCCGGTGAAGGACGCGACCGTGATGTCGCGCTTCCGCGACCGCGAACTCCGCCGCGAATGGATCCACCGCATCTCCGATCATGATGGCGAGCCCGGCGGCGAAGGCGGCATCGACCGCTGGCTGAAGCTGACGACCGGCCTCGGCCTCGATCCGGAATACGTCGAATCGACCGAAGGCATCCTGCCGGCGACCCGTTTCGCGGTCGACGCCTACGTTCATTTCGTTCGCGATCGCACGCCGCTCGAAGCGGTCGCTTCCTCGCTCACCGAGCTGTTTGCGCCGGGTATCCACACCGAGCGCATTTCCGGCATGCTCGAGCACTACGACTTCATCACCGATGACGTGATGGGCTATTTCCGCAAGCGCCTCGACCAGGCCCCGCGCGACGCCGGCTTCGCGCTCGAATTCGTCCGCGAGCATGCCCGCACCCCGGAGGAGCGCGAGGCCGTCTGCAACGCCCTCATCTTCAAGACGCAGGTGCTGTGGGTGCAGCTCGACGGGCTCTATCACGCCTATGTCGACGGCCACATTCCGCCCGGCGCCTTCGATCCGAGGATGGTCGAGTGACCGAGGCGGCGGTGACCATGGCCCCGGCATTCGACGAGGATGCGCGTCCGAAGCTGCCGCGCTATGCCCGCCTTCACTTCGACAAGGCGCGCGACCGCTGGGTGCTTCTGGTGCCGGAGCGGGTCATGGTGCCGGACGAAACCGCCGTCGAGATTCTCCAGCTGTGCGACGGAGAGCGCACGCTGGCCGAGATCATCGATGGCCTTGCCGAGAAATATGCCGCGCCGCGCGACGAGATCGCGGTCGACGTCGCCGAAATGCTGAGTGACCTCGCCGGCAAGGGGTTCCTCATCGATAACCGGGAGGACAACACGCCATGACCGACTCCGTCGTCGAAGAGATTCCGGCCGACACCCTATCGCTTCTCGATGGGACCGAAGAGGCGCGCTACGGCGATTTCGGCATCCCGGCCGCCGTGCTCGCCGAGATGACCCACCGCTGCCCGCTGCAATGCCCCTATTGCTCCAACCCGGTGGAGCTCGAGCGCGCCGGCGACGAGCTGACGACGGAGGAGTGGAAGCGGGTGATGACCGAGCTCGCCGACCTCGGCGTGCTGCAGTTCCATTTCTCAGGCGGCGAACCGATGGTCCGCAAGGACCTGCCGGAGCTCGTCCGCCACGCCCGCGAAGTCGGCCTCTACACCAATCTCATCACCTCGGCGGTGATGATGACCGAGGAGAAGGTCAAGGAGCTTGCCGACGCCGGCCTCGACCACGTGCAGATTTCCTTCCAGGGCGCGGAGGGCACGGCCGCCGATCTCATCGCCGGCTTCAAGGGTGGCCATGAAAAGAAGCTCGCCGCGGCGAAGATGGTGCGCGACGCCGGCCTGCCGCTGACCGTCAACGCCGTCATGCATCGCCAGAACCTCGATCAGCTGCCCGAGATCATCGAGATGGCGGTCGCGATCGGCGCGGCCCGGCTCGAGGTCGCGAACGTTCAGTATTACGGCTGGGCGCTGAAGAACCGTGCCGCGCTCATGCCGACGGTCGAACAGCTCGACGCCACGACGCGCATTGTCGAGGACGCGCGCGAGCGGCTGAAGGGCACGCTCGTCATCGACTATGTGATCCCGGACTACTACGCCGAGCGCCCGAAGCGCTGCATGGGCGGCTGGGGCCGGCAGTTCTTCAACATCTCGCCGGCCGGCAAGGTGCTCCCCTGCCACGCGGCGGAAACCATCACCGATCTCGAATTCGACTCCGTCAAGGGCAACAAGTCGATCGAGTGGATCTGGCAGAACTCCGACGCGTTCCAGAAATACCGCGGCACCGGCTGGATGCCGGAGCCCTGCAAGAGCTGCGACTTCCGCGAGGTCGACTGGGGCGGCTGCCGCTGTCAGGCCTATGCGCTGACCGGTGACGCCGGCAATACCGATCCGGCGTGCTCGCTCTCGCCGATGCACGACAAGATCTTCAAGCTCGCCGAGACCGAGGCCGTCACCGACGACCGCGACTTCAAGTATCGCAACTACGCCAACGCCCGGACCTTCACCGCGGCAGAGTAGTACCTGGGTTCGACCCCGGCCGGGGTCGAGCACTGGGCAACCCTGTTTTGGGCTAGGCAGGTTACTCAACTCGTTCCGGGCAAGCCATCGGCGAGACCCGGAACGTCGATCCCTGGTGTGCCCCAACCGAGGTTCCAGCTCTACGCTGCGCTCCGGCCGGAACGACGCCAAGCTTGGGATTGTGTTCGCACGGGCCGAACGCCGGGAAGGGCGGTGATTTAATCGCGCATCGGGTGCTAGAGATCGGGCGTGCGCGCGGTCCAGCTTCTCTTCGCCATCCCGATCGTTCTTGCCGCCGCGTCGATTGCGCTGGCGGAGTGGTTCTGGCTTGGCGACCTGGCGCTCTTCTTCCTGCCATGGATCGCGCTGACGGCACTCTCCTTGCTCGCGGCCCTCTGGATCCTCGGCGCCAGCATCCTCGCCTCGGCGACCGTGCTCTTCCTCCTGATCTCAATTGCCGTCATCGGCGACCGCGACGCCACGCCACCCGACTGGCCAACGGACGGCACCGAATTCACGGTCGCTAGTTTCAATGCCTTCATCGGCAACGCCGATCCGGCGCTGCTCGAGGAGCAACTTCGCGCCAGATCGACTGACATCCTGGTGCTCCAGGAGACATTCGGGCGCTTCGAGGCGGATCTGACGGCCCGCATATCGGACGCATATCCGTACCGCGCCAGAGCCGACCAGAACGGCGAAGTCGCCGTTTTCAGTCGTGTGCCGATCGTGTCAGCGCAGACGCTGGCCACCGACCGCGGGACGGGAACCGGTGGCAGCCTCGTCCGTGCCGAGATCGAGATCGACGGTATGGCGATCGTGCTCTACGCCATCCACGCCGCGACGCCGCGCCATGGCATCGAGTACTGGCGGCGCCGCAACGACCTCCTCGCCGTGCTCGCCGAAGCCGTTGCAGCCGAACCGGACGAGGCGGCCATTATCGTGGCCGGCGACCTCAACACGCCGCCCTGGTCGCCCTTTTTCGCGGAGCTTCTGGCAACCACCGGTCTGTCGGACACGTCCGGGCGCCTTCTCCCCTCCGCGACCAGGATCGTCGATCGCGAGATCGTGCCGGTCGGGTTCGGCTCGCCCGTCGACCATGTTCTGGTCTCCGACCGCCTCGCCTGGCGACCGCTCGTGCCGGGCCCGGCAATGGGTTCGGACCATCGTCTGGTTACGGTCGACATGCGCTTTCGCTAGCGACCGAAGTCGCAACTACGAACCGCCGCCGCTGAGATCCTCCGCGAGCATCAGCGCATTGCCGTCCGGATCGTAGAAGGTCGCGGTCTTGACCATGCCTTCGACGACGTCCGTCTCGCCGTCGAAGCGGACCTTGGCGTCCTCGAGCTTCCGCCGCGCCGTGTCGAGATCGGCGACCCCGAACACCGGAACGCAGTTGCCCGGCGCCGGCTCCATCTGCTCGCCGAGGCCGATCGTGACGCCGGCGGTGTTCGTCTTGACCTCCGACCAGCCCGCCTCGTCGGCGTGATAGAGCAGTTCGAACCCCAGCATCTCCACGAACCACGCCGCGGTCGCATGGCGATCCCGGACCGACATCGCGATCGTGATCGTTCTGTCCAACGCAATGACACCCATCGAGGCTTCTCCACCGAGTGAAAATATACTAACTATACAATATGGACATTCGGGACCTTGTCAAGCTGACCTCGAAGGCCTGGTCGCTGACCATATTGTCGTTGCTGCACGAGGGCGTTCCGGGCCGCCAGGCGCCGCTATTGGCCGCTTCGGGCGCCAGCAGGACGGCCTTCGGCCACAGCCTGCAACATCTCATCGACATCGGCATGCTTGAGCGCAATCCCGGCCACGGTCATCCGCTTCGGCCGGAGTTCCGGCTGACGGCCCGCGGCACCGAAGCTGCTCGGCTGGCACACCGGATCCAGGAGATTGCGCACCGCGAGCATGACGGCATCCTCCGCCGCGCCTGGACGGTTCCGATCCTGACCACGCTTCACGAGCCGAGCCATTTCAGCGACATCAAGCGGAGCCTCCCGGCGATTACCGATCGCGCGCTGTCGCTGTCGCTGAGGTCGATGGAGGCGTGCGATTGGGTGGCGCGAAGTGTCACCGGCGAGACGCGCCCGCCGCGCTCGCTCTACCGCGCTACCAACACCGGCGGCGAGATCAGCCGTGTCGCCGCGTCCGTCGTCGCGCTTGGATGAGGCCCGCTAGAAGTCGAACTGGTTCATCAGCTCGCCGAACGAACGGCGGCGACGGATCAGGCGGACATCGTCGCCGTCGATCATCACTTCCGGCGGGATCGGACGGAGATTGTAGTCGCTCGCCTGGCTGAGCCCGTAGGCGCCGACATCCATGATCGCGAGGTAGTCGCCTTCGTCCGGCTCGGGCAGCGGCCGCTCGCGCGCCAGATAGTCCGAATCCTCGCAAAGATTGCCGCACACATCGACCGTCTCGACCGTCGCCTCCGGCGAGGAAAGATTGAGGATGCGGTGTTGGCTGCCATAGAGCGCCGGCCGGATGAGGTGGTTGAAGCCGGTATCGGTGCCGATGAAGACACGGCCGGAGCCGCCGACCTTCCGCTCATTGACCCGCGTGATGATCGCCGAGCTCTCGGCGACGATATAGCGCCCCGGCTCAAACGCCATCCCATAAGGCTCGCCATTCGGTCGGCGATAGCGGCCGACGAGGGCGGTGAGCGCCGTTCCCAAAGCGGCGACGTCGAGCGGGTGGTCGCCTGGCTTGTAGGGCACGCCGAAGCCGCCGCCGAAGTCGAGCGTCGCGGCATCGGGGAAATCGGCGGCGCGTTCGCAAAGGCCTGTCGCTGCGGCCAGGAACGGCTCCGGGTCGAGCCAGTTTGAGCCGATATGCTGCTGCAGCGAGACGATCCTGACACCAGCCTCGGCGGCGATCGCGCGTGCCTCCGCGAGCTGCGAGAGGTGAATGCCGAACTTCGACTTCGGGCCGGCCGTGTAGGTGTATTCGTGCTCCGCCGATCCGATGTCGCCATTGATACGGATACCGATCTCGGTTCCCGGCTGGCGCGCGCAATACCGGCTGAGCGCCCCCAACGAGCCGGCCACCAGCCGCACGTCGGCCTCGATCGCGAAGTCGAGGTCTTCGGGCGACATGTTGTTCTCGACATAGACGATGTCCTGCGGCGGCACACCGACATTGAGGGCGAGCTCGATTTCGAGCGGCGACACCGCATCGATGCCGTAGCCCTCGCCGACGATCTCGCGGAGGATCCAGGGATTGTAGTTCGCCTTCGGCGCGAAATAGAGCCGCGCGTCCGGGAACGCGTTTCTGAGCGCGCGGCAACGCTCGCGGATGATCGCGGCGTCGACGATCACCAGCGGCGTACCGTGCTCGGCGACGATGTCGCGCCAGATGCCGGTCGTGAGTTGGTCGTCGAGGATGCGCATGACAGGAGCTTCGCCGCAGCCGAGGAAGCTGCGGAGGTCACCTGCCGAGGCGTCAAAGTCAATCCATTTCGCTGCCGCAGGCGGCTGCGTGGGCTATGCCTCGTCGCGCTCGGCCGGCTCGCGCTCGCGCGCCTCGGCTTCGCGCGCCGCCTTGGCGGTCGCCATCATCCGCCGCGCGATCCGCGCATGCAGCCGTTCGACGATCCGGCCATCGACCGAAACGCTGTGGGCGTCGGCGTTCTCCGGTTTGTCGAAGGCGGCGAGCACGCCCCGCGCCCAGGCGATCTCGTCGGCCGAAGGCGTGAAGACGGAATTGCACGCCGACACCTGGTTCGGGTGGATCAGCGACTTGCCGTCCATCCCCAACATTCGCGCCTGCGCGCATTCCACGGCGAAGCCGTCGGAATCGTTGAAATCGCGATAGATGCCGTCGATCACTGCAAGGTCGTTCGCCCGCGCCGCCAGCACGCAGGTCGTGAGCCACGGGATCATCGGCGAGCGGTCGCGCGCCGGACGGACTTCGGTCTCGGCGGCAAGGTCGTTGGTGCCGATGACGAGCCCGGCCAATGTCGGTCCCTGGTCGGCCGTTGCCGAGGCGATCGCGGCGGCGTTGAGGATCGCCTGAGGCGTTTCCATCATCGCCCAGATCATCGTCTCCGGATCGGCGCCGGCGGCCCGAAGCGCCGCGCGCACCCGGCGAATGTCCTCGGCGCGGCCGACCTTTGGAACGAGAATGCCGTGCGGCGTCGCCGGCGTTGCGGCGGCGATGTCGCCCGCCGCCCATTTGGTGTCGAGCCCGTTGATCCGGATGATGAGTTCCTTGCCGCGATAGTCGCGGTCGGCGACCGCGTCGGCGGTCATCCGGCGGGCCGCCTCCTTCTTCTCGGGCGGAACCGCGTCCTCAAGGTCGAAGACCAGCACGTCGGCCGGAATCGTCTCAGCCATCGACAGCGCCTTCTGATTGGCGCCGGGAAGGAAGAGGACACTACGGCGTGGGCGGAAACTGGCCGGCATTACGGGACCATACTGAGCCAAGTCTTGTTCAAATCATAAGGACCGGCCGGTTGCGTCAAGCGCAATCGCGGCGCGGCCCGTCGATCCGGTGCCCGACCACGGCGACAGCGCGCCGAAAACCGGATGCTTTCGCGGCACCAAGCACGCCAATAGGGGCAATTGATGACCGGCACGGCGATGCCGCACCTGGCGTGGAATTGCACGACGGGCCCCGGCGCTTGCCTAAAGGTAACGTATACGTTACCGTAACGCATGAGTTACGGAACGGGACCCGCTGCGGCGAAGGATGCCGCACTCGACGCGCTCGGCAATCCGGTGCGGCGCGAGTTGGTGCAGCGCCTTGCGGCGGGGCCGAAGACCGTCACCGCGCTCGCCGCCGGCCTGCCGATCAGCCGACCCGCCGTGTCGCGTCATCTCGCGGTCCTCAAGCAGGCGGAGTTGGTTTCCGACCAGAGCGCCGGCACGCAGCGCATTTATGCGCTCAACGAGAGCGGCTTTGCCGCGATGCGCGACTGGCTGGAACGCTTCTGGTCGGATGCGGAGGCGCGATTTCGACTGGTTGCCGAGAACACCGCCGAGCGCACCGATGACTGACCGGCTCGAACTTCGCTTCACTCTCGCCTGCTCGCCCGCGCATGCGTTTCGTGTCTTCACCGAGATGGTGGAGTTGTGGTGGCCACGTAGCCACCGCCGCTTGCCGGAGGGCGAGATGGCGTTCGAGCCGGGCCCGGACGGACGCCTTGTCGAGCGTATCGGTAGCGAGGAGCGGACGGTCGGCGACGTCGTCGCCTGGCAGCCGCCGGGACGCCTCTCCTTCGACTGGTGGCTTGGCGCCAACGAGCATCCGACGCGCGTCGACATCGCTTTCCGGCCCACCGAGGCCGGAACTGCGATCGACGTCGTCCACACCCCCGGCGACGCACTCGTCGACGACATCTTCGCCGACCGCGTCGCCCGCTTCGAACAGGGCTGGAACGCCGTCTTCGGAGCGCTGTCGAACTTCCTCAAGCAGCAAGGATCACCTCCCTCATGAGAGAAACAGTCGCCTCAACCGATATCGACGCGCCGGCCGACAAGGTCTGGGCCATCATCTCAGACACGCCGAGCTATCCGAGTTTCGACCCGACCTGTATCCGCGTCGAGGGTCCGCGGGCCTCGCTCGGGAGCCGGCTCAAGGTCTACTCGACCTTCAGCCCGGAGCGTGCCTTCCCGGTGAAGGTCACCGCCTACAGCCCGCCGCGCCACATGGAGTGGACCGGCGGCATGCCGCTCGGCCTGTTCAAGGGCGTAAGGACCTTCACCGTCGAGGACACCGGCCCCGGCAAATCGCGGCTCGTCGTGCGCGAGGTCTTCTCGGGCCCGATGCTGGCGCTGATCGGCCGCTCGATCCCCGACATGACCGAAGCCTTCGAGGGCTTCTGCCGCGGCGCGAAGGAACTCGCGGAGGCCTAGGCAACGATCACGCGTCGTTCCGGCCGAAGCGCAGCGGAGAGCCGGAACCTCAACGACGGCATCTGAGCAGGCGATTGAGGTTCCGGATCGACCTGTCGGCCGTCCGGAACGACGGTGATGACGTTGTCCCGGCCGCAGAGCCGGGACCCAATGGCCCAGCCATCAGTCTGATGCTTCCGCCGTTAGGCCTCGGGTCAAGCCCGGGGCAAAAGAGCTGATAACCCAGGTGCCCGACGCACATCCTCGAACGTCGTTCCGGCCG
>CAZSXA010000057.1:0-12354 GCA_964611195.1 uncultured Bauldia sp.
GCGCAGCCTTCTTCGTGCGCAAGGTTGCGTTCTGAATCGGCCAGCCTTTACGCCTGACCTGGACGGCCCATTGGCCCGGACCTTTTTCGCGAATGCTCGCCATGTGAGTCACTCCCGTGCTGCGCCGGGTGTGCCAAAATTGTGCCAGCAACGGGAGAGCACGGATTGGTCACGGAATCCGCCTCTACATCATATTGATTTTGCCGAAGTTTTTGGCGCACCCGACAGGATTCGAACCTGTGACCTCTGCCTTCGGAGGGCAGCGCTCTATCCAGCTGAGCTACGGGTGCTACGCGGCGCACGGCGCGAACGAAGTGATACGCGATTGAGGGATGTCCATCAATTGGGCCATCCGAGCTCTCCGGTCATCTCCGGCGGTCGAACCGGATGGTCTCCTCGCTGCGCTGAAGCGTGCCGCTGGCGTTCCCGGGCGGATGGAGCTAGTGCTCCGGTTCCGGCCTTTCTGGCGCCGGCAGGCAACGATCGACGACGCGCATGAGCGAGGCCTTCTTCGATTCCTTCTACGCCGGCGGAGCCGAGTATTATGGTGCCGACGCACGGCCCGAATACAACGCATTCCTGGCGTCGCTTCCGGTCAACGCCCGCCTCGTCGACCTCGCCTGCGGTCAGGGGCGGCACGCGATCCCTGCTGCTCGCGCAGGCGCCGTCGTCCACGCGATCGACTATTCCGAAGTGGCGATCGAGCAGCTTCGCGCCGGTGCGGAACGCGCCGGGCTTCCGATCACGGCCGAGTGCCATGACATCCGCACCGTCGCGCTCGAAGCCGCTGCATATGATGCCGCGGTGCTGGTCTCGACGCTCAGCCATTTCGAGGCGAACGAGATTCCGGGCCTCGTCGCATCGATAGAGCGCGCGCTGAAGCCCGGAGCGTCACTGTTCGTCGAAGCGTTCACGACCTCCGATCCCGGCTATTCCGGCGACGGCAGCATCAGCGAGACGGCGGCCGCTCTCCATCATTTCTTCAAGCCGGGCGAACTCCAGGCGCTGCTCGATCACGGCTTCGAGCGGCTCGACTATCGCGAGTTCATGGAGGCTGACCTCTCGCACGGCCCGGCGCATGAGCATGGCGTGGCGCTCTTCGTCGGCCGGCGTCGGCGCGCCTAGGCGGCCTGCTTCCCGGTGGCGATGTCCTGCGTCGGCGTCGGCTCGTCGTGGACCATCCAGGCAACGACCAGGAAGGCGAGGGCGGCCCATCCGGCGGCGAGCCACATGCTGGCCTGATAGGCGGCCGAGAACGCGCTCTCCAGCATCGGATAGTTGGCGGCAGCGGTGTCCGGAAGGACGCCGAACCGGTCCGCGCCATTGCCGGCATTGGCGATGAAGATGAGCCCGGCAAACGCCCCGAAGATGGCGACGGCGAACAGCCCGCCGACGCGGCTTGCCGCATTGTTGACGCCCGATGCCGCTCCGGACTTGCCGTCAGGCGCGGAATTCATCACGGCGGTCGTCAGCGGTGAGACCACCACCGTCATGCCGCCGGCGAGCACCACCAGCGGCACCATGATGCCGATCCAGAAATTCTCGATGCCGAGCGCGAACAGAGCGCAGGAGAGCGTCACGACGGCCGTCCCGACGAGGAGAAAACGCCGCGGCCCGTAGCGGTCGGAAATGCCGCCCATATAGCGGGAGCCCGCGCCGATGATGAGGCCGACGGCGCCGAGCGCGAGGCCCATCTCGGTTGGCGACAGGCCGCGCCGAACCTCGAGCTCGAACGGCACCAGGAACAGAACGCCGTAAAGGCAGCCATAGAGGAAGACGGTCGCCACCGCGGTGCCGGTGAAGACCGGCGACTTGAACAGAAGGGGCGGCACGATCGGGTTTCGCACCCGCGTCTGCGAGATGACGAAGACGGCGACCGTCGCCAGTCCGATGACGATCGCGACATAGACGAACCAGGCGACATTCACCCCTTCGGAGAATGCCGAGAGCCCGTAGGCGAGGGCTCCGAAGCCGACGATCGCGAGGACCGAGCCGGTCCAGTCGACCGACCCGGTCGCGGTCGGGTCCTTGCTCTCCGGAACGGCACGGACGGTCATCCAGATCGCGAGGCCGGCGAGCGGCACGTTGATCCAGAACACCGCGGGCCAGCTGAAGGCATCGATCAGGAAGCCACCCAAGGGCGGGCCGAGCGCCGTCGTTGCCGCCGAGGCAGCGGCCCAGGTGCCGATTGCCTTGCCGCGCACCTCGCGCGGGAAACAAACGGTGATGATCGCAAGGCTTTGCGGCACCAGCAGCGCCGCGCCGATGCCCTGTACGATCCGAGCTACGACGAGGACCTCGATCGTTGGCGCCAGCGCGCAGCCGATCGAGGCGATGGTGAAGAGCACGATGCCGATCAGGAAGATCCGCCGCCGGCCGAAGCGATCGCCGAGACCGCCGGCGACTAGGATCAGCGCGCCCAGCATCAGCGCATAGCCGTTGAGGACCCACTGAACGGATTGGAAGTCGGTATCGAAGCCTTCCTGGATCGATGGCAGCGCCACCGTGACGACCGTGCCGTCGATGAAGGCGAGTGAGGAGGCGAGGATCGTCGCCCCCAGCACGTAACGGCGGAGGCGCGCGCCGGGATCGGCTGTGGCTGGCGGTTCCGACATGGGCGCTCGAACCTCGTCGCGTTTCCGCCGAACCGCGCGGCAAGCGCTTATTTCAGCAGCTGGTTACACGTGCACCCGGCAGAAGTCGTCCGTCAAGTGCGGGGCAGGCGATGCCGGTGGATTGGCAGCCCGCGCGGTCGGCGGCATGATGGCGCCGATGAGTTCGCGTCCGATCCTCCTTGCCGCCATGTCCGCCGCCGTGATCGGCGGTTTGGCGATGCCGGCCGCCGCCGCGACCTACGGCCTCCAGATCGGCATCAACGACTATATCGGCCGGTCGAATGACCTTGCCGGAGCCGTCAACGATGCCGAGGACATCGCCGCTGCGCTGGAGGAGGCGGGAGCCGCCGAAGTCGTGCTCCTTACCGACGCCGCGGCAACGCATGCCGCGATCGAATCGGCGTGGCGCCGTCTCGTCGAAACGGCGGCGCCGGGCGATACGATCGTGTTTTCCTTCGCCGGCCATGGCTCGCAGGAGCCCGAGCCGGACGGCCGCCGCGGCGAGGATGACGGCCTCAATGAGAGCTTCGTCCTCGGCGGCTACCAGTCGATCGGCGAGGCCGCGCGCGAGCGGATCGTCGACGACGAGATTTTCGCCTGGCTGAACGTCGCGGAGGAACGCGGCGTCGAGGTCATTTTCATCGCCGATTCCTGCCATTCCGGCACGATGTATCGGCTCGTCGACAACCCGGCGCTGCGCTACCGGGCCGGCGATTTCGAGCCGCCATCCGAGGCCGAGCTCCCCGAGGCGCGATTCGCCGAGATGGCCGAGACCGACTTCGAGCGCGTCACCTTCATCGGCGCGACCGAGGAAGACAGGCTGACGCCCGAGCTGATCATCGACGGCGTTCCGCGCGGTGCGTTGAGCTGGGCGTTCGCCCGTGCAATCGAGGGGGCCGCCGACAGCGACGGCGACGGCGCGATCACCCAGTTCGAGCTGATCGAGTTCCTCATTCCGGCGGTCGAGGTGCAGGCGCAAAACCAGCAGACGCCTACGATCCTCCCGTTCTCGCCCGAGCCGAAGCGGCTGCTTGCGGTCGGCACAGCGTCCGAAACCGTCCAGCCGGTGGTGGAGCCAGAGCCGGTGGAGGACCCGTCAGCCGGCACCGTTCTGGTCTATGCCGCAGAAGGCGACCTCCCGGACGTCCCCGGCATTGAGGGCGTGGATGTCCGCGAAGACGCCGAGATCGTGTGGGGCGCGGACGGCACGGTCGAGCATGTCGTCGCCGGACGCATCGCCGACGGGATCGGCGCGGAGGCCATCGCCAGCGTCCTGGAGAAGTGGGCGGCGCTCGCGACCTTGCGGCCGGTCGCCGCCGAGCGGCCATTCGCGATGCAGCTCCGCGAGGGCAACACCGTTCATCGGCCGGGCGAGGTCCTGACGATCGACTTCATGGGAGCTGAGCGGCCCTATCTGACGCTCTTCAACCTCGCGCCCAACGGCCGTGTGGAGCTCCTTCTTCCGGCAGATCGTGAGGACGCGCGCAGCAACTGGGTCAATGTCGAGACCAGCATCCAGGTGCAGGTCGCCGATCCGCCCTATGGCGGCGAGCATCTCGTCGCGATCCTGACCGACGAGCCGGCTCTGGCGCTTCAAGCGGCGCTCGAAACGATGTCGGGGAGCCAAGATTCATCGGGGCTTTCCGCCCTGATCTCGCGGTTTGCCGAGACAACCGCATTCCAGGCCGGCATCCTTGGAATCTACACCGCCGGGGACTAGGACTGGCAGCGCTAGCCGCCGATCTTCACTCAGCCGAGTCGCCGCGCCATGACCACGATCATCGAAGCCCGCGAACTCAAGAAGACGTTCCGCACACGCGCGGGAACGGTCGAGGCCGTGAAGGGCATCGACCTCGACGTGCACGAGGGCGAATCCTTCGGCTTCCTCGGTCCCAACGGCGCGGGCAAAACGACGACGCTGCGCATCTTCGCCACGCTGATGGCGCCGAGCGAGGGCAGCGTCCACATCGCCGGCTTCGATCTCCTCGAGGAGCCGGCCAAGGTCCGCGAGCGGATCGGCTTCGTCGGCCAGGGTCATGGCTCGGATTCGCAGATGACCGGTCGCGGCGAGCTCTTCTATCAGGGGCGCTTCTTCGGCCTCGAACCGGCTGCGGCCACAGCCCGCGCCGACGAACTGCTCAAGGCCTTTGACCTCGCCGAGGCCGGCGACCGCAAGACCAACACCTATTCCGGCGGTATGCGGCGGCGCCTCGACGTCGCGCTCGGCATGGTCAACCGCCCGGAACTCCTCTTTCTCGACGAACCGACCACCGGCCTCGACCCGCAGGCGCGGGCGCGGATGTGGGATGAGGTCCGCGCTCTTCGCGACGAGGGAACGACGGTGTTCCTGACGACGCATTATCTCGACGAAGCCGACGCGCTTTGCGATCGCGTGGCGATCATCGACCACGGCAAGATCGTGGCGCTGGGCTCGCCCGATGAACTCAAGCGCACCATCGGCGGTGACGTCGTCACGCTCGGCGTGTCGGAAGATCACCGCGATCTCGCGATGACCAAGGCGAAGTCCGAGGCCTATGTCCGCGAGGCCGTCGCCGAGGACGGCGCGATCAAGCTCTTCGTTGAGAACGGCGATGCGGCCGTTCCGAGCATTCTCCGCCTGCTCGACGGCGCCTCGATTCCGGTGGAAACGATCAGCTTCCACCGGCCGAGCCTGAACGACGTCTTCCTGCAACAGACCGGCCGCTCGCTTCGCGACGAGCCCGGAGGCTAGGCCAAGCCATGACAGTCCTCAACGATACGCTGCTCACCTACCGTCGCGCGCTGTCGATCAACCTCCGCAATCCGTTCTGGCTGATCATCGGTCTGCTCCAGCCGATCCTCTATCTGCTGCTCTTCGCGCCACTCCTCGAGGGCTTCGCCGGGATGCCGGGCTTTGAGGGCGAGAACGCCTACAACGTCTTCGTGCCGGGTCTCCTCGTGCTCAACGCGATGTTCGGGTCGCTGTTCGTCGGCTTCGCGCTCCTGCAGGAGCTTCAGGAAGGCGTCATCGAGCGAATGCGGGTGACGCCCATGAGCCGGCTCGGCATGATGCTCGGGCGGGTGATGCGCGACGTCACCGTGTTCGTCGTGCAGGGGCTCATCCTGCTGATCCTCGCCATTCCGTTCGGGTTCGAGCCGAGCATAGCCGGCGCGATTCTCTCCTTCGTGATCCTGATCCTGATCGGCCTCCTGCTGGCGCCGCTGTCCTACGTCATCGCGCTGGCGGTGAGGCAGCAGGAATCCTTTGCCGGCTTCGTGAACATGTTCGCGCTGCCGCTGTTGCTGCTGTCCGGCATCCTGCTGCCGATCGTCGATCCGATCGCTCCGGATTGGCTGGTGGCGATCGCGCAGGTCAATCCGTTCTACCACGCCGTCCTCGGCGTCCGGGCGCTGTTCGCCGGCGACTTCGGTGACTCTTCGATCCTCGTCGGCGCCGGTCTGGTGGCGGTGCTGGCCGCCATCATGATGTGGGTTGGCGCCCGCGCTTTCGGCCGGGCAGTCGCCTGAGCGGGCGCTAGAGCCCGCGCAGGCGCTCCAGCAATTCGCGGGTCGGGATGCCGTCCGCGGTCAGACCGAGTTGCTGCTGAACGGCGATCACCGCCGACTGCGTGCGCGGGCCGAAGGCGCCGTCGATCCCGCCCGGATCGTAGCCGAGCGCGGTGAGAAGCGTCTGCAGTTCCATGACCTCCGCCTGGGTGAGCCCCGCCGGCGTTCCGCCGGACAGCTGGGACAGAAGCCCCACCGTCGGATAGCCGTCGGCAGGCAGGCCGAGGCGCTGCTGAACGTCGCGGACGGCCGCGCGGGTCTGCTCGCCGAGCACACCATCGATGCCGCCGACGTCGAAGCCCTGCTGCGTCAGAATCTGCTGAAGCTGCTGGATCTGCGCGAAGGAAAGGCTCGCCACGCCCGAACCGCGGCTGACGCGCGGCGCGCCGGCGAGGCGGGTCGCGAGATAGGCCGCAGTCGTCGCGTAGACCAGGGACTGGTTCCATTCGAGGTAAACCTGGAAGTTGTCGTATGCGAGGAAGGCCGGGCCGTTCCGCCCCATCGGCAGGAGCAGCGAGGCGCGGACATTGTCCGCCGGGATCGCGCCGCCATTTGCCCGGGTGACGCCCCAGGCCGCCCATTGCGAGCGCGGATGCTGGATGTAGACGTCCGCCTGCTCCCAGGGGAGCGACGCGGTCAGCACCACCTCTTCGAGCCACGGCTCGCCGGCGCGCCAGCCGTGATAGCGGAGGAGGTTTGCGGTCGAGGCGAGAACGTCCGGCTCGCTGCTGAGAAGATTGACGCGACCGTCGCCATCATAGTCGACGCCGCTGCGCAGATAGTCCGACGGCTGGAACTGGGTCTGGCCGAGTTCGCCGGCCCAGGCGCCTACCATCTGGCCGGCGGAGAGGTCGCCACGGTCGAGAATCCTCAGCGCATCGAGGAGCTGCGGGCGGAACTCCTCCGGGCGCCGGCAGTCGAAGGCAAGCGTCGCCAGCGCCGGGATGGTGCGGAAGTCGCCGATATTGGCGCCGAAATCGCTCTCCAGCGCCCAGAGCCCGACGATCACCGGGCCAGGCACGCCGAATTGCTGCTCGATCTGGGCCAAGGTCGAGGCGTACTGGTTGAGGAGCCTGCCGCCTTCCTGCAGCCGGTAGGAGTTCACCATCCGGTCGGAGAACTCCAGGAACGTCTGCGAGAAAACGCCCTGAGCGCGGTCGCGATTGACGATCGACTGGTCGAAGCGGACCCCGTCGAGAGCCGCGACCGAGTTGGCCGATATCCCGGCCGAAAGCGCCTCGGCGCGGACCTGCTCAAGCCAGGCCGGGAACTGCCCGGGATTGTTCTGGCAGGATTGCGCGACTGCCGGCGCGGCGGTGGCAAGGGTCAGCGCACAGGCAAGCAGGGTCCTTGACCACATCATCGAATCGCTCCGTTTGACCGTACCGGGAGAGTGACAGGAGCCGCCGGACCGTCAACCCGGCGCCCCGATCCGCGTTGCCAACGCCGCAAGGCTGACCTAGCTTGCCGGCCGCATGATGACGGAGAGATGTTGATGACGGAAACGAGGGAAGGGGCTGAGCCAGGCGGCAGCGGCAGCGCGCCCGCGCAGCAGTCCCAAGTCGGCCTTTCCGTAGGCGTCTATCTGGTCTTTGCCGTGATGGCCCTCATCGCCCTGGTCAGCGCGTCCTACGCGGTCGCGATGATCGGTTTCCTGGGCGATGGCGGCTACTTCATTTCGTATTCCTATCTCTGCAACACCGTCCCCACCGTGGCGGCGCTCGACCAGTTCCTGCCGATCGCGATCGCCGCGATGTGGGCCGGTTGCATCTATCTCGGACTGGCTCGGGACTACCGCTTCGCGGTGGCGGCGCGAATCACCGCGCTGATTTCGCTCGCCTATGCCGCGATCAACATCGTGCTGGGGCCCTTCACCTTCCGCGTCGGGCCGGCCGATTTCGACCCGGATTCGGTCACCTGCGGGCGCTGGCCGCGCTCGGTGACGAACCAGGAGCTTGAAATGATGCAGATCGATTGGCTGGGTGTCTCGATCAGCGCGTTTCCGGTCACGCTGATCTTCGGCGGGCTGTTCGTCTATGTGTTTCTGCGGCTGTCGAAGCGCGTGCGCGCCGTCTATCGCCGCCCGCAGCCGATCCCGGCTCCGGCACCCGCGCGAAGCTAGAGCGCGCGGACCCGCGCGGTAAGCCGCGAGACCTTGCGGGCGGCGGTGTTCTTGTGGAACACGCCCTTGCCCGCGGCGCGCATGATCTCCGACTCGGCCGCCACCAGCGACTGCGCCGCGGTGTCCTTGTTGCCGGAGGCGATCGCTTCCTCGACCTTGCGGATGAAGGTGTGGACGCGGCTCTTCCGTTGCCGGTTGATCTCGGTACGACGGGCGATCTTGCGCGTTGCTTTGCGCGCTGACGGTGTGTTGGCCATAGGGGCTCTTGAACGAAGGATATCAGGTGGCGCGCCTGAGCATCGCCGACGAGGCGCTGCTTATATTGTCGCCGCGCCGCCTCGTCAACGCTTGCCGTCCTAGTGCTGGCAGCGCGGGCAGTAGAAGGTCGAGCGGCCGGATTGGACGATCCGCCGTACGTTTCCCCCGCAGGTCGCCCGTCGGCATGGCTCGCCCTCGCGGTCATAGACGTTGAAGGCGTGCTGGAACGTACCGAGCGAGCCGTCGGTGCGGAAATGGTTGCGAAGGCTCGATCCGCCGGAATCGATCGCCGCCCTGAGCACCTCACGGATCGCTTCCGGCAGGCGCGTCAGCCCGGCGGTTGCCCGTCCCCTGCCGTCAACGAGGCTGCCCGTGAGCCGGAGCGGCGAGATCCGGGCGGACCACAGCGCCTCGCAGACATAGATATTGCCGAGGCCGGCAATGATCCGCTGATCGAGGAGGGCGGCCTTGATCGGGCTGGACCGGCCTTCAAAAGCCCCGCGCAGGAATGCGACGGTAAGATCGGCCCCGAGCGGCTCGACGCCGAGACCGGCCAGCGGCGGCTCGGTCTCAAGGCGATCGCAGTCAACGAGGTCCATCGCGCCGAAGCGCCTCGGATCGTTGAAACGGATCCGTGCGCCGCTCTGGAGCGTTAGGACGACGTGATCATGCGTACGATCAGGCTCGGGCCCGCTGCGGGCGCCGGCCTCGGTCACGCGGAACGAACCGGACATCCCGAGATGCATGACGAGACAGAGATCGCCTTCGAGCCTCGCCACGAGATACTTGCCGCGACGGTCGAGGCTTTCGACCCGTCGGCCCTTGACCCGCTCGGCGAAACGCGGCGGAAACGGCCGGCGAAGGTCGGCGCAGCGAAGCGTCAGGCGAGTGATGTGCTGACCGACCAGCACGGGCGCAAGGCCGCGTCGAACCGTCTCGACCTCTGGCAGTTCAGGCATCGGAAGCCCCGCGCAATATGGCGCAATGGCGCCACGACGGCCGTTCAACTATTGTTCCGGCAACCCTTCGGCAAGTGCGATCGGATAAGGCGTCGCCTGCTGACGCCGGCGAAGTGAGAGTACCGATGACCACCCCCGACGGATCGGATGAGGCCGGCGCGCGCCAGGCGAAGGTCGATGGCGTCTTCGCCAGCGTCGCGCAGCATTATGACCTCATGAACGATCTGATGTCCGGCGGCCTGCACCGGCTGTGGAAGACGGACCTCGTCAATTGGCTCGGTCCGCCGCGCTCCGGGTCGCGCGGCTATGCCGTCCTCGACATTGCCGGCGGCACTGGCGACATCGCCTTCCGCATTGCCGATCGCGCGCCGGCGGCAATGGTGACGGTCCTGGATATCTCCGGCCCGATGCTGGAGGTCGGGCGGCGCCGGGCCGGCGACCGTGGCGATGGCGGGCGGATATCCTTCATACATGGCAATGCCGAGAAGCTCCCGGTTCAGGCCGGACTGTTCGACGCTGTGACGATCGCCTTCGGCATTCGCAACGTGCCGGATCGAGCCGGCGCGCTCGCCGAGATGTACCGGGTCCTGCGCCCCGGCGGCCGGCTCCTCGTGCTGGAGTTCTCGCGCGTCGACATCGCCGGCCTGAAGGAGCTCTACGACCTCTACTCCTTCAACGTGATCCCGCCGCTGGGCGGTCTGGTTGCCGGCGACACCGACGCCTATCGCTATCTCGTCGAATCGATCCGCGAGTTTCCGGCGCAGGAGCCTTTCGCCGACATGATCCGGGGCGCCGGCTTCGACCGCGTCAGCTACCGGAACCTTTCCGGCGGCATCGCCGCGATCCACTCGGGCTGGAAGCTGTAGCCGGATGGGCGTCGCGGCGCTCCTCAGACTGGCCCGTGCCGGCTTCGTGCTGGCGCGCGAAGGCGCATTCGGCCTCATCGATCCGGAGCCGCTGCCGGTCCTGCCGCGCACCGCCATCCTGATCGGCCGGCGGCTGGAGCGCCGCCGTGCCGCCGATCGCGACAAGGCGGAGCGTTTCACAGCGGCGCTGAACAAGCTCGGCCCGTCCTGGGTCAAGCTCGGGCAGTTCCTCGCCACCCGGCCCGATCTCGTCGGCGCCGAGATCGCGACCGGCCTTGGCGAACTCCGGGATCGCATCGCGCCGTTCCCGCGTGCCGATGCCGTCGGCATCGTCGAGCGTGCCTTGGGCGTGCCGCTCGACGGGCTCTACGATTCCTTCTCCGATCCCGTCGCCGCCGCCTCGATCGCCCAGGTTCACCGCGCCCGTCTGCCGGCCGGAGCCGGCGGCGGCCAGATGGCGGTGAAGGTCATGCGGCCGGGAGTCCGCGGCCGCTTCCGGCGCGACCTCGAGACGTTCTATTCCGGGGCGAGGCTGATCGAGCGCATCGATCCTGCCTCGCGGAGGCTCCGGCCGGTGGCGGTCGTCGAGCGCCTGGCGCGCACGGTGACGCTTGAAATGGACCTCCGCCTTGAAGCTGCGGCGCTTTCCGAGGTCGGCGAGCGCATGGCGTCCGACCGGACGTTCCGGGTGCCGCGTGTCGACTGGCAGCGCACTGCCCGCGACGTGCTCACGCTCGAATGGGTCGAGGGCATCAAGCTCTCCGAGATCGACGCCTTGAAGGCGGCGGGCCACGATCTGCCGCAGCTCGCGCGTAACCTCATGCAGGTCTTCCTGCGTCAGGCGATGAGAGACGGCTTCTTCCACGCCGACCTCCATCAGGGGAACCTCTTCGTCGAATCCGACGGCACGATCGTCGCCGTCGACTACGGCATCATGGGCCGGCTGACGCGCGCCGAGCGCCGCTTCCTCGCCGAGATTCTCTACGGCTTTCTGCGGCGCGACTATCTCCGCATCGCCGAGGTCCATCTCGAGGCCGGCTACGTTCCGGCGCGGCACTCGAGCGCCGACTTTGCCCAGGCGCTGCGGGCGATCGGCGAACCGATACACCGTTTGCCCGCGAAAGACATCTCGATGGCGCGGCTGCTGACGCTGCTCTTCGAGGTCACCGAGATGTTCGACATGGAGGCGCGGCCGGAGCTTCTCCTCCTGCAGAAGACGATGATGGTGGTCGAGGGCGTCGCCCGCTCGCTCGACCCGGATTTCGACATGTGGTCGGCGGCCGAGCCGGTCATCATCGAGTGGGTCGGGCGCAATCTCGGGCCGGTGCGGTTCGTCGAGGAAACGGTCGAGGGAATAGCGTCGCTCGTCCGGCTCGCTTCGCGAATCCCGGAGCTTGCCGAAAAGCTGTCACGCGAGCCAATCCCGAACGCTCCGTTTTCGGCGCGAACGGGGGCCGATATCGACGTGGCGCTGGACTCGCGTGGCCTGATCGGCCGTCGCGGCCGCGCGGCCCTTTGGGGCATCGCATTTGCGCTGGTGTTGGTGGCACTGGCGCTGCTGGGATAGAACGCGCGCATGCCACACGGCCGACGCATATTGCTGGTCATCGGCGGCGGCATCGCCGCCTACAAGTCGCTCGACCTTGTCCGCCGCCTCAAGGAGCGCGGCGCGGCGGTGCGCGTGGTCATGACCGACGCCGCCTCGGCCTTCGTGACGCCGCCGGCCGTCGGCGCGTTGACCGGCGAAGACCCGTTCACGAGCCTCTTCGACCGCGCCCGCGAGCACGACATCGGTCATATTCGCCTTGCCCGCGAGCCCGACCTCGTCATCGTCGCGCCGGCCACCGCGAACCTGATGGCGCGGATGGCGAACGGCTTGGCATCCGACCTCGCTTCGACGGTGCTTCTGGCCACCGATCGACCCGTGTTGCTGGCGCCGGCGATGAACCCGGCAATGTGGTCTCACCCGGCGACACAACGAAACCGCG
>CAZSXA010000058.1:0-12258 GCA_964611195.1 uncultured Bauldia sp.
CGCGGACGCGGCTGGCGCCGACGCCGACGAACATCTCGACGAAGTCGGAGCCGGAGATGGTGAAGAACGGCACGTTCGCCTCGCCGGCAACGGCCCTCGCGATCAGCGTCTTACCGGTGCCCGGAGGTCCGACCAGAAGCACGCCGCGCGGGATACGGCCCCCGAGCCGCTGGAACTTCTGCGGGTCGCGCAGGAACTCCACGATCTCCTGGAGATCTTCCTTGGCCTCGTCGACGCCGGCGACATCGTCGAACATCACCCGCCCCTGCTGTTCGGTGAGGAGCTTCGCCTTCGACTTGCCGAAGCCCATCGCCCGGCCGCCCGCGCCCTGCATCTGGCGCATGAAGAAGATCCAGATCGCGATGATCAGGATGAACGGCAGCCAACCGATCAACTGGCTGAAGATGCTGACGCCGTCATCCGCCGGTTCGGCCGCGATCGAGACGTTCGCGTCGCGAAGGTCCGGTATGAGATTGGAATCGAAAGGCGCGAAGGTCTGGAACTGGGTGTTCGACGTCGTCGTGCCGTTGATGGTCCAGCCGCCGCCGACCTCCTCGATCATCGTCACCGACGAGACCTGACCGGCCTCGACGTTCTCGATGAACTGAGAATAGCTGATTTCCTGGCCGACATTGCGCGGTCCCGGGCTCGAGAAGAGCTGGAACAGGAGCACCAGCAACAGGATGATGACCACCCACAGCGCGAAGTTGCGAAAGTTCGGGTTCATGAGGTTCCTCGCATGCTGCGGGCCATGCCGCCCCGCCATGCCTTTGACTTAACGCCTAACATAGGCACCTGGTTGCCGTTAGCCAATACGATCGGCCGAAACCATCGGTTCAGCCTCGGATCGTGACCGGTTAGGGTTACCGCCGCCCGCGCGGCCGGCCTCCCGCGCAATCACGACATCGTCACCCCGCGTTTGCACGACCGCACCGCCCAGCGTTCGCACGAAATCGCTATCCTCGATGAGGGCCGTCACGAGGCTTTCCAGGCGCGCCTGGCGCACCGGCGGCCAGGCGCGACCGCCGGCCGCGGCAAGGAGCCGCGCAAGCGCCCGCTGGCGGATGGCGGCGGGCACGGCGCGGAAATGCCGCCGGTCGAGCCACGCCCCGCCCTTTGAGTCGATGCGCGACGCCTCCTCGAGGAACTGTGCGACCGCGTAGTCGAGCGCCTCGTCGGCTTGCCCGAGGCGCTCAGCAGCGCGGGCGATACCGGCCTTCTCGATCCCCGCCGCGGTGAGCGCGGACGCAATACTCCGCAGTCGGGGACGGGCAAAGCGGAGATCGGCGTTGGACGAATCGTCAACCGGCACGATGCCGGCCTCATCGACCACGTCGGCGAGCTCGGCCTTCGCCATGTCGAGCAGCGGTCGATGCAGTGTGACGCCGTCGCCGAGGTCACGAGCGCGGCGCATGCCCGCAAGGCCGGTGACGCCGGATCCGCGTCCAAGTCGCATCAGCACCGTCTCGGCCTGATCGTCCTGGTGATGCGCTGTGAGCAGGTCGGCGATGCTCTCGCTGCGGCACGCATCGACGAGGAGGCGATAGCGCGCCTCGCGCGCAGCTTCCTCGATTCCGGTGTCGGGCTTGGCGCCCTCCCAACGGAGCGTCAGATGGCGAAGGCCGAGCCGCAGAGCTTCCCTCTCGACGAAAGCGGCCTCGGCCGACGAACCGTCGCGAAGTCCGTGATCGACCGTCATCACCAGCAACTCCGGTGCGCCGCCCTGGCCTTCGCGCCAGCGCCCTGCAAGCAGCATCAGCGCGAGCGAATCCGCTCCCCCGGAAACCGCCAAGGCGATCTGGCGTCGATCCGCGAATGCGCCGAACATCGCGCCGAGGTCGATGCCGGGCGCGGGGTCGAGATCAGCAGCCGGCATTGGCCTGTTCCGCCGCGACCCGCTGACGCAGCGCGTTGGCCGCATCGGGGAAGCTTTGTAGCGTCAGGGCAAACGTGTCGCAGGCCGACTCGGTCTGGCCGAGGGAAGCCAGCGACATGCCGAGTTTCAGAAGCATTTCCGGCGCCTTCTCGTGACCCGGAAACGCGACATAGACGTTATAGAACTCGGTCGCCGCCTCACGGTAGGCACCGCGCGAATAGAGGCTCTCGGCGAGCCAGAAGCGGGCGTCCCCGGTCAGCTCGTGGCCGGGATAGGCCGCGAGGAACGACTGGAACGTCTGCTCGGCCTCAGAGTAGTCGCCGTTCAGCACCTGATTGTAGCCGCGGTCATAAACACTCAGCGCGTCGCCGAGGGCAGCGGGTGGCGAGGGATTGGCGGCCGGATCGACCGCCGCGACATCGCCGCCATCATCGGCGCCCGGCGGCGCATCGAGATTGAAGCCGCCATCGGGACGAAGCGCGCCGGCAAGATCGAGGGGCCCGCCACCGCCGCCATCATTCGCCGGCGGCGCCTCGGCTGCGGGTGGATCGGCGGCCACCAGGGCCGGACCTTCGACAACGGGAGCATCCTCGGCAGGCGCTGCGACCACGACGGGCTCATTCTCGGCCGGCGCCGGCGTGGCGGCCACGCCGCTGATCCCAGCTTCGGCGAGGATCTGGAACAGGGCTTCGTTGTCGGCACGAAGCACCTCGACCAGGCGCTCGAGATCCTGCACCCGGAAGGTGAGGTCCTCGACCATCCCGGTCAGCTCCTGGACCTGCGTTTGCAGCCGATCGATGCGAAGCTGCAGATCGGCCTGATTCTGCGCTTTCGCCGGAAGCGCGACCAAGGTGAAGGCGGCCGCCACGAGGACGGCTCTCGGCATCGACATCAAATGCATTGGGTCTCCCCGCGCCAGGCAAGGACCATCCTGAAAACGCGGACAGAACCATGGAAAGCGGAGACGGCCAAATTGCGGCGGGCGACATGGCCCGCCGCGTATCGCCGGACTAGACGCCCGGAGCGCCGGTCAGCACCGTCACCGCGCGCCGGTTCTGCGACCAGCACGAGATGTCGTTGCACACGGCCACCGGCCGCTCCTTGCCGTAGGAGATCGTCGTGATCCGTGCCGCCTGGACGCCGCGCGAGATCAGATAGGATTCCACGGCCGCGGCGCGCCGACCGCCGAGCGCGATGTTGTATTCGCGCGTGCCCCGTTCGTCGGCATGACCTTCGATCGTCACCCGGTATTGCGGGTATTGCAGCAGCCACTGCGCCTGCCGGTCGAGCGTGGCGCGGGCGGCGGCGGTGAGTTCCGTCGAGTCGGTCTCGAAGAAGACGCGGTCACCGACCGTGACCTCGAATTCCTGGACCGAGCCGGGGCCGGTTGCGCCAGGAGCGCCGCCGGCGAGCGCGGCATTCGGAGCTTCGTTCTGGTTCTGCGCGCAGGCCGCCAGCAACAGCGCGGCCGCCAGCACGATCGCGGCCCGACCGGCACGCAGGGAATCGGTTACTCGAGACATGAAACGGGTTCTCCTTACCCACGGCGGGGTTGGGCTCAGCATGACGCGCGATGGTTAAGCGGCGGTTTCGATCCGCCGATGACAGCCGAAAACCGGTTGCTGCTACCGCGCTTTGGCGAGCCTTCGCGGCCGCGCCTCCTTTGATCCTGCCCCCGCCCGATCAAGCTATCATGACCGCCTAGTTGCGCAACGGTGACCATGACGGATCGGATGCCCAACTCGGCGTCGGGATGCGCACCTCGTTGTAGCCGGTGAGGTCAATCGACCACAGCTGCGGTCCGCCGTTCTCGCCGGGGATTTCGCGCTGGAACATGATGACGCGGCCGTTCGGCGCCCAGGTCGGGCCCTCCTGCACCTCCAGCGTCTGCGTCAGGATACGTTCGCCCGATCCGTCTGGGCGCATCACGCCGATCTCGAAGTAGCCGCCATTCTGTCGGGTGAAGGCGATGAGATCGCCGCGCGGCGACCACACCGGAGTCGAATAGGCGCCGCTGCCCTGGCTGATCCGCGTAGCCCCGCTCCCGTCGGCGTTCATGACGTAAAGGTTCGCGGTACCGCCGCGGTCGGAGGTGAAGACGATGCGGCTGCCGTCGGGCGAGTAGCTCGGGCTGGTGTTGATGCCGGTGACGTTGGTCAGCTGCTGCGTCTGCCCGGTGCGGAGGTCGTAAGTGAAGATGTTGGAATCGAAGCCCTGCTGCAGGCTCATGATCACCTTCGTCCCGTCGGGCGAGAAGCGCGGCGCGAACGTCGTACCGGGAAAATTGCCGAGCACCTCGGCCTGCCGCGTAACGGTGTTGTAGAGCACCACGCGCGGGTCACCGAAGTTGGGGTACGCCATATAGGCGATGTCCTGCGCGTTCGGAGAATAGCGCGGCGTCAGGACGAAGAGATTGTCGCCCGACTCGGTCAGGTAGCGGAGATTGGCGCCGTCCTGATCCATGATCGCAAGGCGCTTGAAGCGATCATCCTTCGGCCCGGTCTCGTCGACGAAGACGACCTGGGAATCGAAGTAGCCCGGAACGCCGGTCAGCCGCTCATAGACGATGTCGGCAATGAGGTGGGCAACGCGCCGCCAGTTCTCAGGCCCTGTCTGGAATGACTGCCCGACCATCTGCTCGCCGGCGAAGACGTCCCACAACCGCACCTCGGCGCGGATCTGGCCGCCGGGCTGGGTGACGACGCGACCGGTGATGAGCGCCTGCGTGCCGATAATCCGCCAGTCGCCGAAACGCGGCGAAGCGTCGGGATCGATGTCGCGCTGGACGAACGTCGAGGGATCGGCCGGCGCGAAGATGCCGGAACGGCGAAGGTCGGCGGTGACGACCGCGGCGATCTCGGCGCCGAGTTGTGCATCGTCGCCGGTACCGACGAGATCGGGAATCGCGATCGGCAGCGGGTCGGTGTTGCCGCGGCTGATATCGATTTCGACGAGCGACGCTGCGGGCCTCGCGGCGATGACGGTCATCGCCAGCGCCAGCACGAAGACGCCGATCAACGTCCGCGCGAGCGCGAACCGTCTGGTTTCATCTGCGGCGATGGTGGCCAAGTTACCTCTCCTTCCGGACGCAAGCACAAATCACGGTTGGAACATGTCGAAGGGATCGAAGTTGATCTGGATCTCCTGCCACTCGGAATACTTCTCCGGCGGCAGGTCGTATGGCGCACAGCTCCGTACGGCGGAGATCGCGCGCTGCGTGGCGACGGCGGCGTACTGCCCGGCGGGCGCCGAGACGACATTGGGCACACCCACAACATTGCCGTCGCGACTGAGGCGGAATTGCAGCACAACCCGGACTTCTTCGGGATTGTTCCACCCGGCCGGAGGAAACCAGCAGGCGGCGATCGCATCGCGAAGCGCATCGATTTCGCTCTGTGTCAGTGCGGTGTTCGCCGGCGCGTCGGGAGCGCCGGCCGCCGCCGGCCCGTCATCGTCGGGCGCACCGATCAGCGCGGCGATATCGTCGGGCGTGTCCTCGACCGGCTCCTCGGGCTGCAGTGGCGGTGCCTCCGCAAGCTCGGGCTCCGGTTCCGCTGCTTCCAGTTCGGGTTCCGCCGGCTCCGCGGCTTCCAGCTCGGGTTCCTCCGGCTCCGGATCGGGCTCCGGCGGCGCCGCGGCGGCAATCGCTGCCGGTCGCGGACGTGGCGGGGCCGGCAGCAGGCCGACGTCGGCCCGCTGCGGTTCCGGTTCGGGCTGTGGTAGCGGTTCAGGCTCGGCCTCAGGCTCGAGCTCCGGGAACGCCTCGGTTTCCGGTTGCGGCGCCGGCTCAGGCTCCGGCGCGGCCTCGATCTGCCTCGGCTCGGCAACCGGCTCCGGCTCGGGCTGCGGTTCGGGTTCCAGTTGCGGCGGCTCCGGCTCGGGGGCTGGCTCCGGCTCGGCGACGGGCTCCGGTGCCGCGGCCGGCGGTTCCGGCTCGGGCTCAGGTACGACGGTGTCGAGCCCGATCGACAACTCGGTGATGTCGGCGATCTCGATGAACTCGATGGGCGACGATTCATCCGGCGCCTCCAGTGTCGCCACCGGCAGCGACACGAGCAGCGCTGCGCCGAGCGCGCCATGGGCAACGAGCGAGATCGCCACGCCCGTCCGCATCGCCTACTGATCCTCGTCGGGCAGCGACACCAGACCGATGCGGGTGAAGCCTGCGGCATTGATCTCGCCCATCACGACCAGCACTGCGCCATAGGATGAGGCGCGGTCGCCGCGCACAAAGAGGCGCTGGTCGAGATTGCCGTCGGTTATTTCGGTGAGCGTCGGGATGAGCTGCGGCAACGTCACCTCGTCCTCGCCGATGAATATCTGGCCGTCGGCATTGACCGTGACGACAATCGGCTCCGACGGCGCCGGCAACTCGCCCGCCTGGCTTTCCGGCAGATCAACCGGAACGCCGGAGGTGAGGAGCGGCGCGGAGATCATGAAGACGATGAGGAGCACCAGGATCACGTCGACGAACGGCGTGACGTTGATCTCCGAGATCGGCACATAGCGCCGGCGCCCGCGGCGACGGCCGGAACGAGTGGCAGATGTAAGGGTCGCCGCCACCGGTCAGCTCCTTTCGTCGACCTGACGCGAGAGGATGGCGCCGAACTCGTCGGCGAATCCCTCAAGGCGTTGGCCGACCTTGGACGCCGAATTGGACAATTTGTTGAAGCCGACGACGGCCGGGATCGCCGCAAAAAGGCCGAAGGCTGTGGCGAGCAGCGCCTGGGCGATACCGGGCGCCACGACCGTCAGGGACGACGAGCCGGTATTCGCGATCCCCTGGAAGGCGACCATGATGCCCCAGACCGTTCCGAACAGCCCGACAAAGGGGGCCGCGGAGCCGGTCGAAGCGAGGAAGAGGAGCCGGCTTTCCATGCGCTCCATCTCACGGGATATCGTGACGTCGAGCACCTTCTCGATCCGGGTGGAAAGCCCGATCGGCGACCGCGCTCCCGATTCAAAGCTCCGTTTCCACTCGCGCATCGCCGCGACGAACACCGCAGCCATTCCGGTCGTGTTGCGGCTTTCGAGGCTGCCGTAGAGTTCCTCCAGCGATTGACCGGACCAGAACACGCGCTCGAAGCGGTTCATCTGCGCATTGACGCGGCGGTAGAGCAGCACCTTGTCGACAATGATCGCCCACGACCACACCGAGGCGGCAATGAGTCCGATGACGATCGCCTGCACGAGCAGGTCGGCTTCGGTGAACAGTTGGATCAGCGACAGGTCGCCGTTCTCGTTCATGGGGCGGGCATGTCCTTCGGGGTCCCGTCAGAGGCGGCGGGAGGTCGAGCGCTCAGGCGCGGTCGGTGTGAGGAATCGGACGAGCGAACAATCGGCGTCCCTCGCCAGCAAATTTGTTCAAAGAAGGGCCGCGCTGCCTATTGCCACAGGCTCACTACCTCTCCCCAACATGCTTAACGAAGCGTTTAGCCGGCGGTCACAAATGGCCGGAGGAGCGCCGAGACCGAAGACGGGAAGCGCGCCGGCCGCCCCCCGGAACCGACGAGGGCAACGGTCACTTCGGCCGACACCAGCGTCTCGGCGCCGCGTCGCGCGGTTTGACGCAGGACCGCCCGCGCCGCTGTCAGCTCGGCTGGCGTCGTCACGATCTTCAGGAGATCGTCGAACACCGCGGCGCGCCTGAATTTCAGCGCCATTTCGGCCACCACGAAATGGAGGCCGTCGCGGTCAAGCGCCGTCATCGAAACGCCGGCCAGACGGAGGAAATCGGAGCGCCCGCGCTCGAAGAAGCGCACGAAGGAGCCGTGATAGACGACTCCGGTGAAGTCGGTATCCTCGTGATAGACGCGGACCGGAAGGACATGGCCTTCCGGCGTCAGTTCGCCGGCAACGCCATCGCCGCTCACCGCGCCAGCCATCGGGCAAGAGCGTCCGGCGTCACCATCGTGTCGTCACCGCCCGCCCCGGAAATGTGCCGATAGGGTGCGGCCGGCTCGCCGAGATCGCTCATCACCGCGAATGCGCCGGTGAAGTCCTCGTCCTCGGTGTATGTCGACGGCGTGATGATCGAGCGAAGGCCGGCGTCGCCCGCCGAGCGGTAGCCATTGATGGAATCCTCGAAGGCGATCGCCTCCTCCGGCGCGATCTTCAACTCGTCGAGAACGTAGTTGTAGATGTCCGGCGCCGGCTTCTTGTTGGCGATGACGTCGCCTGCGCCGATCGACGCGAAGCGGCGCATGCCGTCCTGTCCGAGCGTTGCTATGATCAGCGACTCGACGTTCGGCATCGATGTCGTGGTCGCAATCGCCACCGGCCAGCCGACCGTGGCGGCCTCGTCGAGGAGGCGCTTGATGCCGGGGCGTGGCTGCGCGGCGCCGGCATCGATCATGGCGGTGTAGCGCTTCGTCTTTGCAGCGTGGATCTCCGGGATCAGCGGCAGGGCGCGCTCGCCGCCCTCGGGGTCGAAGCGCTCGATGAAGTGCCGCATCCGCTCCTTGCCGCCGGTGACCTTGAGCAATTCCTTGTACATCGGCCGGTCCCACTGCCACGGGAGACCGTATTCGGCGAAGGTCTGGTTGAAGGCCTCGCGATGGGTCTCCTCGGTTTCGGAGTAGGTGCCGTCGATGTCGAAGATGAGCGTGAAGCGATCGGGCAAGGCGGGGCTCCGTCGGCACCAATGGCGGGAGCGCTCCGTCTAGCCGCCGCCGGAGAGGATGAGAAGGGCAACCACGATGGCTGCGGCGACTGCCGCAACCGAAGGTAAGGTTAGCGCCGGGTTACCATTGATCCTGAACGAACACCTAAACTAGGGTCCCCGCGAACCGAGGGGAGTGCGTTCATGAAGGCCCGGCAAGGCCTCGCCAAAGGCGCCGTCACAATCGTTCTTGCGTCGACGATCGTCGTCGGGGGGCAGACCGCCGTCTTCGCACAGGACGACGGGTTCCGGCCCTTCCAGCGTCTCGCCGCGCTGTTCGATCGCCTGACGCCCGGCGGGCGCTGATCGCCATGCCGGTTGCCGGCGGTGTGCTCACCTCCGAATTCGGCATGCGCCAGAACCCGATCCTCGGGTCCTGGCGGCTCCACTCCGGCATCGACATCTCTGCTGCCTACGGCTCGGCGATTTTCGCCGCCGGCGACGGCGTCGTCGTCTCGGCCGAATGGGAGTCGGGCTACGGCTACACCACACGCATCCGCCACGCGGATGGCCTGGAAACGATGTACGCCCATCAAAGCGCCCTCGCCGACTGGATCGCTCCGGGTGTCCGCGTCCGCCAGGGCGATGTCATCGGCACGGTCGGCACGACCGGCAGCGCGACCGGACCGCATCTCCACTACGAAGTCTGGGTCGACGGCGAGCCGGTCGATCCGCTCGGCACGGGCCTCCGTCAGGCGGGTCTCGTCGGGGGATAGCGGTCTCGGGCTTCAGTGCCCGCTATGCATCTCGCGCTCGATCTCGTCCTCGGTGAACGGCTTGGCGAGATAGGCCCACCAGCCGTGGAAGGCGAGCCCGACGCCCCAGAACAGGATCACCCATATCGGCCAGAAATGGTTCTGCCCGGTCGTCGCCCAGATGCCGACGAGCATCAGATTGACGATCACGTAGGAGCCAAGATGCATGCGGAAGTCGCGCTTGTTCGTGAGACGCGTGATCGCGACTGCCCGCTCGTCCTTGCCGTCCTCTGCCATGCCTGTCCCTCGCGATGGTTCCGAGGAGATGCAGCGTAGCAGGGGCCATCGGCGCTGCCTTGACCCTCGTCAAATGCCGCTCAACCCCCCCAGCCACTGACGCACCGGGTTGGCCGGATCGGCAAGGAGACGTACCGCCAGCGCGATCGAGACGACGATGAGCAGCGGCTTGATCAGCCGCGAGCCGATCCGCATCGCCAAGGTCGAGCCGATCGCGGCGCCGGCGAGCTGCGCCACCCCCATCACCACGCCGATCTCCCACGACACCGCGCCGACCGCCGCGAAAACGAGGAACGCGCCGACATTGGAGGCATAGTTGAGCAGCTTGGTGTGCGCGGTGGCCTTGAGGACGCCGTAGCCGGCGAGGCCGACATAGGCGAGCATGAAGAACGAGCCGGTGCCGGGTCCGAAGATACCGTCATAGAAGCCGATCGCGAGCGGCACGGTCGCCACGAACAGCGCTGGCCGGATGCGCTCGGCGCGGTCGACATCGCCGACCCGCGGCTTCACCGCGAAATAGACCGCGATGGCGATGAGGAGCAGCGGCAGCAACGCCTCCAAGAAGTTTGTCGGCGCGACGCTGGCAAGCAACGCGCCCACGCCGGAGCCCGCGAATGACAGGGCCGCCGCAGGCAGCTGCCGCCGCGGCGCGACATGTCCGCCCCGGGCATAGGCGATCGTCGCCGTGCCCGAGCCGAACAGCGCCTGCGCCTTGTTGGTGCCGAGCGCCTCGACCGGGCCGAGCCCCGCAAGCAGCAACGCCGGCACCGTGATCAACCCGCCGCCGCCGGCGATGGAATCGACGATGCCGGCGAGGAAGCCGGCAAGCGCAAGCAGGAGCAGGGTTTCGGCGGTCGGATCGATCATGGCCGCCGTCATACGCCGCTCGAAGGGCAGAAAGCATCCGCTATCCCGCGGCGATGCCGAACGCCTGACGGATGCCGTCGACGATGAATTGAACCGCGAGCGCGGCAAGGAGGATGCCGAGGAGACGCGCCAGGACCGACTGCGCCTTGTGGCCGAACACCCGCTCGATCGCCGGCGCGAGCAGGAAGACCGCCAGCACCATCGCAATCACCACCGCGACGACGCCGATGAGTGCGGCAAGGCTCCCGACATCGCGGCTGGCACCGCCCGCAAGCAGCACCGCCGCCGTCACCGCGCCCGGCCCCGCCATCAGCGGGATCGCCAGTGGAAAGATCGCAACGCCCGACTGACGGTCCTGAGCGACGTCGGTGGCGTTGTCCGCCTTTCTTTGCTGCCGTCGCTCGAACAGCATCTCGAAGCCGATGACGAAGAGCAGCAGCCCGCCGGCGATGCGGAATGCGGGGATGCCGATGCCGAGCGTCTCCAGCAGCCATTCGCCGATCAGCGCCGCCCCGGCGATGATGCCGAACGAGACCAGCGTCGATTCCAACGCCACGCGCCGCCGTTCGGCCCGCGACATGCCTTGCGTGACCGCGAGGAAGATCGGCGCCATGCCGAGCGGATCGACGATGACGAACAGCGTCACGAATGCAGAGACGAGATCATCGAATGGCATGGCGCCAGTCTAGCGCATCTCGGTCCGTTCGAGGGAAGCGGGAGCCACGGCCGATTATCTGTAACTCGGCTCCGGTCGTTCCCGAGAAGGCGGGAACCCATGTAGCGAAGGGCGCGGCGCTAGTCGCCACCCCCGCCGTCACCACCCCCATCGCCGCCTCCGCCGCTATCGCCGGCGTGACTGGAGTCCCCGTCATGCTTGTCGCGGCCCGAATGTGCTGCGCCGGCGATCACGGTGATACTGGCGTCGCTGCCGTTCGAGCGCCGCCGGGGCGCGCTGCCTCGGTTACGAATGCGCGTTGTAACGACGATCATGGCCATGAAGCCCACAACCCCCAAGGCAATCCAGATGGCGACCTGCGATCCGCTCATGGCTCATCCCCCTCTCCGAACAGGCCGAACTGGCCGGCGGTCTGGGCCGGCGGGCTGAGCCCGAGATGGCGGAAGGCATTGGGTGTCAGGAGCCGACCGCGTGGCGTCCGCTGGACGAAGCCCTGCTGAATCAGGAACGGCTCGACGATCTCCTCGATTGCGTCGCGCGGTTCGGCGAGCGCAGCGGCAATGGTCTCGACGCCGACCGGCCCGCCGCCGAAACCTTCCGCGATCGTCGTGAGGTAGCGGCGGTCAAGCTGATCGAAGCCGAGGGTGTCGACCTCCAGCCGCTGCAGCGCCTTATCGGCGATCGCCGCGTCGATCTCGCCATCGTCCTCGACCAAAGCGAAATCGGCGACGCGTCGGAGAAGCCGCGAGGCGATCCGAGGTGTGCCGCGCGAGCGGCGAGCAATTTCGGCCGCGCCGTCGGCAGTCATGTGGACGCCGAGAATGCGTGCGCCGCGCCGGACGATCTCTTCGAGTTCCTCGGTCGAATAGAAACTGAGCCGGATCGGAATGCCGAAGCGATCGCGCAGCGGGTTGGTGAGGAGCCCGAGCCGGGTCGTTGCGCCGACGAGCGTGAAGCGCGCCAGATCGATCTTCACCGAGCGCGCCGCCGGACCCTCGCCGATGATGAGGTCGAGCTGGAAATCCTCCATCGCCGGATAGAGGATCTCCTCGACCGCGGGATTGAGCCGGTGGATCTCGTCGATGAAGATGACGTCACGCTCCTCGAGATTGGTGAGAAGCGCGGCGAGATCGCCAGCCTTGGAAATCACCGGCCCCGAGGTCGCGCGGAAATTGACGCCGAGCTC
>CAZSXA010000059.1:0-12070 GCA_964611195.1 uncultured Bauldia sp.
TTACGGCGCGACACGGCGTGAAGCAGGTGAAGGTGTCCGGCAAGCTGCTGAAGCGCCTCGCCCGTGACGGCGAACCGATCATCGAGCCGATGGAGCCGAAGGACGACCTCGCCATCATCTACACGGGCGGAACGACGAGCCTTCCCAAGGGCGTGCGACTGTCGCACGGCGCGGTGTCGGCGATCATGTCCAACATCGCCACGCTTGCCGATGGGACCGGCGCGAAGTCGCTGATCGCCGACAATCCGCAGCAGGTGCTGTTCGGGCTGGTGCTCGGCATCGAGGTTCTGGTCACCCGCGGGCGCGTCCAGAAGCGCGCGGAGATGGTTCGGCAACTGATCGAGAGCGGCACGGCCGAGGCCTATTTCGGATCGCCCTTTGTGTGGATGGAGATGATGGAGCAGGCCGGTGGCGATCGGACGCGCCTGCCGCCGAGCCTCAAGGCCGTCTTCCTCGGCGGTGCGCCTGTCACGCGCGAGTTCCTCGTCGCGCTCCGCGAATGGCTATCGCCCGAAACGCAAGTGACCATCATCTACGGCCTCACCGAGGCCGGACCGGTCACCCAGGCCAGCGACGCCGACAAGATCGCGTGGAAGGGCAAGGGCGATCTCCTCGGGACACTGATGCCGGGTACGCAGGCCGCGATCTCGCCGGAGGGCGAGATCATGCTGACCGGCGAGTCGCTCTTCAACGGCTATCTCGGGCAGGAGCCGCTGGGCGACAAACCGTTCGCGACCGGCGATCTCGGCGAGATCGTCGAGGAACAAGGCGAACCTCGGCTCGTTCTCATCGGCCGTGCCAAGGACATGATCATCCGCGCGGCGGTGAACATCTATCCGGCGACACTCGAAGCCGACCTTCGCGAGATAACCAATGGGAGCGGCAGGAAGCTTCTCCGCGACGCCGCGCTGATCGGTCTTTGGGACGAGGAGAAGCAGGACGAGGCCGTGGTGCTGTGCTGGCAGCCAGCGGCAGACGCTGCGATCGACGAAGGCCAGCTCGCGCGGGCGGTGGCGGCGGTAACCGGCACCTCGGCCAAGCCCGACTTCATGTTGAAGGTTGACCCGATGCCGGTGCGCGGGCGGCTCAACAAGGTCGACAAGGTCGAGCTCAGGAAGCGCGCTGCGGCGAAGTTCGGGCTGAGCTCCGTCCCGCGCGGCCAGCAGGAATAGCAGTCACAGCGGCGCGCAGCGTGCCTGCTCCTGGATCGCGATAAGCTCGCCGATGGATTCCGGATCGCGCACCAATGCCCGCAACAACACGACGCCGCGCTTCGACTGGGCTTCGACAAGACGCGCATCATCCGTCCCCGGCTTCGTCCCGCGCGCGGCCAGGACGAAGCTGACGGGCCCGGTTCCGAGAGCGCGGTCATTGGCAACGAAGTAGTTGTCGGTGTTGTTGGCAAAGAACGAGATCGACCAATAGGTGTCAGGAACGACCGCGTCGATGCGGAGCGGTCCATCGCGGACATCGTAGATGATCGCCGAATAGAGGAGATCGGGGCTTGGCCGCACCACCGCTCGCGATTCGGCGGTGGTCGGCGGCATGTGGATCATCTCATTGGTCGGCCCCTTGAAGACGCGCCCGACGACGAACATCACGATGTAGGGGAAGGCGCGGACGAGCCCGATGTGGACGATGACGGCGCCGACGAGGGTCACGACGATCCAGGTGAGCGTGGCGCTCATCGCCCCGACACCCGCTTGATCCTCGGCAGCTCGATCGCGGCCGGGTCCTGATAGACCTCCGGCGCCGGATTGTAGATCTTCAAGGAGAATGACAGCCGCTGGTCGCGATCGCCCGAAGGCAGCCAGTTCCTGTCCTTCGGCGCGCGCGACAGGTGGATGCGGTAGCTGCCGTCCGGCTCCAGGGCCAGATTGGCCATGGAATAGGAGTAGCGATCGGCCGCGTTGGCGATGAGATGATTGTCCTGGCCGTAGAGCATGATCGCCCACCACCGCGCCGGAATGTCCCGACCCTCGATGACGTAGTCCTGATCGGCACGGAGCGGCCGCCCTTCGTCGTCGGTGGCGGCGCGGAAGTAGATCGTCTCGGTCTTGTTGAGCGCGAAGAGCCCGGTGAGGGCGATGTGGGCGCGGACATACATGTTGGCCGAGCGACTGCCGACCTGAAGGTTCGTCATCCACGCGCCGTTGCGGATGGCCGGCATCACGGGCGGGCGGAAGACGATCCACGCTGCCGTCCCCGCGCCAAGGACAATGGCGGCCAGAAGTGCCGTGATCCAGCCGAGCGAACCCACCTATCGTTCCGCCGTCATTCAAGAATCGGATGGTTGGCGAACACCGGCGCGAGCTCCTTCTTCAGCTTCTTCGGATCGACGCCGAACTCCTCGAGATCGTAGTGGTGCTTCGACTCGTGCCGTTTCCAGTTGCGGTCCATGTCGTCCAGGATCGCGCCGAGATGCGCATCCGGCCCGGGCAAATCGAAGTAGCTGTAGACGCGGCGGACGGTGTCCGGCAGCCGGTCCAGAAGATCCTCGTAGTTGATGATCATCCGCTGCTCTTCCGGCACGTCGTAGAAATCACGCTCGGCATTGAGATAGGTGCGCTTGGAATCCTTGACGATCGCAGCGGCCTGCTCGGGCGTCATGTCACGGAACTCCGGGAAGCGATGGCGCCAGATGCCGCGAATGAGATCGAGCCGCGAGGCGATCGTCTCGAGCGGATTGCGGACGATGTAGATCAGCCGCGCATCCGGGAAGACACGCATCAGTTCAGGAATCTTCTGCGAGAAATGCGGGTTCTTCGAGACGATCCACGGCAGGTGCTCGTCGGGTGAAGGCGCGCGATAGACTTCCTTCAGCAGGCATGCGCGATACCAGCCGAACGCATCGATCTGTCGCTCGACCGGCCATTTATGGAAGTCGCGAAGCTCCTCGAGACCCTCGTGGACCGTGTTGAGCGGGGCATCGTTGATCACCATTGTCGAGGCATAGATCGTCCACAGGACGAACTCGTCCTCCTCGATCTCGTCGAAGCGAAGCCGGTGCATGTAATCGAGCGGGCCGAAAATCCGTTCCTGGAAGCGCTGGAAGGCGCGGCCGAGCGCCCCGCCCATGAGATCGCTGTCCCAGCGCCCGACGGCTTCGATCGCACGCTGCGTGGTGATGGCCGGCAGTAGCATTTCGTGGAGGAGCAGCGATCGCGCATGGGCGTGATCGGCCGACAGCAGCCGGTGCAGCAACGTCGTCCCGGAGCGCTGGTGGCCGAGGATGAAGACGGGCGGCGCCATCGGAGTCTTCGCCCAGCGTGGATGCACGGCGGTATCGAGCGCCCAGCCGAGCTGACCAACGAGGTGAAAGCCAAGGCGGGTGACGACCGCCGTCGTGATTGCGCGAAGGTCGCTGAGATCCCGATAGAGGATGCGGTGCTTGTGCCAGAACGCCCGCCAGTTGAATGGGATCAACGCGCCGGGAAGCCGGCTCCAATCGTGTTCGGCGTCAGTCAATGTCACTCCGCGGGACTGGTGGTATGGCCGCTGGCCTTGTGGGCGGAAAGCGCCGCCGCGTCCACCCGGAAGACCTCGCCGGAACTCTCCTCGGTATCGAGCCAGAGGACGTCGAGTGTGGGAAAGCTCTGCTCGAATTGCGGCTGCCCGGCCCCGATCTCACAGATCATCGCGCCCTCCGGAACAAGGAAGGCGTCAGCGCGATCGAGGATGCGCCGGACGAGGTCCAGCCCGTCGGCGCCGCCATCGAGCCCGATCCCGGGTTCACGCCGGTATTCGGGCGGCAACTCGGCCATCGCGGCGCTGGTGACATAGGGCGGGTTGGTGACGATGAGGTCGTAGCGGTTGCCGGCGACCGGATCGAAGAGATCGCCAGCGAGAAGGCGGACCCGGTCGCCGAGGTCGTGATCGGCGACGTTCAGCGCGGCCAGATCGAGCGCATCGGTCGAAAGGTCCACCGCATCGACGCTGGCGTCGGGGAAGGCATGGGCGGCGAGGATCGCCAGGGACGCCGAGCCAGTGCAAAGGTCGAGGATGCGGTGGGTCGCGGCGCGCGGCACGAGCGGCAGCGGTTCGTCGCTGTCCATTCCGGCGACCAGCAACTCGCCGATAAAGGATCGCGGCACCAGAGCCCGCTCATCGGCGCGGAAGCGGAACGGGCCGACATAGGCAGCCCCGACGACATAGGGCGCCGGCACGCGGTCCCTTTCGCGGCGCTCGATCAACACGGCCAGCCTGTCGGCCTCCTCGTCGGTGAGGATGCGGCCGGCGGCGGTCTCGGGATCGTCGATCGGCAGACCCAGCCCTTCGAGGAGCAGGAAGGCCGCCTCGTCGGCGGCGTTGCCCGTCCCATGACCGAAGGCGAGATCGGCGGCCTGCAGTTCGCGCGAGGCGACCTGCAGGGCCTCTCGGAGTGATTGACCGCCCTTGATCAGTTGGCCGCCGCGATGGTGTCCATGATCCATTGCTGGTAGATCGCCACGCGCGTGAAGGCCGAGAATTCAGCTTCGAGGCTACAGCCGGCGGCGTTGTCGGCGGTGTAGCCCCAGGAAACGATGCCGACCTGGAGATAGGTGCCGTCGGGCATCGCCACCATCAGCGGTCCACCGGAATCGCCGTTGCACGAACCCCGGCCGCCCTCGGAGACGCCGGAGCAGATCATGTTCTCGGTGATGTCGCCCTGGATCACCACCCCCGGCTTCGGCGGCCCACTGATGAGGCTGTTGCACTCGGAGCGGTCGAACAGGGAAATCTGCACCTGGCGAAGGTCGATCGGGAAGCGGCCGTCCTGGAGCCGGCCCCAGCCCACCACGATCGCCGGCGTGCCCGGCGCAGCAAGCTGCTCCTCCGCTGCGAGGGACGGCAGCTTGATCGCCGCGATGTCCGGATCACTCGGCGCCTCGGCCAGCCGGATCAGCGCGATGTCGTTGTCGATCGCCGCAGGATCGTAGTCTGGATGGGCGTAGATCGCCTCGACCGCAATCAGCTCGCCATCGCCGTCTTCGAGATAATTGGTCCCGGCGAGGATTTCGATCTCGTCGGGCGGGACCCGGGTCAGAGACAGATCCGGCGCCTCGTCGTATACGCAATGCGCCGCGGTCAGCACCCAGGTCCGCGAGATCAGAGTGCCACCGCAGAACTGGCCGTCGAAGATGCTGGGCGCGCCCCTGCTGATGAGACCGACCTGCCACGGCCACGCGCCTTCAACGGCGATGTCGCCGTTGAGGATGCGCGTCGTGTCCTCCTCGATATCGGCCGCAGCCGCCTTGGCGTCCGGCATGAAGCCGATCGGAAAGGCCGGCGCGGCCTCCTCGTCCTGGGCGACGGCAGGCCCCACCGCAAGGGCAAGGACGCCGACAAAGGTAGCTGCAATAATGGAAGATGTCCGGGACATGGCCGTTTCCTGCCGATTTGAGAGCTGTACCAATGCCCAATCATGGCCGACACAGTCAATCATGAACACGCCGTTGCGTGTCCCTTCACGTCTTGCACCCGCGGCGAGAACGACTAGTTTCCCCGGTCAGATGGGTGGGCAACCGACAGATAGCCTCGACCCGGCCTCCACCGAGGTGAGATGCAGATCTGGCAGTTGGCCGTCGTCGGCCTCCTCTTCCTCCTGAACGGCTTCTTCGCCATGTCGGAGCTCGCGATCGTGTCGTCCCGGCGCGCGCGGCTTCAGGGACTCGTCGAGCAAAATGTGCGCGGCGCGAAGCGGGCGCTGGCGCTGACGGAGGACCCGACCGGCTTCCTGTCGACTGTCCAGGTCGGCATCACGCTCGTCGGCATCTTCGCCGGCGCCTATAGCGGCGCCACGCTGTCAGAGCCGCTCGCCGATCAGCTGCGCGAGATCGAGGCTATCGAAGCCTCGGCCGACGGGCTGGCGATCGCCATTGTCGTGATCCTGGTGACCTACTTCTCGCTGATCATCGGCGAGTTGGTGCCGAAGCGGATCGCGATGGCAAATGCCGAGCGAATCGCCTGCTTCGTGGCGGGCCCGATGTCGGTGCTGTCGACGGTCGGTGCGCCGATCGTCTGGTTCCTGCGGATTTCCACCGAAGGCGTGCTCCGGCTCCTGCGCGTCCGCCGCGTCGCCGAGAGCAGCGTGACGGAGGAAGAGGTGCGGGCGATGGTCGCCGAGGGCACCGAGAGTGGCGTGTTCCACCCGGCCGAGCGCGAACTCATCGAGGGCGTGATCAAGGTCGCCGACCGTTCGCTGCGCTCGATCATCGTCCCCCGGCCCGAGGTGATGTGGGTCGATGTCGAGGACGAACCGGCGTCGATCCTCAAGGAGATTCTGGAAAGCGGCCATTCGCGGTTTCCGGCGAGCCGCGGCGAGGTCGACGAGGTGGTCGGCGTCGTCCACGTCAAGGACCTCCTGGAGCAGCTCAACCGGACTGGAGCCGTCGATATCGAGGCGGCGCTCCGTGAGCCGCTCTTCGTCAACGAGCACATGCCGGTGCTGCGGCTCCTCGATCAGTTCCGCACGTCGTCCGTCCACATGGCGATCGTTCTCGACGAGCACGGATCGTTCGAGGGGATCGTGACGCCGACCGACATCCTCACCTCGATCGCCGGCGATCTGCCGGAAGAAGAGGGCGAGGAGGAACCCGATGCCTTCCAGCGCGCCGACGGATCCTGGCTGCTTTCGGGACGGATACCGATCGACGATGCTGAGCGCACGCTGGCGCTTGCCGGCATGAGCGAGGACGAGGACTACCACACGCTTGCCGGCTTTGTGCTCCACCGGTTGGGGCACATCCCAACAACGGGCGAAGCTTTCGAATGGGAAGGGTGGCGTTTCGAGGTTGTCGATCTCGACGGCCGACGAATCGACAAGGTCGAGGCTCGGCGGCTTGCACCAGCCGACGATGCCGAGGGCAGCTAGACGAGGCCCTCGCCCTCCCCGATCAACTTCGCCATTGCCGCCGGTATGTCCGCCTGGCCGGCTTCCGAGAGAAGCGCGTCCGGTGTCCCGGTGAACCGGACAGTCCCCGCCCGAAGCAGAACCACTCGGTCGGCATGGCGGAGGTCGTCCGCGCGTGACGAAGTCCACAGTGCCGCCAGGCCGAGTTCGCGCTGGAGCCTCTTGAGATCACCGATCAGATCCCGGGCCTGGCTGGAACTGAGTTGAGCAGTGGGCTTGTGCAGAATCAGCATGTCGGGATGGTGCACGACGGCGGCAGCGATTTCCGCCCGCATCGCGTCCAACGGACCGAGGACTCCGATCGGATCGCGCTCCTTCTCGCTTAGACCGAGCGTGGCGACGAGTTCGTCGCAGCGCTGCCTCGCCAGGGAGCCGCCGAGGGAATGAAGTCGCGCGCGAAGCCGTATCGAGGACCCAACCGATTCCCGCAGTCCGAACGGCGTCGTCCCCAGAACGAGGCCGAGCGTTCCGGCCGATCGCGTCCGCCGAGCCGCGGCGGCCAGGCCATTCACCGTCACCGCACCGCGATCGGGAACATCGAGGCCGGCCGCCAGCAGGACGATGGTCTCCTTTCCGGATCCGTCCGGCCCCACGATCACGACGCTCTCGCCACGTTCGACGCCGAAGTCGACCGCCATCAACGTCCTGTTCTTGCCGAAAGAGCGGTCGACCTGATCGAACTGCACGATCGCATTCATCGAGCCGACACCTGTCGCTTCCACCGAGCCGGCACCATCGCGCCACGCCCGCGTCCCGGCCGGAGCGGATTGATTGACGAAATCGGGCGCGCCTGCAACAAAACCTGACTCATGAACCCATCTTATCGATGCAATCTATCCGCTGGCCAGACGTGAGTTGTCCCATCCCTTCGTCGTTTCCTGCCACTTCTGCCGGCCGATCCCGACGCTTCTACGGGTTGCTTGCATCCCTCAAGCTCGCAGCGTTAGCGGCCTTTGCAACACTTCTCGCCATCTCCACGGTTTCCGCACCCGCGCGCGCTCAAGATGACGGACAAAGCCTCGTCTATCGGATCGGCTATGTCCATCTCGACAACGATCCACGCCTCGGCGGCCCGCGTACGTTCATGGAGATACCGGTCGCGCCGCTCGGCGCCGCCCTGCGCGGCGCAGAAGTCGCTCTGATCGATTCCGAACTGATGGGCCGGCAATTGGGGATCGACTTCCAGCTTCAGGTTGCACGCAATGACAATCTCAACGCGCTCGCACTGATCATTGAGGGCTGGGTGGCGGAAGGCATCAACTTCGTCGTTGCGGACCTTCCCGCGGCGCAGCTCGCCTCTCTTGCCGGCGCCCTGGAATCCCTGCCGGTCACATTCTTCAACGTTTCAGCTGATGACGACGAACTCAGGGGCGCCGGCTGCCGTGCGAACCTGATCCACGCCGTGCCCAGCCAGTCGATGATGACCGATGCGGTCACGCAGTTCCTTTCAGACAGGCGGTGGCGAGACGTCCTTCTGCTGCGCGGTCCGGCGGAGGCGGATCGCGCCCTGGCAGACGCCTTCGAACGGTCCGCCATCCGGGCCGGACTGCGTGTCGTCGACGTCCGTGACTACGTCCTATCGGTCGACACCAGCATTTCGGCGCTCACCGCCGGCGAGGATTACGACGTGGTCTTTGTGGCTGATGCGTTCGGTGCATTCGCCAACCTTGTCCCGTATGAGACGCGCGAGGCGCGACCCGTAGTGGGTGCCGCCGGCCTCGTGCCGCTCGGATGGCATTGGTCGTGGAGTCGGGCCGGCGCCTCCGGTCTGAATGCCCGCTTCGAATTCCATGCCGACCGCCGCATGGGCACCACGGATTGGGCGGCGTGGATATCGGTGAGCGCCATCGTTCAGGCAGTCTTTCGCGCCCGCACCGAGTCCGGCGAAGGGGGCGACGCCCCAATCACGCACGAAGCGTTGCTGAGCAATCTGCTCAGCCAGGACGCAGACTTTGACGGCGCCAAGGGGACTCCCCTGACCGTCCGTCCATGGGATCAGCAGCTGCGGCAGCCGGTCCTTCTGGCCACCCACAACCGGGTCGTGGCACGCGCGCCGCTGGACGGATTCGTCCATCCCGCGAACGACCTTGATACCCTTGGTATCGGTGCGGAGCGATCGGAATGCAGGCTCTGAGGGTGACGCCGGGCGGGCGGGAACTGCTTGATTCCAAAGTCGTGACGATACACAAGCGCCAGTTCGGGTACCTCACGCATCAGTGCGAGGGGCCGGAGGGGGCGCGCCTTCGGGCGCTGACGGGAGGCCCTGTGTGAAGCTGAACCGGCCGATCATTATCGGTCTCGCACTCGTCGCGCTCGGCGCGGTGTGGTGGGCAATATCCTACAGCGAGCTCACCGAACCCGCGGACATGTCCCTCGTCGACGCGTCCGAGTGCTTCCTGTTTCGCGGCGATCTTTGCGAAGGCCTGATCAACATAGACGAGGCGGTCGCAGACACGCTGGAGGACACGGCCGATGTCCTGCGCGACGTCGCGGATGGGCTGATCGCCCCGATCACCGACATTCTGGCAGTTGCCGACGCCCTCGACGCCGCCGCCGACGATATCGTCGACGAGGCCGGGACGGGCTTTCCGGTCTACTACCACCTGATCCTGACCTGGCCGGGCCTGTTCATCATCGTCATCGGCCTGTGGCGGATGACTCCGCTATCCGGCCGACCGCCGGAGTGGTTCGCGCCCTACCAGATCCCGTTCTTCCGCCTGGTGGCGCTCGGAGTGTTCCTCCTGCTGTGGTGGGAGGCGGCGGCCCGGGCCGGCCCAAACCTTCTCGCCGATCCCGCCAGCACGCTTGACGCAGCCATCGAGATGCTCGGCGAGGATCGGAACAGGCTTCGCGTTGGCCTCTCGGAGAGCCTTCGCGTCTATCTGTCCGGCTACCTGATCGCGGCCGCGGTCGGGATCGTCACCGGCCTCATCCTCGGCGGATTCCGCGTGCTCGGCCGAACCATGGAAGTGTTCACGAACGCGCTGATGGCAACGCCCAGAATCGCGTTCATCCCGCTGATCATCGTGTTTCTCGGCCTCGGCTTCGAAGCCAAGACCTTCGTGGTGTTCCTCGGCGCCGTCATGCCGATCATCGTCAACACCTATGCCGGCGTTCGAAACTCAGACGGCGAGCTTGTCGAGATGGCGCGATCGGCGGGAGCTCGCCGCGGCCAGATCTTCGTCCGTATCATGCTGCCCGGCGCCCTCCCCTTCGTGGTCGTAGGGCTTCGGATCGGAGCCACGATCGGACTCATCAACACGGTGGTCGCCGAGATCTACCTCGCCGCATCCGGCCTCGGCGGTCTGATCGGCGCCTACCGAGCCGTCTTCCAGCCGCCCAACTATCTGGTTGTGGTTCTCACCCTGTCACTCGTCGGCGTTGTGATTACGTCGCTTCTGCGCGTCGTTGAGAGCCGAACGGAGCGCTGGCGGTACAGCGGAAATTGATGGCCCGGTCCCGGCCGGGGGTTTCCAATTGCCCGCAAAATGTGCGTAAATGCGTGGAATGGAATAGCGTCGGCTTGCCGGCGCTGGCACATGGAGCTCATGAGAATGTTCAGTTGCGGCGCCGCCGCGACAAGGAGAGGATTTGTTCCATGTCTGCCAATCGCATCCGAGGGCTAGCCATCGCTCTCACCATGGGCACCGCAGTGCTTGCCGCCAATACGACGGCGCAGGCACAGGAGCCCTTCCGCATGATCGTGACCGAGCAGGAAGTGCCGCTGGTGCAGAACTCGGTCATGTTCCTCGCCCAGGAGCTTGGGTACTATGAGGAAGAGGGCGTCACCGTCGAATTCGTTCGCGTGACCGACACCACCCTCGCCGCCGCCGCGCTTCAGGCGGGCGAAGGCGAAATGGCCAACATCGCGCTCGACGCGACGATGCAGATGGTCGCCAACGACGTGCTCGACATGATGGCCGTCACGTCGCCCAATAAGTTCCTGCCGTTCCTGATCGCCTGCACCGACGACGTTCAGTCGGTCGCCGACATCGCCGGCAAGAACTTCGCCATCAACCGCGTCGGCAGCCTCGACTACGGCCTCAGCCGGATGGTCATGTCTGCAGCCGGGCTCGATGTCGATACCGTCAACTATGTTCCGATCGGCTTCACCGGCCCGCGCGCCGAGGCGTTGGCTGCCCGTCAGGTCGACTGCGCGACGATGTCCATCGGCGTGTGGCTGTCGATCCCCGACCGCACCGGCCTTCGCATCGTCGTTCCGGTTGCCGAATATGGCGACGCAGCGCCGGTCGTGAACAAGGTCAACGTCGTTCCGGCCGATGTGCTGGAAGACCGTCGCGACGACGTCGAAGCCGTCATCCGCGCGCTGACCCGGCTGTCGCGTCACTACAACGAGAACCCGGACGCGTGGGTCCAGGACATGCTCGAGGTTCGTCCCGACCAGGACGAAGAGACCCTGACGGCGCTGGCCGAGACATTCGTCGGAACGTGGAGCGTCAATGGCGGCATGTCTGCCGAGGAGCTCTCCTTCTCCGTCGAGCAGGTCTTCGAGGGCGAAGAGTTCGCCGGCCTGACGGCCCCCGAGCTCGATGACTGGGTCGACTTCAGCATCATCGACGACATCCTCGACGACCTCGGTGTCGACGAGTCGTCCGACGCGCCGACCCGCTAAGCCCATTGGCTGAAGCGGCAATCCGCACAGACGAACAGGTGGTGGCGGCTCCGGCCGCCACCGCCAAGATCGCCGTTCAGGGCGTCAACAAGACGTTCAAGCGTCCTCAGTCCGACGATGTCGTCGTTGCACTGAAGAACGTGTCGCTCGACATCCGCGACAACACCTTCGTTTCGCTGGTCGGCCCATCGGGCTGCGGCAAGACCACGCTGCTCAGAATGCTGAACGGGCTGATCGAGCCCGACAGTGGCCAGGTTCTCGTCGACGGTACGCCGCCGGTGCCGGGGCCCGATATGGGGTTCGTCTTCCAGTCGTTCCGGTTGATTCCGTGGGCAACGGTCCGCGCCAATGTCGCTTTCCCGCTGGAGATCACCGGCGTTGCGAAGAACGAGGCGCGCGCCAAGGCCGACGAAATGCTCGACCTCGTCGGTCTCGCCAAATTCGGCAAGGCGTATCCGCGCGAGCTTTCCGGCGGCATGAAGCAGCGCGTGGCGCTCGCCCGCGCGCTCGTCTCCAATCCGCCGATCATGCTGATGGACGAGCCA